>MABF01000023.1 GCA_002163025.1 'Osedax' symbiont bacterium Rs2_46_30_T18
TACTGTACTTATGACTGCACTGTTACGTCGAATACAACGCAAATCGCTAGCACGATTAGACCGAAGTATTTATTAGGCTGTATTTTTATCAATAGCCATGTCGGATACGAGGTTAATTTTGTTGCGAAACTGTCGCAGATCGGGCCAGAAATATTCGTATACGATGACCCTGAGATGTCCACCTTATCTGCCTCTACGGCTAGGGCCAAGTGAAATGTTCGCCATACACTGCTGAATTTTTTGGAGAAAGAAGGAAATAACTATATTGCTTTACTACACTTATTTTAATTAAGAATATTTGTTGCTAAAGGATTATGGGTTTGATAAAGAGTTTGGGGCGTAGTTGTTATTCTCTATTTATCATGAAAAGCTGGTTTAAGCTATCGCTGTCGGTGGGTCTGGTCTGTGCTTTTAGCTCCGCCAATGCGCTGTCCCTGCCGCAGTTAATTGAATTATCAGTGCAACATCATCCCTCCGTAGAAGTTTTACAAGCCAGAACTAGCGCAGCAGCGGCAGCACTGGATGGCGCTAAGCAACAATTTAAGCCCAGTTTTTCACTGGATGCAGAAACCGTCTATAACGCTAGCAGTTCTGATGCCTATGCAGGCGATAACCACAAAATCACCTTCGGCGTGACGCAGCCCTTGTGGAGTGCCGGCAGGTTAGAAGCCGGTAGAGACAGGGCTGTGGCTAAAACTCTGTCGATAAAGGCACAAACTGAACAGAACAGACAGGCGCTGGCGTTAAATGTAATTCAAAGCTACGGCAATTGGCTAAGCGCTTTCAAAAAGCGTCAGGCATGGGCCAAAAGCTTGCAAGAACACCAAAAACTGCGTGATCAGGTAAAGCGTCGGGTCCGGTTAGGCTCGTCCGCGCGCAGTGATTTAGCCTTGGCTGATGGGCGGCTTGCTTCGACTCGTGCAGAGTTGGCGGCTGTTATTGTCGATGAGCAAATATCCCTGACCCGACTATCACAGTTAGTCAGACAAAAGATCAGCTCTATCGATTTAACGACCGGGCAACCGCAGACCATACCGATTGAAGTGCTCTCTTCGCAGGAACAGTTATTAGATGAAGCGAAAAAAATCAGCCCGAACCTGCATTTGGCCAGCGCGCAATTTGACCTGGCCAGAATAGCCCGCCAAGAGCGAGAAAAGTATTTTCAGCCCACCTTGTCACTTAGACTTGAAAGCCAATATGGTAATTACAGTACTAAAAGTAGTGCCATAGATACCCGCGTATTTTTACAGTTGCAATCAACTTTTGGCCCCGGTTATGCGCAAAGTGCCGGCATTAGGGAGGCGCTCGCTCAGCAGCAGGCTGCTAATGCAAATATTGCATTAGAGCAAGTATCAATAGTGGAACAAGTACTGACTGATTATTTGTTGGCCGAATCCTTCGAAGAGAGGATCAAAGCGCTGAAAGTATCACAAGACACTGCTATTCAGGTTTCCGCTTCCTATAAAAGGCAGTTCTTGGCCGGGCATAAAAACTGGCTGGATGTACTTAACTCCGCTAGGGATTTAGTCAATAGCAGCATCAAGTTAGCAGATGCGCAAACTCATAACCTGGTTGTTACCTGGCGTCTGGCAATATTAACCCGCGGAGCACAAGGCTATAAGAGGGGCATCATATGAACCATACCTCGACGCTGCAGCCGTGCCTGATAAAAATTTGTCAAATGCAAAATAGCGCCATTGATCGCCTGGCGATTCAAGAGGCCTGTATCAGCGTTGACGCGCAGAGCAGTGCCAGCAAGCAGTTAAATATAGTCACAGAAGTACTGCATTTAAAAAAGGCTAAATGGCTCGGCAGATCCGAACCCTCAATATTTCCGGCGCTAATCTGCAGTTCCATGGGAGAGTGGGGAGTTATTGTTGGCCAGAATGCCACTAAAGAGTGGATAGTGCAGTGGTGGCAAGTAAGGGAGCACCAATGGAGTGAGGCTAGTCACCAGTCACTAACGGGCTACAGCGTCGCCAATATAGATTTAAAAAAGATATTTTACGGCGGTGGCAGCCCTGTTTACCAATTGATTCGCAGTGAAGTATTTGCCCATAAGAAAATTTTGTTTGAGGCAGTGCTTGCAGGTATTGCGATTAACTTAGTCGCCTTAGGTACCTCCTTTTATACGATGCAAGTATACGATCGGGTAGTACCAACAGGGGCGTCGCAAACCCTTTATGTACTGACCATTGGGGTGTTGCTGGCCGTTATCTACGAATTATTTTCCAAGAAAGTGCGCTCAAAATTATTTGATCGTCTAATCGATAAGGTAGATCAACGCCTCGCCCGCAGTATCTATTTACGTTTTCTGGCGGTGCGTATAGATCAGCTGCCCAGCAGTGTAGGCACTTTGGCCTCCCAGGTGCGCGGCTATGAAACAGTGCGTAACTTTATGACCAGTCTCACCACGCAACTGCTGGTGGATGCACCTTTTGCCTTAATGTTCACATTAATATTGTTCGCGATAGCCGGGCCCCTAGCGCTAATACCACTACTGTTTTTCTTGTTAAGTGTCAGTATTGGCTTGTTTTATCGGCGCAAAGTAGCGGCACTGGCCGGCAGTGTTAACAGCGCGGTTAATTTCAAAGTTGGCTTGATGGTAGAAACCATTGAAGGCGCGGAAAGCATCAAAGCGGGCCAGGGCGGTTGGCGAATGTTATCGCGCTGGATGAATACCACCGATGAGTCGCGCAGCTATGAGCGGCAGATGCGCAATATAACGGAACACTCCGCCTATGTAATGGCTGCTTTTCAGCAGTTCTCTTATATCTTGCTGGTTGCAAGCGGTGCACTGCTGATCAGCAAAGGCGAGCTGACCATGGGGGCGTTAATTGCCTGTTCGATACTATCGGGAAGGATTTTAGCGCCGGTCTCTTCAATCCCCTCACACTTAATGCAATGGGCGCACACTAAAGCGGCATTGCGCGGCTTAGATCAGTTGTGGGAGCTGGAAGATGATCACTTTGGCACAGACCATCCGTTGATTCTGGAGAATATAGACGGGCGGTTTAGGCTAGATGACATTGAAGTCAAATACGGCGATCGCAAAGCGCTAACAATAGATAGTTTACAGATAAAGGCCGGAGAAAAAATTGCCATATTAGGCCCGGTGGGTTCAGGTAAAACAACGTTGCTGCGGTTATTGACTGGCATGTATAAACCTCAAAAGGGGCGGGCGTTATTAGATGATGTTGATCTAGCACATATTGCCAAGCCTTGCCTGGCAGAGGCAACAGGTTATGCCCAGCAGGAGGGCAGGTTGTTTTCAGGTACCTTGCGCGACAACCTTATCTTAGGACTTATTGACCCTGGGGATGCCAAAATATTGGAGGCAGCACGCACAACTGGGCTGTTGGATAGTGTGATTAATGTTCATCCGCAAGGATTACAACAAGCGATTTTTGAAGGGGGAACAGGATTATCAGGTGGGCAACGACAGCTGGTTAACCTGACCAGAGTGTTCTTATTAGACCCACATATTTGGTTACTGGACGAACCCACAGCCTCTATGGATCGTAATCTGGAAGTAATGTTGATTGCGGCTCTTGGACAGAAAATTAGCAGTGATGACACTTTGGTATTAGTGACCCATAAACCAGAAATGTTGGAATTAGTCGATCGCATTATTGTGGTTGCCAATCAGCAAATAGTTATGGATGGACCGAAAGCTCTGGTCCTGGAAAAAATGCAGCAAGTCGGGTCAAAGAAAAGAGCTTAAGCTAAACAAGCAGAGGTATTGCATGTCCGCTCAAAAAAAACTGCACAGTGTTGAAGGTATTGAACAGGGTATTGAGCATAGACTGGCGATCAATGATAGTCAGGCTCTGCCTATTAACGATATAGAAGAGAAAGAGAGCCGCCCTTTTCCGATGGGGTTATTGCTGTTTGTCGGTATGGCATTTTTTGTCGCCTGGGCATCAGTGTTTGAAATTGAACAAAGTGTCAGAGTAACAGGGCAGGTCGTACCTCGCGCCCATGTTCAAATAGTGCAAAGTGTCGATGGTGGTACGCTTTCAAAGCTGCTAGTAAAAGAGGGTGACAAAGTGATAGCCGGGCAGCTATTAGTGGTATTAGAACAGTATCATACCCATGCAGCATACGAAGAGGCCAGATCGAAAACAGCGGCTATCAGTGCCGCTTTGGTTCGGGCAAAAGCTGAGAGCGAAAATAAGGAACCGGTATTTGGCACAGAGTTTTTGGATTACCAACAGTACACGCAATTACAGAGAGAACTCTACCAGCAGCGTCGACAGGGGCTAGCCGATGAAATCAGTACTTTTGAGTATAGTCTGGTGTTGGCTAAGCAAGAGCTAAGTATCAATGAAAAATTGTTTTCCAGTGGTGATATCAGTCATTTAGATGTAATGCGAAGTCGTCGGCAAGTTAATGAGGTCGCAGGTGAAATCAGTAAAATCAACAACAGGTACAAGCAGCAAGTGCGAGAGGAAGTCGTAAAGTTAGCGCTTGAACTGCAAGAGAGTAAAATCCGTTTACAAGACCAGCATGAGACGGAAGAGCAGGCGGACATTACCGCGCCTGTAGAAGGCGTGATTAATTATCTCAAGTTTAACACTCTAGGGGGAATCCTCAGGCCGGGAGAGGAAATAATGAAAATAACTCCTACAGATACAGAATTGGTCATAGACACTAAAATTGCACCTATTGATATCGGTCAAGTGCAAGTGAATATGCCGGTCGCAATCAAGTTGGACGCATTCGACTCCTCAATTTTTGGCTCAATCACAGGTGAATTAAGTTATATCAGCTCTGATATTTTTCAAGAACAAAACACTGAAGATGTCGCTAATACTTACTATCAGGCACAAGTTTCAGTCGACCCAGACTACCGTAGTACAAACGCTAAATTTCGTGATATCGCTCTAAAACCCGGAATGACAGCTACAATTGATATACGCACTAATACCCGAACAGTATTGCAGTATTTAATGAAACCCGTCTATAAAGCTTTTAGCGGGGCTCTGAGTGAGAAGTAACTGTTAAGGGGTGGACTAATTGTTGTTATTTTGAACAAAGTATAAGCGGAATACTATCATGTTATACATCTATACTGGCGGCAACTCTCAGTTCCTGAATCAGGGACAAACTCACAAAATACAAACCCAAGCTAATCAACAGTACAAAGTCAGCTACGACGATCAGGGTAGGGATCTAGTCGCAGGGGCTGCTGTCAGCTGGGTGAATCACGATTTAATGCTGCAATACCCAGACGGTACTCAAGTAATACTCGAAGAGTTTATGCTCAATTGCCAGGGGGAGGATAGTTGCAGTGTCAGTTTGCCCGACATTTCCTTAAACTCATATAACACTGTAAGTAACAAATTTGAGGTGACTGAAGACAGTGATGAAAAACTAAAACTGTTATCAGAGCTGCTCTACAACCCGGAACAGATAAAAATTGACGGAATACATCTACAGTTAGATCAGGCAGCGGGCCTGAACGACCCTATCGTGCTGCAACGCTTAATGGAACTGGGTATAGAAGTTGTCGTTCAGCAGATAACTGAAACAGAAGTATTCATCGGCGCCAGCGAGGATGATCTGTTCATCCCCGAACTAGAAGAGCTAGCAGAGTCTTTATCCCCGCCAACATTAAATATATCTCTGGCAGATAGTGCCTTAAAAATTGGTGAGACTACATTAGTCACTTTTAACTTCAGCGAAGCACCGCTAGGTTTTAGTGCCGCTGATATCAGTATCGGCAATGGTAATTTATCCGCTTTAACAGTGACTGGGGATGCCAAGGTTTATACCGCAACATTTACTCCTGATATCAATACCGAAGCGGATACAAATGTTATAAGTGTAGCCGCCAATTGGATCAATAGCGCCGGTTCAGTTGGCATCGCGGCGAGCTCCAGCAATTACAGTATAGATACACTGGCACCTACTTTGGCGATTGGTATATCGGATAACACTTTATTGGTTGGCGAAACCTCGGTCGTGACCTTTAGCTTCAGCGAAGTCCCAGTGGGTTTCAATATCGGAGATATCAGCGTCGAAAACGGCAGTTTAACTGGGTTCAGTGTCACCGCAGACAGCAAAGTGTATAGCGCCACTTTAACCCCTGATAGCAACATCGATGATGGCAGTAATACTATCAGCGTTAGTGCGAGTTATAGCGATGCGGCAGGTAATTTGGGGTCTGCGGTCAGCTCTGCCAATTACAGTATAAATACAGTCACACCGACAGTGATAGTGACGATGGCAGATACGGATCTGGCGATTGGAGAGTCATCTCTGGTTACATTCACTTTTAGTGAAGATCCTTTGGGGTTTACCCCAGCAGACGTCAATGTCGATAACGGCAGCTTAAGCGGGTTCTCCGTCACGGCAGACCCGGCAGTGTATACAGCAACTTTTACCGCCAATGCCAATGTAGAAGACAGTAGCAATTTGATCACTGTCGGTACTGGCTATACTAACACCGCCGGAAATTCAGGCACTGCAGCTTCATCAGCAAACTATAGTATAGATACTGTGGCGCCGACAGTGGCTATCATTATGGCGGATACGGCATTGCAAATCGGTGAAACTTCGCTAGTCACTTTCACATTCAGTGAAACTCCAGTGGGCTTTACCCAGGGAGACGTCAGCGTAGGAAATGGCAGCTTAAGTGGCTTCACAGTCACCGCTGATGACAAAGTCTATACCGCCACATTTACTCCAACTGCCAACATCGAAGACAGCAGTAACATGGTCAGTGTCGGCACGGGTTATACCGATGCCGCGGGCAATACTGGTACCGCGAATACTTCAGCTAATTACACTATTGATACTACTGCTCCGACTGTTGCGATCACGATGGCAGATACAGCACTGCAAATAGGTGAAACATCGTTAGTCACATTTACTTTTGATGAGACGCCCACCGGCTTTACGCAGGGGGATGTGACAGTAGAAAATGGCAGTTTAAGTGGCTTCACTGTGACTGGTGATGACAAAGTCTATACTGCGACTTTCACACCCACAGCCAATATCGAAGACAGCAGTAACATTGTCAGTGTAGGAACTGGTTATACCGATGCAGCGGGCAATACAGGTACCGCCAATACTTCAGCTAATTACACTATTGATACTACTGCCCCGACTGTCGCTATTACGATGGCAGATACTGCTTTGCAGGCAGGTGAAACCTCATTGGTTACTTTTACCTTTGATGAAACGCCCACGGGTTTTACTCAAAGTGACGTTACGGTAGAAAACGGCAGCTTAAGTGGCTTTACCGTCACTGGTGACGACAAAGTTTATACGGCGACTTTTACTCCCACCGCCAATATTGAAGACAGCAGTAATATTGTTAGTGTCGGTACGGGTTATACCGATGCGGCGGGTAATACAGGTACCGCGAATACTTCAGCGAATTACACTATTGATACTACAGCACCGACGGTCGCTATCACGATGGCGGATACTGCCTTGCAAATAGGCGAAACAACGTTAGTCACATTTACTTTCGACGAGACACCCACAGGCTTTACTCAGGGAGATGTAACGGTAGAAAACGGTAGCCTAAGTGGCTTTACTGTTACAGGTGACGATAAAGTTTATACGGCGACTTTTACCCCAACTGCCAATATCGA
>MABF01000273.1 GCA_002163025.1 'Osedax' symbiont bacterium Rs2_46_30_T18
ACCAGAGGATCTCGTAGTGCCAATCCGGTGCCTTGCTTAACCAGTTGGTATAAGCCACTTTAACTACCCATCCCCACTACTGTGTTTGGCTGCACAACTGAGCGCTGTAACAGCTCGTCAAAGGAAGCTCCAAACGCACTACCTAAAAATAAACTTAAGTATCGCTGCCACGCCCGATCTTCGACATTAATTTTGTCCTCACAGGCTCACTTCCTACTTCCTACTTCCTACTTTCTACTTTCTACTTTCTACTTCCCACTTCCCACTTCCCACTTCCCACTCAGCGCCAGCATAACTTTTCGTTATGCCAAAGCCGCTCATAATTATTTGTTTATTCCAATCCTGTCACCGATACTTAACATAGCTAAAGTTAAGCAGCATCACAAATCAATTGAACAAGGATAGCCATGCTCTGGCCAGCACTCATTTTAGTCACTTTTTTCGCCGCAACAGTGCAATCGGCATTGGGGTTCGGCTTTGGTTTGATTGCCGTGGCTGCGTTTTTAATTTTACTCGATTCGGCTGATGCAGTGCAGTTGGTCATTATCCTGACCTTCGCTATGTCTGCAGCTCACTACCCCAGTTTAAAATCAGCCACCAATCTTCCCTTGCTTAAAATGCTTGCTATCAGTTGCCTGCTGGGATTTCCCATAGGTATCTGGCTGTATCAAAGCATCGATTTAAGTCTGCTAAAACAGAGTATCGGTGCATTACTAATCGCCCTGGCCTCACATAGCTTTTATCGGCTGTATCAGAGGCCAGATACAAAGGTGAAATCTGCTACGCAATGCTTATCCGTCAGCGACAGATACTGGATTAGGCCTATAGGCTTTCTGGCTGGCATTATGGCAACCTGCCTCGCCATGCCTGGCCCGATAGTGATGCTATATTTAAGCAGCACCGCTGTGACAAAAAATCAGCTTCGCGCCATTATGTCTGGCTTTTTTATTTTCTCTTATTTAGGCGCGCTGATTTTTCAGTTACTACTGGTCGGTGTCAGTAGCCAGACATGGCTAACAGCACTGGCACTATTACCTGCTGCGCTGCTAGGCACTGCAGCAGGACATTATTTGAGTGCACGCATTGCACAACAATTCTTTCAAAAATTAGTGCTGGTAATCTTGTTACTAACTGGCATTTTTATTTTATTTAATCAGTAGTACATTTTTATTGCTTGGAGTGAACATGTTTACCGATAAATTTGCCAGGGCAGAGCTAGCTCATACACCAACCCCGTTAGAGCACTTAGCTAATCTCAGTAAAAAACTTAATGGGCCTAAGATCTGGATAAAACGCGATGATTGCACTGGGCTGGCGATGGGAGGCAACAAAGCCAGACAGCTAGAATACTATATGGGTCATGCGCTACAGCAAGGGGCCGATACTGTATTAACTACAGGTGCCGTCCAGTCCAACCACGTACGTATGACTATTGCCGCTGCTCGCAAGCTGAATTTAGAGGTGGAAGTGTTATTAGAACAACGGGTCTCAGGACGGAAAGTACAATACTACCAATCCGGCAATCCGTTTTTAATGCAATTGATGGGTGCTAAGATTCACCATCACCCGCACACAGAGGACGAAGAGGGTGCGGATACAGCACTCTTTTCGATAGCCGAGCGGTTGCGCGCAGAGGGAAAGAAACCTTATGTCATCCCCCTCTCAGAGAACTACCAGCCCTATGGTAGTTTAGGATACGTAGACTGCGCAGTAGAGCTACTGAAACAGTGCAAGAAACACTCTTTTAAAGTAGACGCGGTTGTGTTGGCCACTGGCAGCGCTGCGACCCATGCAGGCTTACTCACTGGCATTAGGGCCCTAGGCTACGACACCCCAGTGCTTGGTTTTTGTGTTCGCAGGGATAAAATAGCACAAGCGCAACGGGTGCTAAAAAAATCTCTGCAAGTTGCCAGTATGATCGGCTTTGAAAACTTAATTAAACCGTCCGACGTATGGGTAGACGATAATATGCTCTATCCCGGTTACGGCCAACTGAATCCACCGCTGCTGGAAGCTATCGACCTGCTCGCTCAATGCGAGGGGATTTTGTTAGACCCCACCTACACTGGCAAGTCAATGGCGGGAATGCTCGACTTAATAGAACGCAAGCATTTTAGCCAGGGGCAAAACATTATCTTTTTACACACAGGTGGGTCTCCGGCGCTGTTTGGCTATCCAGAAATATTGGATGAGCAAGCTTAAAAGATTCATTCGTATGCCCCTAAGCTTACTTCTTAAATTATCGTCGATTGCGCGGATGATTTTTAGCTGTACGCTCATTGCCGCGTTTATAATTCCCAGTCAGGCGGGCCATCAATTGCTGCTGGTCCGCGAAGCATAACGCCAGCAGATCATCGGCAAACTCACGTGCTTTAACGCCTCGTAAACTGGTCGCTTTTTTACCCCGGTGAAATATTTCATATTCACCGTTTTTTTGCCGATAAGTAAACTGCAAATCTGCATTGCTACTCATAAACTCCCCACTGATTATTTTTATTTATTACTCAGTAACTTCTGCTTATTCGATACATTTAGACAGTGCAACAATGCTCGAGACGCTGTTCAGTAGCTTATTGACTGCGCTTGCATAGCCAAGCAAGAGGTCTTCCCAAGCTCATTTTCAATAGACTAGCTATTAACCCTACTCCAATCGGTAGACAAGAGCGACATTTGCACTTGATCTAAAAACCTACCATCCCTGAAACCTGCATCACGCAGGACCCCTTCATGCTGATAACCAACCTTTTCATAAGCTTTAATCGCCGCTATGTTTTCACAAAAGGCGCTTAATTCTATTCTATGCAAGCCCAATGTATTAAAACCATAGTCAGTTATAGCTCGGGTAATTTCGGCGCCCAAACCCCGGCCCCAATACTCAACATCCCCTATCAGAATAAAATACTCGCCTTTGCGATTGAGCTGGCTGATGGAAACTATGCCTGCATAACCGAGCAATTTATCAGTTTTGGCACAACAAACGGCCAGTTCAACGCCGCTTTTCCCCTGATTAATCCCCCGCAACCACTGTTCAATATCGGCTAAAGATTGCGGATAGACAAAAGCTGACAAACTGTATTTTGTCACTTTTGGGCAGCCGAGCCATCGATAAAAGTCGCTCGCATCTTCAACGACAAGCGGCCGAAAATATAACCGCCCAGTGCTGATCAACATCTTGATTCCTCATTTGTCATTAAAGCATTACTCGCTGATAAAATTTTTCCATTGAAACTTAATTGCTAAATCAAATATTGCTCAATCTGTCCAGTCGCATTTTCCCATTCAACTTCTGCGTAAGCACCGTTAATCAGCGTCATATTTGGCGGTTTATGTCCTATATCAACGTTGTAGAGGACCGGGCATCCACACTGGCCTAACACCGATTGTAACGCCTGCAAATAACTCAGACCGGCACTGTCAATTTGCTCCGCACTACTGCGTCCTATTAAGATCCCGTTCAAATGACTTAACACTCCCTTGAAACGCAGGCTTAACAGCGCCCTGATCAAATCGCAGGGAAGCATCTCTGCATTTTCAAAATACAAAATGATCCCTTTGTCCGCATAGCGTTGCTTTAACTTATGTATATCCAAGTAACAACTGCCAAACAAATGAAAGATAGTATCCAGGCAGCCACCTATTAATCTGCCGCTAAACTTAACGGCGCAAGTTTGCCCTTGTAGAGAAAGCCATGCGGTGGGCTCGGTCAAATTCAAACAACTGTTTGGATCATCGGCATAATCGACAAATTCCAGTTGATGTTTTTGTGACGATTGCTGAGTAAAACTAGTACCTGCCGGACTCGCCAGATACTGTAGAGTACTGGCCGTCAGCTGATCGCACTGACTGATGCTAAGATCTATAAAATTTGCGCAGTGCGCAGTAGCCCACCCACAGCGAGCACTGAGCACTACGCAAAGAGTACTGACATCAGAGAAGCCAAAAACCCACTTTGGCTTCGCACGACTAATTTTTTCATAGTCCAAAAGCTCCAGCACCTCCATTGCCAGCTCCCCACCCCAAGGAGGTACTATTGCCGAGATAGAGTCATCCAGCAAAAAGGCCATCAACTCCTGGGCGCGCAACTCTTTACTGGCGCTGACATGCAACTGGTCTTCTCTGAGACAGTTGCCCTGAATTATTATAAAACCTCTGCTTCTAAAGTCCTTAATCACTAAATCCAACCGCGGATGAAGCGCCATAGGAACCCCTGAGGAGAATGCGCTCAAAGCGATAGTGCTACCGCAGATTAGCGGTGCTGGATAAATCATATAACTCCATGAAAGACCATCGTCTGTTTAAGAGATTGAATATCATAGCAAATATACAGATTATTGCTTACTACAGATACAAAAAAGCCCGCTATTGCGGGCTTTTCCAGGCGCTTAAATCAGCGTCATTGATCAATCTTCAGAGGCAGCTTTTTTTTCATTTTCATAGATTAAAATAGGTTTATTACTTCCATCTATGACCCCCTGATCTATGACAACTTTAGTCACATTATCTATCGAGGGCAATTCATACATAATATCCAGTAGTGACCCCTCTAAGATAGATCGTAAGCCACGAGCACCAGTTTTACGCTCCAGAGCATTCGCGGCGATAGCAATCAACGCCTCTTCTCTGAAATCAATTTCAGCGCCCTCTAGCTCAAATAGTTTGCCATACTGGCGTACTAAACTATTTTTAGGCTCGGTCAAAATCTGAATTAGCGCGTCTTGATCTAACTCTTCCAAGGTTGCAATCATCGGCAGACGGCCTACAAACTCAGGAATCAAACCAAATTTAACCAGGTCTTCAGATTCAATCTCACGCAGAGTCTCGGACAATGAACGGGCATTGTCTTTGCTTTTAACCACTGCATTAAAACCAATGGAACCCTTTTCAGAACGGTCACTGATTATTTTTTCCAACCCGGAAAACGCCCCACCACAGATAAACAAGATGTTAGAGGTATCTACCTGCAAAAACTCTTGTTGAGGGTGCTTGCGTCCACCTTGAGGTGGAATAGAGGCCACTGTACCTTCAATCAACTTCAACAGGGCCTGCTGAACACCTTCACCGGATACATCTCTGGTGATTGATGGGTTGTCTGACTTGCGCGAAATTTTATCAATTTCATCAATATAGACAATACCGCGCTCTGCCCGTTCGACATCGTAATCACATTTTTGCAGTAACTTCTGCACTATGTTTTCAACGTCTTCTCCGACATAGCCAGCCTCAGTTAAGGTAGTGGCATCTGCGATAGTAAAAGGTACATTTAACATCCGCGCCAAGGTTTGGGCCAACAGCGTTTTTCCGCTGCCCGTTGGACCTATCAGCAATATGTTACTTTTACTTAATTCTACCGAGTCATCATCTTTGTCTTTGCTGCTAGCCTGAAAACGCAAACGTTTATAATGGTTATATACAGCAACTGACAATACTTTTTTTGCTTGCTCTTGGCCGATGACGTAGTCGTCTAACTTAATGCGAATCTCTTGGGGAGTAGGCAGTTGATCAGACTCAGCAGGCGCCTCTTCAGCGTTACTGATCTCCTCGCGTATAATGTCATTACACAAGTCAACACATTCGTCACAGATGAAAACTGAAGGCCCAGCAATCAACTTTTTAACTTCATCTTGATTTTTGCCACAAAAAGAGCAGATTAATTTCCCACCCTTGCCTTTATCGTCGATGTTATCACTCATTCGACTTCCTCATTTACAGTGCTATATCTTTATCTGAATGATCACTGGACCTAACAGCTACTGGCCCAGATACTCTCAATGAAGACTTTAGCATAAAGTTATTGCTCAAAGCCTTCAGAAAAAATCTCTATTTACCAGTATAGCTCAAATTCAAGGCGCTTAAACTATACTGTTTACATCAATTTTATACAGCTGTCGGACGCTGCTCAATGACTTCATCCACCAAACCGTACTCCGCCGCTTCTTTCGCGCTCATGAAGTTATCACGATCGGTATCACGACGAATAATATCTATATCTTGACCGGTATGCTTGGCCATCAAATTATTAAGTTTCTCTCTGATAGACAAGATTTCTTTGGTATGTATTTCTATATCAGATGCCTGCCCCTGATAACCGCCCAGAGGTTGATGAATCATAACTCTTGAGTTTGGCAGTGCGAAACGCTTACCCTCAGCGCCTGCTGTTAACAGGAAGGCACCCATGCTCGCGGCTTGCCCCAAGCAAATGGTGCTGATATCCGGTTTTATAAACTGCATTGTATCGTAGATAGACATCCCCGCTGTTACCGACCCACCCGGTGAGTTGATATACAAGTGAATATCCTTATCTGGATTTTCTGCTTCTAAAAACAACATTTGCGCAACGATTAAGTTCGCCATATGGTCTTCGACCTGACCGACCATAAAAATAACGCGCTCTTTCAGTAAACGGGAATAAATATCATATGAGCGCTCTCCTCTGGCGGTCTGCTCTACCACCATAGGCACAAGAGCCGCACTAGGATCTAAACTAGGACTACCTTGATAAATACCTGACATGTAAATTCTCCTTCAGCGGATAAAACAAAAAAACGATAGCCAGTTCACACTTACTATCGTTTTTTAAATTGACTAAACAGCACAAAATGTGTGCATAGGCTTACTCTTCGTTAGCTTCGTCTTCTGCTTGAGGCTGAGCTGCAGGCTTTATGGCCTCTTCATAGCTAACAGCTGTTTCATTAACTTTAGCAGAACTTAGTAAATGATCAATTACTTGATCTTCAATAACTAAGCTTTTAACTTGATTGAGCATGTCATCGTTGTTGTAGTAGTGATCAACAACTTCTTTAGGGTCTTGATATGTCTGAGCCATCTCTTCGATAGTGCTGCGAACACGCTCATCATCGGCCTTAATTTCGTTGCTCTTGATCACTTCCTGGACCAGTAAACCAACAGAGACACGACGCTTCGCCTGATCAGTAAACATTTCTTTCGGCAACATATTGAAATCAAGGTTAGCACCCTCTCCGCCATACTGCTGTACAGCCTGCTTACGCAAGTTATCAATTTCGCCATCGACAAGTGCAGTAGGTACTGCGATTGCATTAAGCTCTACTAACTTAGCAAATACTTGATCTTTAAGCTTACCTTTAAGAGACTGAGTCATCTCGCGGCTCATGTTCTTTTCAACATCAACCTTAAAGCTTTCCAGATCAGCAGAATCCATACCGAACTTCTTGAAAAACTCTTCATTTAGTTCAGGAAGCGTAGGTTCGGAGATAGTCTTAGCTGTCGCCTTAAATACCGCTTCTTGACCTTTAAGGTTTTCAGCCTGGTAGTCATCCGGGAAAGTAACTTTAATATCAAATTCTTTAGCCGTTTTTTTACCGATAACAGCCTCTTCAAAACCGGGGATCATAGAGCTTGAACCCAAGATAAGATCAACACCTTCGCCTTTTCCGCCTTCAAAGGCTTCATCGCCGATAAAACCTTCAAAGTCTAGTACCACTTTGTCGCCATCTTTGGCTGCGCGCTTAACTTCAGACCATTCAGTCTGTTGCTTACGCAGTGTTTCAACCATCTGGTCAACATCTGCAGCGGTGATTTCTGCAGTTTCTTTGGCGACTTCTACTGCGGAGAAATCAGCCAGTTCGATTTCCGGGTAAACTTCAAAAGTAGCGACAAACTCTACATCTTTGCCTGCTTCATCAGTTTTCATTTCGATGCTAGGTCCGCCAGCTGGGATCAATTTTTCCTGCTGTACTGCCTCGTAAAAGCTCTGCTGCAAAATTTCGCCGACAACATCTTGACGAATACCTGCACCGTAACGCTTTTGCACAACTTTAAGAGGCACTTTACCTGGGCGAAAGCCATCGATGCGCACAGTTCTAGCTGTTTGTTGTACTTGTTTAACAACATCATTATCAATACGATCCGCCGGGATAGTAATGGTCATTTGACGCTCTAAGGCGGATTTCGTTTCAACTGAAACTTGCATGGAATTCCTCACAAATAAATACTTAGTGTTCATTCTAAACCCATCGAATCCGTTATTTGGACTGGGTTTAGATGCAAAGTGTCTAGCTACAGGTAATTAGCATTTAGATAGGCTATTTAACTGCATAGACAAAATTATAAAGGCGGGAATTTTCCGCCACTTGGAAGAAATAGTCAAGAAATAACACGGAGTTTATAAAGGACTATTTTATCTTTTAATAACAATAGACAGATAATGGGGACAAATAATAAAAATCAAAGGCTAAATGTTAATTTATTGCCAAATGCTTTAGTAAAAGGGAAAAAGATCAGGGATTAATACAGAGGGAATGGGGTGAACGACGGGGTTTGAACCCGCGACCGCCGGAATCACAATCCGGAGCTCTACCGACTGAGCTACGCTCACCACAAAATGATATAAAAATGGTGCGGGAAGAGAGACTCGAACTCTCACACCTTACGGCACCAGAACCTAAATCTGGCGTGTCTACCAATTCCACCACTCCCGCGTGGCTAACAACAAATGCTATATCAAATATTTGCTGCATTCGACTTGTTTAAAAGTCTTTCTTTGCTTTTTTGGCTACTGCGCAAAGCCAGTAAATGGTGCGGGAAGAGAGACTCGAACTCTCACACCTTACGGCACCAGAACCTAAATCTGGCGTGTCTACCAATTCCACCACTCCCGCGTGGTCACCTAAATTCAGCGTTACACTGCCAGGCGTTTTCTGCTTTTTTTAGTTACTGTGCAAAGTCAGTAATGGTGCGGGAAGAGAGACTCGAACTCTCACACCTTACGGCACCAGAACCTAAATCTGGCGTGTCTACCAATTCCACCACTCCCGCGTGGTCACCTATCACAGTGTTGAACTGCTAGGTATTTCTCTGCTTTTTTGGTGACTGTGCAAAGTCAGTAAATGGTGCGGGAAGAGAGACTCGAACTCTCACACCTTACGGCACCAGAACCTAAATCTGGCGTGTCTACCAATTCCACCACTCCCGCGTGGTCTTACTCTGTACTTCGTGGATATTCGCAATTATCTGACTATTGTCAGAAAATGGGGTGAACGACGGGGTTTGAACCCGCGACCGCCGGAATCACAATCCGGAGCTCTACCGACTGAGCTACGCTCACCATTACACCACAGGGTAAGTTCTGGTACGCCCACCAGGGCTCGAACCTGGAACCTACGCCTTAGAAGGGCGTTGCTCTATCCAATTGAGCTATGGGCGCTTAACTTACCCTTCCCTGCAGTTTTTCAAGGATTAAATTGATCCGCTACAAGAGAGGTGCGTATCCTAATCGCGCCTCCCCCTATCGTCAAGCATGTTTTAGTTAAAATTATAAATAATTCTCAATCTTTGGCAAACTGCCACTTGATTGGCAGAACTGCCTATATCCGCAAAGGCATTTGCTGCCAAACTGTACATTTAGCAGCCATCCTAGATTAAGCTTAGGCACCGCCACTTTCTCTTATAGGCTACTAATCCTTATACGCATTCGCTAAACTAGCGTTAATTCTTTAGCCCACAGTACAAGCATAAATACGAAATGAGCAAACTCACCCTCAGACCCTACCAGCGCGACGCAGTCTCTGCGACGGTCCAGCACTTTAAAAAGCATGACAGTGCCGCTGTTATAGTGCTTCCCACTGGAGCCGGTAAGAGTTTAGTTATCGCCGAGCTCGCTGCTATCGCCAATTATAAAGTACTGGTTCTGGCCCACGTCAAAGAACTGGTTGAACAGAACCAGAAAAAATTTCACCTTTACGGGCTTAAATCTAGTGTTTTTTCCGCGGGTTTAAAGCAAAAAGACAGTAGCGCCAAAGTGGTCTTTGCCAGCATTCAGTCCGCGGTACGTAATCTTGATCAATTCCAGCAGCAATTCAGCTTGGTGATTATTGACGAGTGCCACCGAATCAGTGACGATAGCGATAGCCAGTACGCAACAATTATTAAAACTTTGCAGCGGCAAAATGGTAATTTGAAAGTACTGGGGCTGACTGCTACCCCTTACCGACTGGGCTCCGGCTGGATATACCAGTACCACCATCACGGTTTTACCCGCGCAGACAGCCCCCGCGCTTTTTTGCACTGTATCTATGAGCTGCCACTGAGCTATATGATCAAACACAAATTCCTTACCCCGCCGAAAGTCTACGATGCCACTATAGCCGAGTATGACTTTTCGCAACTGCCCGGCTATCAAAACGCCAGTTATAGCAGTGGTGAGTTGAATCAATTATTAGTCAAGCATCAGCGAGTGACACAATCCATTATCGAGCAAGTAGTAGAGTTATCCCGAACGCGTCAGGGGGTAATGATTTTTGCCGCAACGGTTAAACACGCACAAGAAATCCTCAGCTACCTGCCCTTTGATCAAAGCGCATTAATCATTGGCGATACCGATCACAGTGAAAGAGATCGACTGATTCAGGCATTTAAAGACAAAAAGATTAAATTTCTGGTCAATGTGTCTGTTTTGACCACAGGCTTTGATGCCCCGCATGTCGATGTAATTGCTCTGTTACGCCCCACCCAATCGGTGAGTTTATTCCAGCAAATTGTCGGCCGGGGCCTGCGCTTAGCCCCTGATAAAGAGAATTGCTTGATCCTCGATTACACCGGCAGCCAATTTAATATCTTTCACCCGGAGGTGGGAGATGTAAAACCGGATTCAGAAAGCCAACCAGTACAAGTTTTTTGCCCGCTGTGTAATTTCGCCAATATTTTTTGGGGGAAATGTAATGCGCAAGGAGATATTATCGAACATTTTGGCCGCCGCTGCCAAGGGCTATGTGGCGATACAGATACTCAGCCAGATATGTTTAGCACTGACAATCACACACAGGGCCGGGACCCTCGCTGTCAGTTCAGGTTCCGCTTTAAAAGCTGTCCCAATTGCAATGCCGAGAACGATATTGCAGCGCGCGACTGCCGCAGCTGTCATCAAGCTCTGGTAGATCCTGACGATCAATTAAAAAAAGCGCTGCAACTAAAAGATGCCAAAGTTATTCGCTGTGCCGGCATTAGCTTAGAAGAAAATAAGGGTAAACTAAAAATCACTTATCACGACGAACAAGGTGAGACCTTAACCGAGCATTTCAATATCGCCAACAAGGGCCAGCGCGCAGTCTTCGACAAACTATTCTCGCGGCGTTTACCCGTGCAATTCCAACATCAACTGCCCAGCGAATTGCAACAAATATTAAAAATAGCACAGGCTTATCCAAGTCCGGATTTTGTGATTGCGCGCAAGAGCGGCCACTTTTGGCGCGTGGTCGATAGAATTTTTGACTACCAAGGCAATTATCGTAGAGCTAATCAACTGTGAATCAAAATTCTGTAATGCTCGATCGCAACTGCTCAAAGCTATAAAAAAGCGCTCTTGTGTATCAATTGGATTGCCGATCAACTATAAAAATTGCTAGTCTTAAACAGAAATTTCAGCGCTGCGCTGTTGGCATAACACAGGAGCAACATTTAACTATGGAGCCATCCAATCGAGAGCGAATCTGGCAGGTAATTCACTCTATCCCCGCGGGAAAAGTATCTACCTATGGCAAAGTTGCCGCGATGGCCGGGCTGCCCAATCGCGCCAGAGCAGTTGGCCGCTATTTATCTGAGTTACCCGAAGGTAGCCGTATTCCCTGGTTCAGAGTAATTAACGCTCAGGGAAAAATCTCTTTTGCCGTCGGTACTGAGCGCTTTGTGACGCAAAAACAAAAACTACAGAGCGAAGATATAAATTTTTCCAATAACAGAGTCGATTTAAAAACCTATCTGTGGCAAGGTGAGTAAACTCTGATCTATTAGTCACTCTTTAGCTGCACGAATATAGCGCAACCGGAATCGATTTAACCGGGATTTTAGCGTCAAGTATTCACAGAGCCTATTAAAGCCAAGCAGACAGTGACTGACATTAAAATTGCAACACAGAGTGCCGCTAATAGGACTATAGCAATCGACCGAAATGGACATGAAATGTAACCAAACTAACCAGTAAACACTTCCTATGAACAATCGCATTTTACAACAAGAAAACGCGCAGCTAAAAAAGACTCTACAGATTGCTGTTAAAGAGGCGCAACGAAATGAGGAAATCCTCAAGCGTTTTATGGACATTGAAGTACAAATGCTTGCTTGCGGAAAGTTATCGCAGTTAATAAACTTGTTACTGGTCGACTTCAAACATACTTTTAAACTCAGCGTTGTCACTATCTACCTGCACAACAAAGATCAATTAGCGGAATCGCTACTACAAGACGTCGATCCCGCTTTAAAGAAACACTTGCGAATCGTTCAAGAGCTGCAGAGCATCAGCGAAATTTTCCCAGAAAGAAAAATACGCGCCGGCGAGCTGGATCGACCGCTGCGCAAACAGCTATTCCCTGACAACCCGTTTATTTTAAGCTCTGTATTATTACCGCTGATTAATAAAGATAGGCTGATTGGCAGCTTGCACTTAGGTGCCCGCGAACTAAACCGCTATCACAGCGAGTACAGATACGACTATTTGGAACGTTTATCGGCACTGCTGGCGGTTTGCATTGAAAACTGCATCATTCAAGAAAATCTGGCCTATCTGAGCAGCACTGATACGCTAACTAAACTGTATAACCGACACAGTTTTGATCTGGAGATAGACAAGGCACTGCAAAGAGCGAGCAGAACACAACAGTGCCTGAGCTTACTTTTTTTAGATATAGACCACTTTAAACAAGTGAATGACAACTATGGCCACAGCGGAGGTGACGCTATCCTTAAAACCTTTGCCAGCATCCTTAAAAAGCAGTTGAGAAACACTGACTTCCTGGCTCGCTTTGGCGGTGAGGAATTTGCCATTTTACTCCCCGACTGTGAACCCCAGCAAGCGGCACAAATTTCCAACAACCTGCGTGCCGTGGTCGCGGATCACATGTTCAAAACGGGCTCAATCAAGGACATCAAAGTGACAACTTCTATAGGTGTCAGTAGCTATCTACCCATACACAATGACATGCAAAGCTTTTCTGAGCTGGCTAAAATCTTACTGCAGACGTCTGACCAGGCACTCTACCAAGCTAAGTTCAGCGGTAGAAATAAGGTCGTATACAAAGCTATTCCTCTACTAGCACGTCAGCTTAACTGTAGTTAAAGCAGAGGACTGAATCTACCCTTTCAGCTTGTACTCTCACCCTTGAGCTTCACCTCTTCGCTACCCACCCTGCTCAGTTGCAGCGAGTAATACCCACCCACCACTCGAGTCAGTGTTGTAACCCAACAGATGGCACTAAAAAACAGTGCTATGCTAATAAAATATTCTGGCAACAGGCAACAGCATAACAGCAGCAAAATAGTTTCAGTTCCCTCAGCCAACCCCCCAAGATAATAGAATCCTTTATTGGGATAAGTCATACTTTTTATGGATCGGCGCTCCGCCATAATTGCAAAGGCCAGAAAACTACTACCTGTGCCCATAAAGGAAAATAACAGCAGTGCGGCTACCAACGCATTTTCAGCCGGCTGAGCCAGTGCAAAACCAAACACTACCGCAGAGTAGAAAATAAAATCCAACACTATATCTAAAAATCCACCGGCATCAGTCGCTGACGATGCCCTGGCGAGCGCACCGTCAAGACCATCACAAAGTCGATTAAAAACAATAATTACGGCGGCCAGTAAATAGTACTCTAACGCCAGCGCCGGAATCACCAGCAGACCGATTATAAAACCACTGATAGTCACTTGGTTTGCCGTTACCCCAAAAGTATCCAGCTTGCCGGCAACCCACTGTAGTGATGGAGAAATCACTCTCAAACTCCAGCGATCTAACATTCGCTGCAACCTTGATTGATTTTAGAAAATTTCATATATTTGCTCCATTTAACATCTGCATCTGGGCATCCTGCAGGGAATAAAACTGGCTATTGGGACAATCCCGCCGATCGTGACTAACCATCAGTGCTGGAATGTTCATTATGTCAATCTGCGCAAACACAAACTGTCGGAAATCTTGACGTAACGCTTCATCTAAACGCGAAAAAGGCTCATCTAATAACAGTAATTTCGGCCTGGCCAGTAGGCTGCGCAACAAACTGACCCTGGCCCTCTGTCCGCCTGACAAGGTAGCCACGTCACGCTTTTCAAAGCCCGCCAAACCGGCACTCGCCAGCGCCCGCTGAACGCTGTCCAGGCGCTGCAGGCTATCGCCTCTGGGCAGCGCAAACAACAGATTACCGGCGACGTCTAAATGCGGGAACAACAAATCATCCTGGTAGACAATAGCGACTTCTCGACGCTCCATCGCCAAGGCGTTGAGCTGCTTACCTTGTAAGCGGATATTACCACGCAATTCAAATTCACTGGGGCTACTACCGGCAATAGCCGCCAGTAAACTTGATTTACCGCAACCACTTGGCCCCATCACCACCAATAACTCTCCAGCGGTTAACTGAATAGAGATTTCTGGAAATAGAGCAACTCCATCGAGCCGCAGTTGCAAATTTTGTAATTCAAAAGCAATAGGATTTAGTTGCGTCAATGTTATAGCCCCTTACGCCGACGAAAACACCATTGTGGAATAGCGGTAGCCGTGACAAAAACTAACAGCGGCAACCAGAATTGCCAGAGAGCAAAACTGGCGCTGATTCTATCATCCGCGCCAGTGGCTAGGGCCACTGTTTCTGTGGTAATAGTATTAAACCGCCCTCCCGCCACATACAAAGTAGGCAAATATTGGGATACGCTGACCGCAAAGCTTATCGCAAAGCTGAAAGCAATAGGCTTAAACAACATAGGCATCTTAATCATCCAAAAACTTTTCCATCTGGATTGACTGAGTATCATCGCCTGCTGAAAAAAACGGTTATCGAATTGTAAAAACACTTTTGCCAAGGTTAAATAACAGTAGGGCAGAACAAAAATCAAATGAGCCCAGACTAAACTCGCCAATTTCCCGTCCAACCCCAGTCCGACTAACAGTACTTGTATACCAAATAAAAACGACACTTGTGGCACCAACATAGGCAGGTAAATCAACCATAGCAACAGCTGCGAACTGTTTGAGCTCTGCTGGTTTACAGAGCGAGCGCTCTGACTCTGCCAGTGCAATATTGCAATCACCAAGGATATGGCAATCGTGGCACTACAGAAACCAACCAGTGCAGTATTGAATAGCGGCTCTGGGAGTTGCTGCCAGCTTAGCTGCCAATACTTTAGCGACCATTTACTCGGTAGCGCCAAGGGGAAACGCCACTGCTGAGCAACTGACCAGAGCAACAGCACAGCTAACGTCAGCAAGGTACTCGCCCATAAGCCAATGACAGTATATTTTGCAATTTTTCGGTAGCCCCAAGCGAAATAACCCACGCCATAGCGTACAGGTCCGGCTAACAGCCAACCTTGTGCTATTTTAGAGCAGAGTTTCTCCAGCGCAAATATTAAGCCTAACAGCACAGTGACCAATATCAGCAACAAACTGGCCCCCGCGGCTCCCAACAACCTAAAGTCAGTATCGGCATCACCGTACCACTGGTTGATTAGCACCGCAAAAGTTGGCGGCGACGTAGGCCCCAGAATTATGCTTAAATCAACCACTGACAGCGAATACGAAAGTACCGCGTACAATGGTAGGCGCAACTGAGGATACATCTGCACAAAAACTAATTTTAACCAGGCCTCGCCCCTGGAGTAACCGAGAGATGCCGCCACTTGTAAAGTTTTAGCGACATCGAAGCTGCCCATGGCCGCCAATGACATTAATAAAAAAAACGGAATTTCCTTTAATACCAATACTAAGGTCAAGCTCAGTGCGTAGCTGTCATTGATGATTAGCCAATCCGGCGGTACATTGAAACCGCTAATACCCGGAGAAAGCAGACGCATGATCCAGCCACTCGGGGAGATCAGGAAGGCAAAACCTATACCGAAGGCGAGATGCGGAACCGCCAGCAACAGCCCAATTGAACGCTTTATCCACGACCAACTATTACTGTTGTAAAGCTGCATACACAGCCACTGGCTAATGACAAATGCTGCACCAGTGGCCAGCAGCGCCGAACTCAATGTTGCCTGAATACTGCTATAGCTGCTGGGATGAGCAAACACAGCCAATATTGGTTCAACAGATATTTGACTGGCACCGATACTCGGCAGATAGCCTAGTGCGGGCAGCCAAGTGCCCAGTAAACCAGCCATCACCGGCAAGATAAATAAAGCACCGGCACAGAGCGATACTAAGATTAGCTTATAGTTAGTCGCTCTCATGGACGCACTGTTGAGATGGGTAAATCCAGCACTGCAACAGCTGTAATAACAACAAAGTAGTTCAACTACTTAGCGTAACGAGACAGCCACTCTTGCTCCAGGGCGGCAACCCAGGAAGCATGCGGCTCCAATAACACAGTACCCAGTTGCTCAGTGCTCAGTGTTGCCTGCCCCAAGGGCAAATCAGAAAAGCTCTGACGTTGCGCCTCACTCAACTTTTGCATAGCCAGTACCGTCGGGTCGCCCCAAATCTGGGGAGATGCTTTTCGTGCCTGTGCTGCAGGTGACATCAGGAAGTTAGCGAAAACTTTGGCTCCCTCCTTTGCCTTAGCATTAAAAGGGATAGCGACAAAGTGTGTATTACCTAATGTACCTTTGGCGTGTACATAAGTTTTAATACTTTCAGGCAACTCATCGTTGGCAATCGCATTACTGGCATCATTGGGGTTAAATGACAGAGAGATAAAAATTTCACTGTTATTGAGTAATTTTTTCATTTGCCCGGCACTGCTTGGAAAACTTCTTCCCGAGCGCCACATCAGAGGGTGTAGCTTATCCAGATAAGCCCAAAGCGGTGCCGTAACTTTGGAGAAGTCCTCTTTTACTACGGCTTTACTCAGTAGACGCTTATCTGCGATCAGTTCGATCAGAGCCTGTTTAATAAAACTGGTACCGTGAAAATTTGGCGGAGCCGGGTAGCTAAACCTACCTTTATTGTCCTGCACTGTGCTCAGCAGAGTGTGCATATCTTGCGGATGACTATCTAAATGCGCCGTATCGTACATAAAGACCATTTGAGCCATTCCCCAGGGAGCTTCTAAATTATCCACAGCGGTAGTGAAGTCATATAAAGTACTAGGTTTGTTCTCGGTATCTACCAGTAAATAATTTGGCAGCTGCTGAGTATAGGCCTTGGCCAACAATCCATTATCTTTCATCGATTTAAAATTTTCGCCGTTAATCCAGACCAAGTCGACACTACCAGACGACGTGCGTCCTGCGCTTTTTTCAGCCAACAACCTGCTCACTACATTACCAGTATCAGTGATTTTTACTTGCTTGACCGTCACTTGGTATTGGTCCTCTACTTGCTCAGCTGCCCAGCGAATGTATGCATTGATAGTTTCGGACCCGCCCCAGGCATTAAAATATACTGTCTGACCTTTCGCGCTAGCCAGGGTCTTCTGCCAGGCAGGACTATCATTTAATGCCGTTGCAGTCTGATCCGC
Source organism: 'Osedax' symbiont bacterium Rs2_46_30_T18 (assembly GCA_002163025.1). Classification (GTDB taxonomy): domain Bacteria; phylum Pseudomonadota; class Gammaproteobacteria; order Pseudomonadales; family Balneatricaceae; genus Rs1. The sequence continues at coordinate 17,424 of MABF01000273.1, forward strand.
CGCCCAAAGGGTAAAGCTGGCTGTGCATAAACCTAAACTGATTAAAAGCGCCCTTGCGCTGTAAAACCCAGCAGAGAGGGTAGATTTTTTTTTCAATATTGACATTTTTCAGCACACCTTAGTGGTCAGTTTAAGAATTGACAGTTGTGACCGCAAAAGCCGCTATTAGTTACAAAAACATATAGTGTTTCATGTTGTTATATCGCAGCCTAGCAGTTGCAGTGGGTATTTTGTGCGAGTGAGTGCTCGTTCAGTGCAGAGCAGAGCAGGATAATTACCTGAGAAGATCAAATTTTAGGCCAAATCTTGTAATTCAACAGTAACCAGCGGTGTGTAAACAGAGCCTCTCGCGCCTAATTTACTTTGAAATAATACAACAGCATCAGCCAAACTGTACAAATCAAGTTTCGGCCACTGTTCAGGAGTGATGAAGCTATGTCCAAGGGCTAACCTGCCAAGGGTAATATGCGGTTTAAAGCCGTACTGGCCGATATCAATGCCTGCATTTTTTGCGATAGTCATCACCAGTGAATGCAGGTCAGATAGTTCGTCGCTAGTGGTTGTTTTCGCCACCAGCAAGGTCCAGTCAGAGGCCGAGCGATAAGACTCTATCTCCTCAAGGTGAATGTTCAAAGATACTTTTGAAGACAGCAGAGACTTTGACGCAGAGGCTATCTCATCGACTTTTTCTATCGCTATATCCCCCAGAAAACATAAGGTTAAATGATAGTTATCGGAATCCACCCACTGCACTTCCACTTTTTTGTCGTAGAGCGCCAAACTATCGGCGTAGCTGGCCAACTGCCGGGCAATAGGGTCGCGCAGACGCAGCGCAAAAAAAGTCCTGATACATTCACTATCCACTAAACTATCGTTCAAACTTTACTCCCTGTATCCGCCAACCCGGCCTCCAATAGTCTCGTATAAAGAGGTTATTTAGCTAGCTATTAGTCACTGCCAAAAATTTCGTTCTCTGTAATTGAGCTGTACCCTTTACTGCAATTGCAGTTGAATTTTGTTAACTCTACTTTTAAGCCGCTGAATCTCTTTATTCACTTGTGCCCTGCTACCATCGATGGCTCTTATCGCCTGCTCAGTTTTGGCTAATCTTGATGTAAGCGCAGCATCCGGCTTAGGTGCGGCTTTTTTGGCCAACACCGCCACTTTATTTGCCAGCGATTTTACAGATTTATTCACATTACTGCGGTATTGCTCAAGGGAGCTATCCACCGCGGCAGTGTCTTTTTTAACTTCTACTACATCCGCTGCAAGTTTTTTACTGCTGTTGGTAATCTCAGTGGCTAAACCTTGTAAATCTGCTGCCAGCTCTTGTCGCACTCCATCTGCTTTACTTTGATTTATTTCCAAATTTGTTAAGCTAGTACGTAAATCAGCAATTTCTGTCAGTCGCTCCTCGAGCCCTGACAATGCCGTTTTTTGCTGACTGGTCATAAAGCCCATCTCTTCCTGAGCATCTTCCTGGGCCTGTTTTATTTTTAATTCTACCTTGCCGATTTCGCTATTAAAGGCGACTAACTGCTGTTGCTGCTGCTCGTTGGCACCTTCTATTAACTGGGCAAATTTCTTCTGGTATTCGTTGTACTGTGTATCCATCAACTGCTTTTGTTGACTGACTAACTGCTTCTGCTCATTCAGGCGCTGCTGTAACGTTTGCCCTGACTTCTTTGCTTGCGCCTGAGAGTCAGCCAACAGCTGTTCTAAATCAGCAATGCGCGACTCAGTGGCCGCCGCCATTAACTGACGCTGCTCCTGATCTTGCTGGAAGTCGTAACCTATGTAACCCATGCTTCCCACAGCCACTAATAACGCTAGCGTGACAATACTGTGTAACCAACCACTATTGCCGCGCTCAGCAAATTGCTTACGGGCAAGTTCCTGTTGTTTCTCTACTATATTATTTTCTGTATCATCTTGATTGGCAGAACCAAAGTACGGCACATCAACTTTTAACTCATCTCGTTCTGGCATATCCCGCCCTTCAATGTAAAAACAGCAACCCTAACAGCTTTATTTGACTAAAAAAAGCCCTGAGCCACCCTAATAAAATCTATTTAAGCTCTGCTAAGATCTATCTAGTGTTATGCTGGGAAAAGCTTTTTTTGCTAACCCAATACAAATGGCACCTATAGTTGAGCAATGATTATCGCCCTCTTGGGTGCTGGGTGCCCCTCTAGGGTTTTAGACTTATCCTGCGGATCTAAAAAATCAGTCAGTGAGTGAAAGTCCATCCAGGGGGTAGCGCGCTGCTCATCCAATGAAGTCTCTGCTATGTCAACTATACGCACGTCTTTAAAGCCGCACTTTCGCAGCCATAATGCCAGAGCAGCTGCGGAAGGCAAAAACCAGATATTACGCATTTGCGCGTAGCGACCTTGGGGGACTAACACGCATTGCTCATCACCATCGATGACGATGGTTTCCAAAACCAATTCACCGCCAGGCTTTAACAACGCTTTCAATTCCAACAGATGATCGATCGGTGATTTTCGGTGATAAAGTACGCCCATCGAGAATACAGTATCTACCCCTTCCGATTCCGCTAGCTTGGGCATATCCTCAATGCCTAAAGGCAGCAAGTGTACCGGCAGCTGTTCACCCAAATATCTTTTCAGCACGCCAAACTGGGCCAGAAACTTTTGCGTCGGATCGATGCCCAATACCGCTTTAGCGCCTTCCCCCAGCATACGCCAACAGTGGTAGCCATTGCCACAACCAACATCAATGACAGTGCGCCCCTGTAGCGCACTGATATGTTCCAGCAACCTATCCCACTTCCAATCTGAACGCCACTCGGTATCGATCTCAATGCCATACAGAGAAAATGGTCCTTTGCGCCAGGGCGCTAAGGTTTTCAGCTGGCTTATAAACTCGGCTACCTGCTCTGGGTTAAGTTGTTGCTCTAACTCAAGGTCTGTACCTATCCTGACCTCAGCCTTTAACTCCAGTTGGGCGCTTTGTAACTGTGGTAGCTCTGCCATTAACTGCTGCCATTGCGCCAGATAGCCGTGGGTAAAACCGAGCATTTTTTGCTCTACAGCTCGCGGCCAGAAATCGGCGCAAGCGGCGAGGTCGGTGTCACTAAAATCTTCTACTAGTTTTTGATAATTAATCATATAGGCTATTTAACGGCAAAAATTGAAACGAAGTTGTACTGCTGAAACCAGCAGCTACTGCGGCTAAAGCCCAATTCTGTGAGACGATTAAGGTGTTGCTGCAAAGTATCGGGCACAAGTACATTCTCAAGCAGGCTACGTTTTTGGCTTATTTCCAAATCACTATAACCATTTTCTCTTTTGTATTGATGATGCAAATCAGACATCAAACTATTATCGCGCTCATCACCAAAGCAAACTTTCTCCGAGAGTAGCAATAACCCACCCGGCTGCATGCCCTGATAAATTTTTTGCAGCAGTGCCTGGCGCTCCTGCGGCGCTATAAACTGCAGGGTAAAATTCAACACAACCATAGAGGCATTTTCAATCGGGAACCTTAGAATGTCTCCGATGTGTAGCTCTATCGGGGTACTGTGTTTAAAGTTTTCGATATGATGGCGGCAGCGATCCAGCATCGCCTGAGAGTTATCAATACCTATAATTTTCACATTTTCTGCGCTGATACCAGAACTCATTGCTAAGCTAGAGGCACCTAATGAACAGCCTAAATCGTAACAATAGCTGTTGGCAGTGACGAATTTCTCGGCAAATTTCGCAGTGTTTTTTAATATTTCAGCATAGCCTGGTACCGATCGCTGAATCATGTCGGGAAAGACTTCCGCGACTTGGTCATCAAAACTAAAAACTTGCTTGCTGGTTTGAGTGGCGTATATATTATCTGTCTTATTAGTCATTTATTTACTGTGTTTCTATATCTGATCGAATTACAGCTGATTTTACTGGGAAACCAGTCTTTGAACAAGGGCCGCAAAACAGTCACTCAATTCCACAAGCCGATATCGGTACCACAATTTCTGCCAACACCGTTCCAGCGCTATACAACTTTTATATTTATGGCTCTGCAAAGGCTAATATATGTTCGGGAACTGCTTTAACCGGCAAACAACATAAGCTTAAAATTAGTTATTGAGATATAATTTAGCGCGCAATTTTTACCCGAGTTAGCTTTACATACAGGCTACTGTTTCGATTTGTTGCAGTTTTATAGCAACTCGCACAGCGACAGCGCCGCAAAAAACAAAGGGTATCTTTAACAATTACGGCGCCATCCATCATTTAGCTAAGCAGCAGTAGCGGGACAACATTATGAAGCAGCCTTTTCGTATTCAAAGTAAATTCGAGCCAGCCGGAGATCAACCCGCTGCGATTGAGTCTTTAGTTAAAGGTATCAACTCTGGATTACTTTCTCAGACACTACTGGGAGTAACCGGCTCCGGTAAGACATTTACCGTCGCCAAAGTTATAGCAGACATTCAACGCCCTACCATAGTCATGGCCCATAATAAAACCTTGGCAGCACAACTGTATGGAGAATTCAAAGAGTTCTTTCCCGATAATGCGGTTGAATATTTTGTCTCTTACTATGACTACTACCAGCCTGAAGCTTATGTAGCCGCCTCGGATACTTTTATAGAAAAAGATGCCTCGGTAAACGAGCACATTGAACAAATGCGCCTGTCTGCGACCAAAGCACTGTTAGAGCGCAAAGATTGTATTATTGTGGCAACCGTGTCGGCCATCTACGGACTCGGCGACCCCGAGTCATATCTATCGATGATGTTACACGTGTCTCGCGGTGACGTTCTCGATCAGCGGGCTATTATCAGACGCCTGGCCGAACTGCAATATACCCGCAACGATGTAGAGTTACACCGTGCCAACTATAGAGTACGCGGCGACGTTATCGACATCTATCCGGCCGAATCGGAAAAAGAAGCGGTGCGTATCGAACTTTTTGATGATGTAGTGGAAAACTTGTGTTGGTTTGATCCACTCACCGGGGAAGTCTTGCGTAAAGTCCCACGCATTACTGTCTACCCGAAATCCCACTACGTTACTCCCAAAGAGAAATTGATGGAGGCGGTAGAAAAAATCAAAGTGGAATTAGACCAGCGCCTGGAGTTTTTAAAATCCGAGAACAGATTGGTCGAGTTGCAGCGCTTAGAGCAGAGGACTAATTACGATTTAGAGATGATTCGTGAACTGGGCTACTGCTCCGGTATCGAGAACTACTCTCGATATTTATCTAATAGACAACCGGGGGAAGCGCCGCCGACTTTATTTGATTATCTACCTAATGATGCCTTAGTTATAATTGATGAGTCCCATGTCACTATTCCGCAAATCGGCGCCATGTACAAGGGAGACAGATCACGCAAAGAGAACTTAGTTAACTTTGGTTTCCGGCTCCCCTCAGCATTGGATAACCGCCCTATGCGCTTTGATGAGTGGGAAAAAATTGTCCCACAGATGATCTTTGTATCAGCCACTCCGAGTAAGTATGAAGCGGCGAACGCCGGGCAAATAGTCGAGCAAGTGGTTAGACCTACAGGCTTGCTAGACCCTATTATAGAAATACGTCCCGCAACATCTCAGGTTGATGACCTTCTCGGCGAGATCAATAAAATGGCCGCTCAAGAGCTGCGGACCGTAGTGACAGTATTAACTAAACGTATGGCGGAAGACTTAACGGAGTACCTGGCGGATCACGGCGTAAGAGTTCGCTACTTGCACTCAGACATAGATACCGTTGAGCGCGTGGAAATCATTCGCGATTTACGTTTAGGGGAATTTGATGCCCTGGTCGGCATCAACTTACTGCGCGAAGGTATAGATATGCCGGAGGTGGGTTTGGTGACTATATTAGACGCCGATAAAGAAGGCTTTCTGCGCTCGGAAACTTCAATGATCCAAACCATTGGTCGCGCAGCACGAAATATTAACGGCCGAGCTATTCTGTATGCCGATAAAATAACAGGCTCCATGCAGCGTGCTATCGATGAAACAAGCAGGCGCCGAGAGAAGCAGCTTGCCCACAACCTAGAAAACGGTATCGTCCCAGTGGGCATCATAAAATCGGTGGCTGATATTATGGAAGGTGCTGCCACCATTCCTGGTCGCAAAGCGGCCAAACATGTTAAACGCGTCCTGGATCAAGCCAGTGACCAACCAGCGGATGCCAGTTTGTTATCATCTAAAGAGTTATCCAAGGCCCTTTCTAAACTGGAGAACAGTATGTATAAAGCGGCTAAAGATCTGGAGTTTGAATTGGCTGCCCACTACCGGGATCAACTGGAAACGCTAAAACACTCTGCGCTACAGTCATAAAATGGTGCTATTGATTAAGACTAAAGTTGCAATAAAGTATTGCAGCTTTTTAAAGAGGTGTGGGAATATTCTGTAACTTAGGATAGATGAAGCGAGTGGGAGTCAATCTCACTGATTGCACAAAAGCACTTCAAGCAGACAACTGCTGAAACTGATAATTAGATAGTGTGTAACTCGGGAAAGCTCGCTGCATGGTGAGTAATCCATTCAGCTGCGGCGCAGTCTATAGTCATTTCTCTGCCTTCTGTATTACTTACTTGCTGGCGGTACTGCTCAATGTGGCACACTTGCTCGATCATTCTGACTGCAAAAGCTGTTTCAGGACAGTCGAACACTACACCTGTTTGAAAACCAATCCCATCGCTGACCGACTCGCAGCTACAGATATATCCTTTGGCAAAAAATGCGGGGGTCTGTACGTTTATTTCAACTTCGACACAACTGTTAAGGGGATAGCTGGTTGCTGTGTGTATATAGACACCAGTGCTGGCAGCTACCTGAATAGTCGGTAATGGGAACTGACTATCACTGACTACCATTTTCACTGGCACTGCACTTGGATGATGAATAAAGCTTTGTACTTGCATCTTACTTTTACCTAGATTTTTCAAATAAGGCTTATAAATAGTTTAGCGACTAAATTAAAAATAAATTGAGCATTATTAAATATTATTCAGCAATGAAAAAGTCTTAAGCTGATCAATATAAGTTGCACAAAAATGAACCAGACTTATATTAATTTAAGATAAACAAATAACTTTATCATCGACCCCATTATCATCATAAACACGGGTTGCGTCTAGTCATAATCACTATATTTTAGCGACTAGTTTTTAATGCGATAACACAGCTACTTAGAGCCTTTAGCTGCTAACAGACAGCAAGACAGAGTCAAATTTTGCCCCCTACCATATATACCCTCACATTTACTATTTAACACTAAATGTGCTTTGTTGCTGTTTATTAATTGTAGTCTATGCCGCTTTTAATTATTTTTCCTCCCTTTTAATTAAACGATCGTTTGCATTATCAACGACTGCTGCAAAACTTTTAGCTGTTATGTAAGTTGATATTGCACCTAAAAGAAGCCATTTGTATTTTTATTGCTTAAGCTATCTGTCAAAATTATTCATGGATGACTGTTAACAATGAGGTCTGTCTGACTATCTTTAAATGGTTTTATTGCCACAAGGGTTTTGGACACAAATAAAGGCTCAAATCTAAACGGGCATCAGTTACTGTTAATTAACCAGCACTGGTAACAACCTACAGCAAGCTGGGCAAAACTGTGACTTACAATTTATGTCGATAACGGGGAGAGATGAAAGGCTGGCTGACTTCAGAATTGATAACAACGAGATTGGACAACTTAGATCGTCCAGGACAGACAGTTGAGCTGTAACTTGTCTGTTTGGAGCATTGCAAGGAGCGGTCACACTGTCTACTTCAAGCCACGGAGGCACTTTTTTGCAGCCCGGTAAGAAACTACCGGCCTGCTTCCGCGAAGCCCAGAATTAAAAGACGATCCGCTTCCATTTAGTCTTGTCTGAGACAGGCCCCATATTATAACCATCCGGAGCACCTTTGGGTCCCTCCATAGTGACAACTATTTCACAGTTCAACAATCTTTCAGCCCAGCTCGGCTCGAAAGGTATAACCTTTGTGCCGGTGGCCGGCAAGAATCCAAGCGACATTGGCTCGTGCCCCTCCTCCATCAACCAGAGTTCATAAAAAGTATTCTCAGGCATGGCGACCGGGTGCTTTGATTCAATCACCAATTGACGTTTTTGCATTGAAGTATTAATAACCCAACCCGGCTCTTGTTGCGCATTGGCAATCAGAGGAACCCAGGCGTTTTGCACTACATTAGTAGGTTGCGGCCACTGCAAAAACAATCCCACCGATAACATTAGCGCCAGCGAGAAGCCGAACAATGATTGCCAGGACCAGACACTACCACTGGAAACTTTGGTGCGCTTATTAATCACTTTCCAAACACTGGCCGGCGGCCTAACGGGAGCAAGACTGGTATTTAACACATCCAGATACTCACGCCACTGCTCAACCTCTTGTTGCAGGTCGTGACTGACAGCCATCAACGCTTCGACTCTGGCTTTTTCGCTCTGGCTTAAACAGCCTAAAGCATACTCAGCAGCCGCTTGATTGCGCTGGTCAATGTCACTTAAATCGAATTCATGCATTTTCGCAACCTCTCTAACCCTCGTCGGATCCAAGTTTTAACGGTTCCCAGGGAAGTGCCTGTTCGATCCGATAAAGCTTGGTGGGTTAAACCTTCAAAGAAGGCCATCTCTAAATATATTTTTTGCTGTTCCGGAAGCTCAGCCAGACATAAATGCATCGCTGCACTGTCTTGAGACAGTGCTACATGCTGCTCATGAGACGGTGCATCATCGGCGATAAACTCTAGTGCATCATCGCTATCATGTTGATCACTGTGCTTATTTTTTCTAAGAATATCTAGCGCTTGATTCCGGGTGATAGTATTTAACCAAGTTTGAGCTTTTGCTTTAGAGGCATCATATTTGTCTGCATTGTTCCACACTTTATAGAATACTTGCTGCAAACAATCCTCTGAGAGCGCCCTGTCTTTTAATATACGCAGTGCCACACTGAATAGATTCGCCGAACATAAATCATATAGCTGCTTTAATGCTTTATGCTTTCCATCGGCGCAATCAAGCAAACACTGCTGTAGTTGCGCCTGTTTATCTGTGTTATTGCCACTCAAAAATGACATAAAATAAAGTAATCCTATCAACAAAAAATAATACGTAAAAAGGATCTACACAGTAATATAAAAGCTCAACTGAATAAAGTAATAGCCGATAAATTCCAAACTATTAATAAGTTACTACCTAGCAACAGCTATTTTTTTACTTTGAACAACCCGCGTCGTTCAATTTACAACCAGCTATAAACTATGCACTGGTTGCCATGGCATACTAGCGCGAAAAATATGCACGCAAATAGTTATCTACTGAGAGCTTTCCTGGGCCCCACAAGACACTGACTAATAACATCATTCCCCACAGCTGGTGATCATAGAAACCATTACCCCAGATAACCGGATAGGATATAACTGCCACTATATTAAACAAAAATAACCCCAGTGCGGTTGCCCGAGTCAAAACCCCCAACAGCAACAACGGCGGTAACAAAAGCTCGACTGCAGTGCCTAAATACGCTGCGACTTCGTAGTGAAGAAACGGCACTTGATACTCTTCTTCAAACAAGTATAACGTTGAATCCCAACTGGCGAATTTAAGTTGTCCCGCTTTAAAAAAAGCCATTGCTGGCACTATACGCACAGCGAACAGAACAACAGGTGCCAGCCACTTCAGGCTAAGGTTAACAGCACAATCATAGCGGTCTAATAATTTTTCGATCATCATTCATCTCCTGTGGTAAAACCATTAATCACAGTATTGCCAATAAAATAGTTTAATTGTTGTTGAAAATCGGCGATTTCAGCTAGCTGATCAAGTGTATCCCCTCTCGACACCGCCAGTAGAAACTCATATTGTGCTGCACTAAGACTGTAATATAGTGCACCCTCATCTTGCTGACTGGGATGCAATATCAAATATTCAGCCGATTGCATATCCACACCTTCTAAACACTGCTTTCTCACTCCCTGCCAGATAGACAACAGCGGGTAATCGGAGGCTATCAGCAAAGTTTCCGCAGGTATTTGAAAGCGAAGCTTTGATTGCTGCTGCTCACTTAATAAGCCTAGCTCGGCAAAGGGAAAGCTGGCTATTTCAACGACTGCTTTAGCGCGATCAAACCCCCAATCCAGTGCTGCTACTCCCGCTAGATAGGGCAGCTCACGAGTTTGTTCTACACTATCAATGAACGGAGAAAACCCAGCACCATACAGCTCAATATTTGCATTCACTAACGGCCGCTGAATAATGAAAGCCTTTGCCAGTTGCTCAAAAAACTCTTCGCCAACCAGTGCAAATACACTGGGAAAACAGCCTTTTAGATAGTCAGTTAAACTGACGTAAAAATTATTTCGGTACAAGCTCATCAACTGCTCTACCGGCAGTGGACCAGTGATATTGAGTGCCGACAAATCCACCGGTTGGTGCAGTAAGTGTCGACTGAACTGCGCTTGTAAATCCGCTAACTTCAAGGTAATTGCTCCTTGCTAACAACGCCCTGCTGGTGTTGTTTTGCTAACTCTGCCTGAGACAACAGCTCCTCTAAGGCAGGGATATCAGAATCCCATTCAATCAGTGCAGGTGCGCTGCAGCGGTGCCGAAAATCACGGAACAACTGCCAGACAGCTTTCGATACTCTGCTACCGTGGGTATCTATTAATATTTCACCATTTTCTAACTGCCTGCGGGTAAAGCCGGCCAAGTGAATTTCTTGCACTGCAGCGATGTCAATTTGTTGTAAATACACTTTAGCGTCCAGGCCAAGATTAATACTGTTCACATAAATATTGTTCAAATCCAATAACAGACCACAATGACAGCGCCTGTGGATTTCGTTGAGAAACTCCCACTCCTGCATACTGCTATCGCTAAAAGCAAGGTAAGTGGTTGGGTTTTCTACCAGCAGCGCCCGGCCAAGAAAATCCTGGACCTGATTGAGCCGATCACAAAAGATACCCAAACTCTCCTCAGTGTAAGGAACCGGCAGTAAATCATTAAAATACCGCGAGTTGCTCGAACTCCAACTTAAATGTTCAGAGATAAGTGCTGGCTGATAGCAGTCGATTAACGCCTTCATTTGCTGAAGATGCTGTTTGTTCAGCGGATCAGTAGATCCCAGAGACAGACCTATACCGTGAAAGCTCAAAGGGTAATCCAATGCCAACTGATCCAGTACTTGGCGTTGAGCGCTTGATTGATTAAAAAAGTTTTCGCTGTGCACTTCTAGCCAATCTATTTGCGGTCGCTCTGCTAACATTTGCTGGTAATGTGGCGATCTTAAACCTATGCCTATCGCATTTTTGGAGATTGATTGACTTTGGGAGTTTTCTACACGAGAGCTAGCTTGAGTCATATGAATGAGCTGCCGTTAATTAATACAATATACTGCATTGTGATACTGGCATGATAAAGATTATCCAGATGCCTCTGCGATCTACACTACTTGACAGACTAAGGGTTAGCTTTACACTTTAAAGCTCATAAAAAGATAAAGTGTAAAGCTGTAAAACCAAAGCGACTGAAAAATCATCATCCCCTTGGCCTAAACCGCTCAAGCCTCTGCAAACAAAGATTAAGCTTTAGGTTTAAGGCTACCACCGGCAAGCTTTTCACAAAGCCCTTTTGCAACAGCAATAAAAGCATCACCTTGATTATCAACTTTGGAAGTACCAGCACAAGAACTGTTATTAGTTGCACAATCATTCTGACCGGCAGCGGCTACGCCGTAACATCTTTCTTTACTTCCCGCCATTGCTGGAGCGGAAATCATAGTTGCACCCATTGCGATAATTCCTGTAATCGCTGTTGCAGCTGCTAAGTTTGTCTTTGACATAATCAAGTTCCTATAAATTTACAGTTGTTTGGGCTTATTTGGATAACGCACCCGCTTGGTTTTGGACAGTTGGAAAAGCAACATTTTTGCACTTAACCATCCGTTCCTTAATTTATACGCTAGCTTAAATATTATAGATTCAATTATTTGCGATTATTTATAAATGGCCTAGCAAATGAGACAATTATATTTTTCACCGCTTATACTGCAAGTTTTATCCGGCCGGTGCAGCACTAATAGCCTTGGATATAGCGATAGCTCCTGACTCTTGCATATGTAAGTGATGGTTGCCAGTGAAGGTATCTATCTGAATTTTTTGCAATTGCTGAATATAGAGCTGCCACTGTTCACTCAGAAGCCCCTCTTGCGCTAAGAAGAGGTGCACTTTTGCTTCGACTGTGTGCAAAAAGCTCATAATCTGCTCTGGACACATCCTGTTGATAGAGGGGAGTAGTAAAGCGGGATCATTACTCCAGATAAATTCACCTTCCTGCTCCAGGCTACCCCGCTCGACCAGTAGCTGTGCAGCGCGCTCGGACACTGGAAACCTGGCGTTCATACGCGCCTTTATTAACGCATCTACACTCGGATAGCGCTTTGGCGTTTTCGGCACAGTGCGTACTCTTTTTCGTATAGCTGACGCCATCAATGCAGGCAATTGCTGTACATCATAGTGCAACGGCGCTATTCCCTCGATTAAATAGAGCTTTTCGACTTTAGACGGGAAACTGGCCGCAAACAGCATGGCGATGCTAGCTCCCATAGAGTGGCCAATAACATCAACGCTATGCAACTTTAATTGCTGCATCGCAAGGTATACTTCTGTGACATTATCCCAAATATAATAAGGAGTGGTAGCGCACCGATGGGCTGATTTACCATGGCCGATAAAATCCAGAGCAATCAGGTAGCGATTGGGCAGCTGTTCAGCGAGCAGAGCAAAGCTTGCAGCATTATCTAACCAGCCGTGTAAAGCTAACATTGGCGGGTGGCGGCTGTCCCCGTAAGCGACCCCTGTCATTTTTATGCCATTGATATTCAGTGTAAAATCTTTTTTTCTATTCAATGTATTAACCATTTATCTTACAATTAAACTCTGTAAACCCAGCTTATTAATTGGACGCCAATATTTATGTATAAAGCGCAGCAACGACTAGCCATGTTATTTACTCTATTGATTTCAAGCGTTTTTATTTTAGCACCTTTCTATTCGCAGCATAGCCCCGGTGGCGAAGGGCTAAACATCCCCTACAACAGTGTAGTGTGGCTGGCGGCTATAGTGTGCATATGTGCAGCGAGCTTTCAAATACTGCTGAAAACAACATTGGTATTGCCAAGATACTGGTTGGCAATGGCTGCACTGCCCATAGGCCTGCTTATCAGCGGCTTTATCGTCGAGACAATTCTACCTACCCAGTGGTTATTTAGAATTGGCTATGTTCTAGGTGGGTTCTTATTTTTTATCGCCCTGTTTCAATTTCAACTTAAAAGACGGCACCTGGAAAACATTCTCTATAGCCTTTGTTTGGCCGCGACAATACACAGTTTGATTGCCTTTACCCAGACCATGGGCTGGCATTTTACCTCTTTAATACCGCGCACCGCTTCCAATGCTCCTATCAGTATATTCCAGCAAGTAAACGTACATGCCAGCTACTTAGTCACAGGTTTCTTACTGGCCCTATATCTAGCTACATGCCCATCAATAAAGAGCCGTCACTGGGTATTTAAACTGATTTTAATCGCCACTGTGCTGTGCACTATAACGATGCTGCTAAATATAAGCTCAAGAGCCTCGCTGGTTGCTTTCGCCGTTGCGACACCGTTGCTTATCATAGCCAGATATCAAGCTTTTTGTGCCCAGCGGCGTTTCAGTACAGTGTTAATCGCAGCCTTTATTTTCGGCGTGCTGGCAGGAAGCATCCAATTTGATGGTGTGGCCAAGTACGAAACCAAAGTCGATAGCCAACGAGTACATGCCAGAACCTATATATATGACCTATCATGGCAAATTTTCCAGAAAAAACCCGTTTTTGGCCACGGTCTCGGCAGTTTCAAGCAAGTGTTTCAAGAGGCCAAAATTGATTACCCGCACAGTGATAAGTTGGGGCCTGCCCCCTATACCCACCCGCATAATGAATTGCTGTTCTGGTTAATTGAAAGCGGCATAATTTCACTGCTGGGCATTATCATCGCTCTGGCGGCTACTGTAGTTGCCATGCTAAAACTGGGCTGGCGAAGGGGGCTGAGCTATTTTGCTCTGTTATTTCCAATCAGCTTTCACAGTCAGGTAGAACTGCCGTTTTATCACTCTTCAGCGCTGTGGTTTTTATGGGTATTTTTTCTGTTTATGGTTCACAAGCACAGAGTCAGAGACACCCCAGTACTGCTCTCCGCTGCTGCAGATAAGCTGCTTAAGGGATGCACTGCTATTAGCTGTATCGGTTTAATCACTTTTTTCCTTCACAGCTTAATTTCACTCTCGGGACTCGTACACTTCATCTATGGCGGAAAAACGGATTACAATTACTTGCGAGTTGCGAGCAATAACCTTTACTACCAAGACTTAGCCTATAATGTCAGCCTTACTCGGGGTCTTTATATAGACATAGCCCTAGGTGAGCAAAAGCGCAGTGTAAATTATATCGACTGGGCAGAAGCTGAATTAGTGAAACACCCAACCCCTTCCACTATCAACAATCTCGCTTTGGCCTATGTATATACACAGCAACCCAAACTGGCGCTAGCACTGATGGAAAAAGCCGTTAAAATGTACCCGGTAACTAAGGAGATAATCCAGCGCTATCAAGAAGTTCAGCAGGGGCTGGGCATAGCCGATTTTATGAGGAACATACAGAGCGCCGCTGGGCGCAACCAGGACCAGGCCAGGCCATGATGTAAGAGTACACTGAGCCTGGAACAACAGGCTCTGGGTAGCGTAAATCACCTTGCTCTAATAGACTGATTAAGTTGCCAATCAGAGGCTGATGAGTCACTACCAGCAAGTTATCACACCAGTGCCTTTCAATTGCCGCAAGCGCCTGCTGCGATGAAGTTTCGGGGGTCAAATCGTCTTCATACTCAATATCAACACCTTCAAGGTGTTGGCTGATAAGCAGAGCCGTCTGTCTGGTCCGTAGATAGGGACTGCAAATAACTTTCTGCACAGGACTGAATAATGCCCGTTGATTCCCAGCGAGCAAGGTCAGCTGTGCCTTTCCCGCTGCAGTTAGCTCGCGCTCAGAATCTGTGGCAGCACCCCAACCTGCCTCTGCATGGCGCATTAAATGAAACATACCACTACTCCCTGAAAGATTACTCTGGTTATGTAAATCTATCGCGGCAATACAAATTCCACGTCGGAACTTTGCTCACTGAGCATCATACTCTTGGCGACCTCACTGGGAGCAGCACCTTCATATACTACTTGGTACAACCCTTGCAGCAGAGGCATGTATACATCCAGCTGCTGGCATTTATCTCTGACAATCCGCAAAGTATTAACGCCTTCTGCCACTTGCCCAAGTTCGGCCACAGCTTCATCTAAGCTCTGCCCCGAGCCCAGTGCATAACCTACTCTATAGTTACGACTCAAGGGCGACATACAAGTAGCCACCAGATCACCGACTCCAGCCAGCCCTAGAAAAGTCATAGGGTTAGCACCCATACTGACAGCGAAGCGGCTCATCTCAGCAAGTGCCCGGGTCAATAACATACTGCGGGTATTCTCCCCCATCCCCATTGCCGCACTGAGGCCGGATGCTATGGCGTAAATATTTTTTAGCACCCCACCTAATTCGACGCCGTATATATCATCACTGGCATATACGCGAAAGTACGCCTGATGCAAAAGTTTCTGCACTGTATCTCGCACCTGTGAATCGGTGCTGGCAATCACGGTCGCTGTCAGCTGTCTCTGGGCAAGCTCCTTAGCAAAATTGGGCCCACTAATCACCCCGACACTGGCATGCGGAAGTTCTTGTGTCGCGATTTGACTCATCATTTTAAAATTGGGGTGCTCAATACCTTTTGTGGTACTGATGACTTTTATGTGCTCTGGCAGGTAGGGCGCAGCCATTTTTAACACGGAGCGGAAATGTGCGCTGGGAATAGAGACAAACAACAGCTCGATATCCTGTAGAGCAGCCGCTAGATCCGTGTAGGCAGTCAATGTCGGGGCTAGGATATAGCCTGGCAGGTAACGACTGTTCTCGCGAGTGCTGGCTATTTCTGCAGCGGCGCTTTCGCTGCGCATCCACTGGCGTACATCATGACCTTTCTCGGCCATGATATTGGCGATCACAGTACCAAAACTTCCCCCGCCCAAGACCGCGATTTTCATCATACTCTCACTCATTTTTAACAATTAATCGCAATTTAATCTCATCTCACAGCCGCAAAGGAGAAGGTACATGCCCTTACTCCATTTGAATCTTAGCCGCTAATGACAACTTAATAACCACTAATAAAGTGGTTAGTTAATAGCTCTTATAAGTCCTGCAGCAGTTCAGGGTCAGGATGGATACAGTTGAGCTTGACACCTGTTTCCTCCTCGATTTCAGGAATCATAAAAGAGTCATCTTCACAGGCGAAGCAAATAGAGACACCCGTACTACCAGCCCTGCCAGTACGACCAATACGGTGCACATAATCATCGGCATCTTCCGGTAAATGATAGTTTACAACGTGGCTTACGCCATCAATATGGATACCCCGACCCGCCACATCGGTTGCAACCATCACTTGAATTTTTCCGGATTTAAAATCTTCCAAAGTCTTAACCCTTTTGTGCTGCGGGATTTCACCTGACATTAAAGCGGCGCGAACTCCATCTTTTTTAAGCTTTTCTGCCAGCTCACGGGTTTGATGGCGTCGGTTACAAAAAACGATCACTCTTTCGATATTGTTCTGTACAATAAAGTTTCTCAGTAATTTATATTTATCTTTTTTCTCTACCAAAAACACTTGCTGATGGACTGTGTCAGTGGTTTTTGTATCAGATTGAATTTCTACGGTGACTGGATCATCCGTCCACTGGTTGGCTAAATTCATCACTTCGTCGGTAAAAGTAGCACTGTAAAGCAGTGTTTGGCGCTCTTCTCCTTTACGCGGGGTATGGCGAATTATAGTACGCACATCCGGGATAAAGCCCATACTCAACATGCGATCTGCTTCATCTAAGACCAACACTTCAACATTCGACAGATCCACTTCTTTGGATCGTACAAAGTCAATCAGTCGACCCGGTGTCGCAACCATAATATCGACGGGCCCGGCAGCCAATTCCTTACGCTGCTTAGTGTAGTCCATACCACCGACCATGGAGATAACATGTAGCGCTGTATGCTTGCACAACTGCTCTGCATCCGAAGCTATCTGCAGTGCCAGCTCACGTGTCGGGGCTATTATTAATGATCTGGGCTCTGCCAGCTTGCGTTTATGGGTGTGAGGAAAATCCAATAAATCAGTGATAATGCCGACCAAAAAAGCCGCGGTTTTACCGGTACCTGTCTGGGCTTTACCAATGATATCTTGCCCTTGTAGAGCGTGCTCAATGGTTGCAGCCTGAATAGGAGTACAATATTCAAACCCCAAATCAGCAATACCATGCATTAAGTCATCAGGCAGGGAGAAGTCATGAAAACGCTGCTTGTCAGCAACTTTTTCGACCACAAAATCGGCGGGTAGCCAAGTGCTATTATTAGTTTTTGTATTATTCACGGTTTTTAATATCTCTTCATAAAGTTATCCGAAGAAGCCAACTAGGTTAGCGTCCTCGGGTAAGCTACTGCTGTGCAGTAATGTTAATGTTCTATTTGCCGCCGAAACGGCGGCAGTGCATCTAAAAGCTGTCGCCCGTAGCGTCTGGTTACCACTCGGCGATCCAATAAAATAACTTTTCCGGTGTCTGTCTCAGAGCGCAACAAGCGTCCTACTGATTGGGTCAAGCGCATCGAGGCGGCGGGGACTGTCCACTGCATAAAAGCGTTCCCACCTGAGTTCTCTATCCACTCTGACATGGTGGCGTCCACCGGATCATCGGGAACTCCGAAGGGCAGTTTGGTGATAATAACTTGGGTCAAATAATCACCCGGTAAGTCAACACCTTCTGAAAAAGACGCCAGGCCAAAGATAATACTGCGCTCTTTGTCATCAATACGCTGACGATGACGACGTAGTATTTCGTTTTTACTTAAATCCCCCTGGGCCAACACATCTTCACGTATCTTTACCGAGAGCGCCTCTAATACAGTATTCATCTGCTTCCACGAGCTAAACAGTACCAGCACCGCAGTGGCGTCCTCTAGCTGCGCATTCAAATAGCTACTGACTTCCTCTGTATGTTCGGCAGGTTTACTGGGATCCACTTTCATAGCGGGAATCACTAAACTAGCAGCGTTGGCATAGTCAAAGGGGCTGGGCAATTGCGCACATAAGGTATCAGCCGGCAAACCTAAGTCACTAATAGCACGGTCGAACCTGCCCAATGCTGTCATAGTAGCTGAAGTCAGCACTGCAGCAAAACAATTGTCCCATAAATGCTCTTTTAATGTTTCAGCAGCTGATACAGGGCAGCTTCGACACTCGAAATCCGTACCATCTAAGCTGTCCAAAGTGTTAATCCAACGCGCAACAGGGGTTTGTTTAGGATCATCAAAACTAGCATAACTTTGACTGAGCCAATACATCCCCTGACCTCGTGACCAGATAACCCCCATCACAGGGTACCAGCGCTCTGCGAGGTCCCGATCAATTTCAGCTACTGATCCATCCAAAGCTTCCTTCAATACATCGACAATTTGCTCGGCTTTAAGTGCCCATTTTTCAGCGGCTGCTGCTACAGCTGCCGCTTGAACACGCAGGGCATCAGGCACCAAACCGTTGGCGAAACGCAAGCGGTCGCGATCCGGCTGGCCATTGGTAAATAGCTGTCGCGCCAAATGCAACCATTGCTCCAGAGCCGCTTCAATATCCCGCCTTGGCAATTCCATTCTTTCGACATACTGAACAATAGTCGGGTGCTGATCTGTCTCATCAATGAGCTGGTCAAGTTGACGCACACTGGCCTTAAGCCACTTAAGAGATCCTTTAAGCCGTAGACTATAGGCGAAGTGGCCAGTCGCTTTATCACCTAAGTGATGCGCTTCATCAAAAATATAAACAGTGTTACCGGGATCCGGTAGGATCGCTCCACCGCCGAGGGCTAAATCGGCCAATACCAAATCATGGTTTGCTACAATGATGTCCGCTTTATCCAACGCGTCCCTGGCCTTATAAAAAGGACAGGCACTAAAGTGATCGCAATGTCGGTTAGTACAGCGTGTATGATCGCTAGTAAGGGGCCTCCAGAGTGACTCTTCTACTTCGGTCGCTAGCGAGTCCCGATCACCATCCCATTCACCACTCGTGTATGAAGACATCATCGATCGGTAGTATGCGACCGTTTGCTCGTCAATTTTCAATCCTTGCTCATCTTCATAGAGAGCCATTTGCCCCAGATCATCCTGCGAATCTAAAAACTTTTGCGCCTGCAATACACAAAAATAACGACCGCGACCTTTTGCTAAAATATAGTTACAGGACCAATCAGTGAAACTATTTAACTCAGGGAGGTCTTTGTTAATCAATTGCTCCTGCAATGCCACCGTGGCGGTTGATAGCACCAACTTACAGCCCTGTTCTCTGGCAAATGGCACAGCACTGAGCAGATACGCCATGGTTTTACCCGTACCTGTGCCCGCTTCAATTACACACAGATGGTGTTCGCTTTTACGTTCGTTATTATGGTCTGTTTCTATCGAGCCCAGAGTTCTGGCGACATGGGCAATCATTTGCTTTTGGCCAAAGCGCGGCTTTAAGTTTCTGTGCTCAAGAAATTGACGATAACAAGATTGAATGAGTTTTTTTAAGGAATTACTTAACAATATCTATTGTCCAAAGTCTGATTTGGTTGAATAGCTGCAACATACTTTAACAAAACTCGTTGGAAACAGCACAGTGGCAACGGCAAAGCGCAAACGATGCTGATCATAACAAAACACTGAATATATAGACAGAAAAAAAGCTTTACACAACAACATTACTGTATATAATCCAAGTACTGTATAAATAAACAGATGACGGATGAAATATCATGCAAAGTGTTGCCAAACTGACGAAACGCCAGACTGACGTATTTAATTGCATTAAAGAACATATAGAGTCTACAGGCTACCCGCCTACCCGTGCTGACATAGCTCGCAGCTTGGGCTTTAAATCGACCAATGCAGCTGAAGAGCATCTCAAAGCGCTGGCAAAAAAAGGCGCTATTGAAATCATCCCGGGAACCTCTCGCGGCATCCGCATCCCCATGCTCGAACAACAAGAACTAGGATTACCGATAGTCGGCAGAGTAGCTGCAGGCTCACCGATACTGGCTCAAGAGCACATAGAAGAACACTGCACTATCTCTGCCAACTTCTTCCGCCCGAGCGCCAATTACCTGCTGCGAGTACAAGGCAGCAGTATGAAAGATATTGGAATCATGGACGGCGACTTACTGGCTGTGCATCAATGCCAGGAAGCACGTGACGGACAGATCGTTGTGGCGCGCATTGACGATGAAGTAACCGTCAAACGATACAAGCGCGAGGGTAACATTGTCTATCTTATTGCCGAAAACGAAGAGTTTGCACCTATTGTTATTAATTTAGCAGAACAAGAACTTGCCATAGAGGGACTGGGAGTAGGCGTGATTCGCCAGGGTGGTGAGCCATGATCAGCCACATAAAACCACCAGGCGGAAAAAAAACGCTCGCCAATAAAAGGTCAATGCCAACAGCACTGGACAAGCACTTGTTTAGCGCTTGCGAAAAAGCAGAGGATATATCGCCAGCTGAGAATGGCAACAGCTTGCTAGGCAAAATTACCGAGATAATCACCAGCGACGAACAGGCGGCAAACCTGACTATGTTATTGCCTTTACTGGCCACTTTAAGCAAAGACGACCGCTGGTTTGCCTGGGTTTCACCGCCAAAGAACCTTCCTAAAGCTCTACTATCCGAAGCGGGGATAGCGCTGGATAAAATCATGCTGCTGTATCCGGATGAGCACAACTCGGCATTAAATTTGGCCAAGAAAGCCTTGAGTGCCGGCACTTGCCATGCAGTAATCAGCTGGAGCGGCGATCTTTCGGAGCACGAACTAGCCAATCTTGAGCAGTCGGCTAGGCTGGGAGCAAGTCATGGGATATTAGTAAGACGGCGCACAAAATAAAATACTGTAGATGATTTATCCGATAAATATTTTTGAAGGGGTCACTACTCTCTATGAACAACAGCGCGCCTATCCAGAGACTCACACAGCAGTACTTACACCCCAACGCCTAACTAACACCTTCCGCGCGCCGGATAATCAGTGTAAAGTTTGTGTTTTAGATTCTAATTTAGCGGACTGGATCTGACCTGCCTCAGATAAGTATTCTATTCCCGCGATCAACATCTTGCTGGCAAGATCTATTTGCATTCCCTCCAGTTTGTTTTTAAACTCCTCACATATATTGATAGTCAACAGAGGCATTTCTTCGCCCGCTTTGCGCACGACAAACTCGTCCGTGGCTAATTGCACTATCTCTAAAGCTGTAACTTTTGAATCTTTCATAGGTACCATACTGCTAAATATATTTTCGGGGGCAAGAACAACTACCACTCTTGCATTAATTCACGATACTGATGTATCAGAGAGTATAGCTGCTGATAGCTTTGTTGATATTGAGAGCTGCTAGATTGCTCAGTGACATCAAAAAATTGGATCAGCGAGTTTTCAGCACAATCTGATTTATAACTGCTGGCAGCTGAAAAATTACCAGGCCAACAACTCTGATAACTACGCAACATGAAACTCAGCCAACTGCTCGAATCAGACTCCAGTTCAGCCAGCATTGAACACTGCTGACATACGATGTCGAGCTTATCCAGATTTTCCTCAAGCTGCTTAAAAGAATCAACACTAGTGCTGTCTATACGATAATCTGCAGCAATTTCCTGCATGAATGCAACATATGTCAATTGAAAGTGAAAACTAAGCGACTGAGCGTAAGCACGCTGCACAGATGAATCTTCACCCTCAGCCAACACTTGCTGCGATAGCAACAAGTGTAGCTTCATCGACAATAATTTTTGATTGGTTATTGCTATCTTTTTAGTATCCAAACTAAATTATCCAAGATTTCAGGTTGTTGCCTTTTTAGCCTTTGCTGCTGTTTTCTTTGGCTTGGCTTTACTGGCAGCTTTTTTAACTTTGGCTTTAGGCACATCTTCTATCCATTTTGAGCCGTTGTAAAACGCTTTCCAACCGGTAGCTTTAGCTTCCACCTCAGTCATAACATATTGCTCTTTGGTCTTCCTTGAATAGCGAACGATAGTGTCATTGCCTAAGTTGTCTTGCAGCGGGGCACTAAAAAGAAAATTGTACTTAGAATCTATGGCTTCTTGATGAGGAAGCAACTCATAAACCTTCGGCGCTCTGGTCTCTCGGTTACGTGGAAACTTACTGGCTGCCAAAAACAACCCGGCAGCTCCATCTCGAAGGATATAGGTATCTTCAACTTTTTCACATACCAGCTCTGGCATAGCCACCGGATCCATTTTCGGTGGTGCTGCCTCACCGCTGCGCAACAGTTTGCGAGTATTTTTACAATCGTCATTAGTACAGCCGAAGAACTTACCGAAACGGCCTGTCTTGAGCTGCATTTCACTGGAGCACTTATCACACTCAAGTGAAGGGCCTTCATAGCCTTTAATGCGGTATTCACCGTGCTCAACCTCAAAGCCGGAGCAATCGGGATTATTGCCACATACATGCAGTTTACGGCCAGTATCTATTAAATAACTATCCATGGCACTGTCACAAGTTTGGCAGCGATGTTTATTGAGTAGAATACGTGACTCTTCCTCATCATCGCCATCAACACTGACCACCTCATCGCCCGATGTCAGGTTCAGCGTTTCCTTGCAACGCTCTTTAGGCGGTAGCGCATAACCTGAACAACCCAAAAACACACCGGTCGTTCCCGTGCGAATCATCATTGGTCGCTCACAGCTACTGCATGAGATATCCGTAAGGGTAGGCTCGTTCTGACGCATACCATTTTCACCTGAAGCTATCTTTAGCTTCTCAGTGAACTCACCGTAAAACTCATCCAGTAACGCCTTCCACTCCTTACTGCCTTTAGCTACATCATCCAGGGCACTTTCCATTCTCGCGGTAAAGCTAAAGTCCATCAGATCAGCAAAGTTTTCACTGAGTCGCTCGATCACAATATCGCCCATTTTACAGGCGTAAAAGCGCTTATTTTGTATTTCCACATAACCACGATCTTGGATCGTAGAGATAATTGATGCGTAAGTTGAAGGTCTGCCTATGCCTTTTTTCTCTAACTCTTTAACTAAACTGGCTTCGGTAAAACGCGCTGTGGGCTTGGTAAAATGTTGCTTCGGATCTAACGAGATTAAATTAAGAATCTCCCCCGCCTTAACATCCGGTAAAATCACATCTTCGTCTTTTCCGCTCATTACTCGGGTATAACCATCGAAGCGCAAAATTCGACCTTTTGTGGTCAATTCAAACTCATCCGCAGAAACAGTTATTCTTGAACTGGTATAGAGCGCAGGCATCATCTGACAGGCGAGAAAGCGTCGTCTTATCAACTCATACAAACGCTCTGCATCTCTCTCCATACCCACCAGTTTGGTTGCCTCAATAGCGACATCGGAGGGGCGGATAGCCTCGTGCGCCTCCTGAGCCCCCTCTTTACTTGAGTAACTTTTTGGCTCTTCTGGCAAATATTTCTTACCAAAATTATCCAGAATATAGTCTCTACAAGCCGTAACCGCATCCGCACTTAAGTTGGTTGAATCGGTACGCATGTAAGTGATGTAGCCGGCTTCATACAAACGCTGAGCCATCATCATGGTCTTCTTTACCCCAAAGCCTAATCGGGTACTGGCAGATTGCTGTAACGTTGAGGTAATAAAGGGAGCTGATGCCTTACTGCTGGTCTTGCGGTCTTCACGATTGACCACTTTAAATTCTGCCGCTTCTAATAACTGCTGATGGACGGCGGTATCAACCTGATTATCGGGACGGTAATTAGTGTTTTGATATTTGCTGACTTGCAGTGTTATCTCACCAGCTCCAACAGAGGCTGCTGTGGCACCCATTTCCCAAAACTCTTCCGGGATAAACGCTCGGATTTCTTTCTCTCTGTCTACCACCAGTTTAACTGCAACAGACTGGACACGACCGGCGGAGAGACCACGAGCTACCTTCTCCCAAAGAAGTGGTGACAACATATAGCCTACTACTCGATCCAAAAACCGCCTGGCTTGCTGAGCATTAACATGATGAATATCTAGCACGGTAGGAGCCTCAAATGCCCCTTGAATGGCTTTCTTGGTAATCTCATTAAAGACCACCCGACTATACCTGCTATCATCTCCACCTATAGTCTCACGCAAGTGCCATGCAATTGCCTCACCCTCCCTATCCAAATCGGTCGCGAGGTAGATAGTGTCGGCATCTTTTGCTAAGCGCTTAAGCTCTTCGACCACTTTCTCTTTACCCGGGAGTATCTGATACTGTGCCTGCCATTGATTATCCGGGTCGATGCCCATTCTGGCAATAAGCTGAGTCTTAGCTTTTTTAGCTTGGTAAATAGCTTTTGCTTCTGGAGACATTTTGCGCGTCAGTGCCGCCTGCTTAGCTCTGGCTTTTGGGTCAGACTTAGAGGCACTGCCACTGGTGGGCAGATCCCTGATATGGCCCACACTTGATTTGACTATGTATTGGCTGCCAAGATACTTGTTGATAGTTTTGGCTTTTGCCGGGGACTCCACGATAACGAGCGACTTTCCCATTGAATTCTTTTTCCCACTGTAGATAAGGCGATAACTTGGGTGCATATATAAGTGCTTATAGCGCTATGGTCAAGCTCGACCATAAAAATAACTCTCGAAATAGCAAAAAACGGCTACTTTTTACCATATTACGCCCCACAACCACCAAAAAACAATTAATCTTGAATGCTTCCCTTATTCTAATAACTTCTATTATAATCAAATTTCACTTCTACCTATAACACCTGCATACAGGTTAGTACTAGGTTCAACAAACCGGAAACTATGTTAATAGAAAACCTCATATATATTATAGCCATTGTCTGCATTGGTGTTCTGGCTATCGGCCTCAATTACTTTATCACCAACAGAGAGCGTGATAGCAGCAACAAGTATGAGCGCTTGAACTGGCTCAATGAACAGGCAACTCGTACCTTAGAGGCAATGAAAGCGCTGAAAGAGGCAAACTGCAAACCTGAAATTATCGACAGATTAAATCAGCATGTGACTTTGCAGATAGAGGAAATAAGCACCCTTGCTCCCGATTCAGAAATAATGAATCGCATTAATCAGAAAAAAGAAACCACCGACAATACTATGTCCTCTGCCAGACATTTAAGTAATGACAGAGAATTAAAGCGCATTCAGATTTACATCACTTATACCGAAAAACTTATCCGGCAAATGGTCAGAAATCGCAGTATCAATATGAAGCTGGGTAAAACTTACATGAGCGAGCTGTATTGGTTGAACATCAGGAATGTCGTAGACGCTCACCGCACTCAGGCAGATAGAGTCATGGAAAACGATGATAAGCTCACTGCTCTCTCGCACCTCAAACACGCCAAGGCAGTCATCTTCAGGGCGCAAGTTTCTCAGGCTTTAAAGCAGGAAAGACTGACCGATATACAACAGAAGATTGATAAGATTGAACCAAAGAAAACCCCTTATCTTAGCCCAGACGATGAAGATGAAATGAATAATTTTTATTGAGCTAATAACATTGCTTGTCTTGGGTAACACTTTATTGCAACTTGTGCATACAGCGCTACCCTCCCCCGCAAAGCCAAGCGCTGTCCTTACACTCCCTCCTCAATCATGACTTTTAGTTGCTGCTCAATTAGCAACATATCTTTTTCATTGCCCTCATCCCAAAACGCAGATACGTGCACAGGCGTTGATTCCAGAGCCTGCACCCCCTGCGGTATATCGGCTAGAATCTGATTGATAATAGACAACTGCTGCGGACCTAAAGTCCGCTCGCCTATCGCCCACCCCCAACCGGGCAACAACCCTTCGCTGGCATTGGTCTCGCACTTGGCTATTCGCCAGCTGTTCCAATTGTGGTGCAGCTGCTGATCAATTCTCCCGCGCAGCAACCGATACACTACCGTAGATAACTTACGTGGTTCCATTTCCCCCTTTTCCCTGGGGTAGATCAATTTAATGAGCTGCACCTGAAATCCTAATCGTTTCGCCTCCATTCTCAACCCGGCTAAAAACTTGTCTCTCTTCGTCGGCATCACCCACATTACAGAGCCGATTAAAGAGATGACAACAAATCCAATAATAAGAAAATTCATACAGTTACACTCAATTAAAAAAGTTGTTAGTAGATTATTTAAACAGCTGTGTTAAGCTTAAATAACTTCCACAGATAGTAAGGTAAATTTTTATGATAGTTTATCCTAGAATCTTATTAGCAGTTGACCTCTCCGACGAATCTGACCAACTGATCAAAAAAGCCTGTAATATTGCCGCTAATAACAATGCCGAATTAACGGTTATTCACGTCATAGAACCTCTGAGCTTTGCCTACGGTGGAGATGTCCCAATGGACCTATCGACCACCCAAGATCAACTGTCGGAACATGCAACCAAGAATTTAGCCAACTTTTGCCAGAAACTTGATTACCCAGTGGCAGATAAGTTGGTTATTACCGGCCACACCGAATCTGAGATCCACCGCATAGCAACAGAAAAATCTTGTGATCTAATCGTTGTAGGCAGCCATGGCAGGCACGGCTTAGCACTGTTACTTGGATCGACCGCCAATGGTGTATTGCACGGCGCCCCCTGCGATGTTTTAGCTGTCAGAGTTTTTTCCGAGTAAATAGATAAGCGAAACCATAAGTGCCACTTGCAGAACAAGTGGCACTTAATATAACCGTTTTATTGGTCCAGCTCTAACCAGCGCTCCATCAAACCTTCAACTTCAGCTTCTGCCGCTGCCAGTTTATCCAAGGTCAAAGTGACACCTGCATGCTCTGACTGATAAAAATCCGCCGCACCTACTTGTGCCTGAAGGGCCTCAACGGCAGCTTCCGCCCTCTCCAACATAGCGGGCAATTGCTCCAACTCATGCTGCAACTTATAGCTTAGTTTTTTCTTAGCAGGAACCGCAACTTTGACATCATTCGCTCGCTCGGTAGATAACTTAGCACCTTTACCAATGCCTTTGATTGACGCTTTTGGCCGCTGTCTGAGCCAGTCCTGGTAACCCCCTACATAAGGGGATACAACGCCATTTCCCTCGAAGACCAAAGTACTAGTGACGACGTTGTCCAGAAAGGCACGGTCATGACTTACCAGCAGCACTGTGCCTTGAAACTCCAGCAGAATCTCTTCCAACAACTCCAATGTCTCTACGTCTAAATCATTAGTGGGCTCATCCATCACCAGCACGTTAGCAGGTAAACTGAATAATTTAGCCAATAACACCCGGTTACACTCACCGCCGGAAAGCGCCTTAACAGGAGTCCTGGCCCGCTCAGGGGCAAACAAAAAATCGTTCAAGTAGCTGATCACATGACGATTTTTGCCGTTTATTTCGATCATCTCACGACCGCCGGCAATATTATCAACCACTGATTTTTCCGGCTCTAACTGCCCTCTAAGCTGGTCAAAGTAGGCCACTTCGATCTTAGTGCCAAATGTCACTTTACCGCTATCTGGCTGGTTCTCACCGAGGATCAACTTCAACAAACTACTTTTACCGGCCCCGTTAGGCCCAATAAGACCAATGCGGTCCCCACGCTGCACTGTCAGGTCTAAATTTTTAATGACCGACTTATCAGCATAACTCAAACTCACACCTTCCAGGCAAGTGACTAATTTTCCGGATTTAGACGCCTCTTCAAAGTTGAAATTAGCCTTACCTTGGCGGTCCAGGCGATTGGATCGCTCTTTGCGTAGACTCTGCAAAGCCCTGACCCGGCCTTCGTTGCGGGTACGGCGGGCTTTAATTCCCTGCCTGATCCATACTTCCTCCTCTGCCAAGCGCTTATCGAACAGCGCATTGTTACGCTCCTCTTGCTCTAACAGCACTTCCTTTTGCTTTACGTAGCTCTCATAATTACCGACGAATGAAGTCAAAACGCCGCGATCTAATTCGATAATGCGTGTCGCTAGCGCATTCACCATTGACCTGTCGTGAGAGACAAACAATAATCCGCCTTTAAAATCCAACAGCTGCTTTTCTAACCACTCAATAGTACTGATATCTAAATGGTTGGTAGGCTCGTCCAGCAATAGCAATTGCGGCTGTGTAACCAGGGCTGCCCCCAGTGCCGCTCTTCTGCGCCAACCACCTGATAGAGAATTCATTAGCGCATTACCATTGAGCTTCAGACGCGTTAATACCTGCTCGACTTTTTGCTCCAACATCCAGCCATCAACAGCCTCAAGTTTATGCTGTAACTTTTCTAATTTCTTTAAACTCTTTGCATCGGTATTATTCACCAACAGATCGTAATCTTTACGTAGACTGACAGCCTCGCTAAGCCCCTCAGCCACCACATCCCATACTTTGCGATCATCCGCCGCCGGTAGAATCTGATTTAAGACCGAAATTTGACAGCCTGGATCAACCCAAATCTCACCTCCATCAAGGTGCACCTCGCCGGTGACCACTTTCATTAGCGTTGACTTACCCGCACCGTTCAAGCCGACTAAACCCACTCGCTCGCCGGGGTCAATAATAAAATCTACTTTTTCTAACAGGGGTCTAGAACCAAAGGCGATACTGGCTTTTTCCAATCTGATAATGGGCATGTAATTTCTCGAAAAATGGGTGCTACTGCGAGGGTATCAATGAGCAGTCCACAGCACCCTATATACATGGCTTGCTGTAGCTCAACTCAATACTAACTCCGACAATGCAAAGCAATTAAACTGGTTAAAAATCTGACGGCGCATTCTACCTTAAGTGCGACTTTTTTTCAGCGCATATAGTCGAAAACTCTCGATATATTTAGCAGTGAGACAAGAGATACCACAATTTTGACACCCTGAGCCCGAGGCTAAACCAGAGAGTGACTCAAATTAGCCGTTGCGCCGCTGCACGCTTTTCGCTACTGTTTATTCCTCAAGTCCGATATGCCAGCTCATTTGCAGCAACATTTACGCCTAAGCAATTGCTATTAATCAATAAAAAAGGATAGCTCAACTTGAAACGTAATACTTTATTTCTACCTTCGACTCTAGTAACAGCTTCTATTTTCACACTTTTTTCCATTGCAGCTACCGCCAATAGCCACCCAGAATTACAGCAGCAACGTGACCTATACCTAAAAGCTAAGCAGGCCTTCGCCGCTAAAGACATTAAACTTGCCGACAAATTAACCCTGCAGTTAAAAAATTATAGTTTGTACCCCTATTTAAGGTTGCAGCAAATCCGCCGCGACATAGGCTTCATAAAACAGAGCCAAATAAGCCAGTACCGCAAAGAGTACGCAGACACACCCCTGGCCAAGAGGGCTCAGGCAAGCTACCTGACCAGGCTGGCCAATACTAAACAGTGGGCCTCCTACCTTAAGAACTACCAGCTACTACCGCTACGCAGCGCCCATTACACTTGCTATCAACTACAAGGCAAAATCAACACAGGCGCCACTAATACAATCTCCGCTGAAATTACAAAACTATGGAATGTCGGAAATTCGCAGCCCAAAAGCTGCGATCCGGTATTCAGTTATTGGATAAAGAATGGAAACCCCTCATCTAAAACGGCCTTTGAGCGCAGCTGGAAAGCGATTAACAATAAAAACTACAAAATAGCCAAATTTGCACAAAAATACGTGAAAACTAAATCTCTGAACCACTCATTGAATATATTTTGGAGCGTGCAAAAGAATGTTGCACTGATAGCCAACCCTAATACCCTAACGAGTAAAACTGCACACAATGCGGACATTGCAGCTTATGCGATCCGCAAACTGGCAATCAAAAGCCCTAAACTCGCCCTCAAAACTTGGTTCAGAGACCGCAGTCGCTTTAACTTTAGCGCAGAGCAGCGCCGCTATTTAAACGTCTACTTTGGAAATAAATTCGCCAAGAGCACCTATTACGATCCTGCCGCTCCAGCAATTTTACAAAAACTAGACCCAAAGTATAAATATGACGTTATTAGTGAGTGGAAAATCCGGCTGGCATTAATAAAACAGGACTGGAATCAAGTCATCGCTTTAATCGACAGCGCCCCTAAATCGATACAAACTAAAAACCGCTGGATCTACTGGCAGGAAACAGCCAGACAGAGAGCCAATCCGAGAAGCTATAAAGCCAAATACGAACCGATAATGGCAGAGCGAGATTTTTACAGCTTTATCGCAGCAGAGTTAAAAGGAAACGCTTTAAAACTCAACCACAACAAAACCAATATCAGCTCCGAACTTCTCGACAAACTCGATGATATCAGCGCAGTCAGTCGCATACGTGAATTGGTTAAATTCGGTGATACCAGCAGCGCCTATCAGGAGTGGCGAGTTTTAAGAGAGTCTCTTAATAACAAACAAATCTTGGCTATGGGCTACTTAGTAAGCAATTGGGGCTGGCACATCCAGGGCATCAGGATAGCAGCCAAACTCAAGGCTTGGGACGAACTAAGTATACGTTTCCCGCGTTCGCAAAATGCGTTATTCGCCGAATTAGGCACAGCTAAAGGCATAGGCAATACTTGGCCTGTAGCGATAGCCCGACAGGAGAGCGCCTATAACCAGTACGCCCGCTCCCCCGCCGGCGCCCGGGGGTTCATGCAACTGATGCCAGCGACAGCAAAAGAGACAGCAAAAAAGTTCGACATTCCCTACAGCGGTAAAAAAGACCTGTACGATCCGCGCACCAATATTTCATTGGGCACCGCCTATCTCAAAGAGATGATGCAAAAGTTCAACAACCAGGCACATTCAACTGCCGCCTATAACGCCGGCCCGCACCGGGTGGAGCTGTGGCTCAAGTCCCGCGGTAAACTGCCTCTGGATATCTGGATTGAAACTATCCCCTTTGATGAGACCAGAAAATACGTGCAAAATGTTCTCACCTATAGCGCCATTTACGATTTACTGGCAGGGCGAAAAGCCGAGATGTTTACCGCTAAAGACCGGGCGCAACTTACATTAAATCGCCGCTGAGAACAGAGAATACAATGATAGATATAGGGGCGAATTTAACCAATAAGCGCTTTGCCAATGACCTTGCAGAAGTACTGGAGCGAGCTGAATTTGCTGGGGTAAAAAAGATAATTGTAACCGGCACCGACCTGGCCAGTAGTACGCAGGCACTCGAACTGTGCGAGCAATACCCGCAATTATTCGCCACTGTCGGAGTGCACCCTCACGATGCCTGTAGTTTAGATCAAGTGGCGCTCAACAGCTTGCAGACACTTCTTGAGCACCCTAAGGCGGTTGCCGTTGGCGAAACCGGACTCGACTTTAATAGGAATTTTTCCACCCCTGAACAACAAATCTGGGCTTTTGAACAACAAGTGAATTTGGCGATCAAAACTCAGAAACCGTTGTTCTTGCACGAACGAGACGCGTTTAGCCAACAGTACTCTATGCTACAAAGCGCCAGAGGTAACATATTCGGGGCCGTTGCTCACTGCTTTACCGGCAGCGCCGAAGCCCTGGAAAAATACCTAGATTTAGATCTGTACATAGGCATCACTGGATGGATAAGTGACGAGCGCAGGGGTACGCAATTACAATCACTGGTAAAACACATACCGGATCACCGCCTGCTGATAGAGACAGACGCACCCTACCTCACACCTAGGACATTGACCGGAAAAAAGCGTAAAAGCAAAAATGAACCTGCAAACTTAGGCCATATCGCCGAGCAAGTCGGAAAATTCAGAGGACAGAGCGCCGAGCACATAGCCGCTATCAGCAGCGCCAACGCGGAACGTCTGTTTAAGCTTTGAAACAGGAGATATTCATAAAGATAATACTAGCGACATGTATTCAACGCAAAGCTGACCGGCACTGAGCACAACTAAACACCTTAGCTGGCAATAAAACGACCCACCATATGAGCATCAAAAGGCCAGCTCAGCTCAGCTTTGGTTTGCTCATTCAGAAGCACTGGAATACGTACTCCGTACCTCGCCAACAGCAAATCGTCTTCGGCAATATCAGCAACTTCAACGCTATGCAAATGACCGTTCAACTGCGTGACCAATATATCCTCAGCGAGCTCACATAAATGACAATGTTCAGTACTGTATAAAGTAAAGTTTTTCATATAAGGGTTTTTCTTGTTTAAAGTAAATTCAACACAGGCAATCAGAAAATTGTGACCACAATGGCACGAACTTGTCGTAACTGGCCCTACTATAGCACTGACAGATATTAGTTAAAATATACCCACTTCTTAGACTTATGACTTTCTTCGACTAAAATACAACAAGCAAATGTACGCGGTAGATTTCTACCCACTAGAAAACGGACAATTGATAGCAATGCATCGTTCAACAATCGACAGACCCACTTTCGGGGACTACCGTAGCGTCTTACTTAACATACAAAGCTCAGTATCAATAGTAGCGGGGCAGCTACCTGCAACACAACCGATTATTAACCTTACAACTCTGCCGTATTCCCAGCAGATCAGCTAGCAATTGAAACTGCCAGAGAACCAAAAGAGTAAAGCGTGGTCATAAACACAACTTGGGCTCGATAATTACTTCTGCACTGATTTAGCAGGGTAGCATTTTAGTAAACGCTGTAGATGCGCCTGCAACCCAGGTGCACTAATAGATACTAAGCAGAATTGACAGCAAGGCAAAAAGCCAACAAATATCATAATAATCAGCATATTGTCATTGAAATATGTTAAATTTCAGTCACTGACTATTTTATTAAATGACAATTATCCAGCAAGTATAGTAATTGCATTAAACCCTATTATTTAGCAGCCACATTTAGTACATGGCCAGCCTCTAGTAGAGTAGCTGCACAATTTAATCTCAAAAAGACTGCCAGCAACCGCTAAATAATCTATAGACAGGACAATGTAGTGTATAACAGCACACCAATACAAAAGGGTAGCCCCGGACTCAGCTTGAAATATAGCCTGTTATTATTATTGCTAATCTTGCTTCCAACCTTATTCATCCCACTGTTTGTAAAGAGCGAGCCGGGGGTAAATTTGAGCGCCGCCTACATCAAGCAAATGGGTAAAAAATATGGACGACGAGCCGAACTAAGGCTCAATAGATGGCAACAGCTGATCAAGAACCTTCAGGGCGAAAGTGAGCAAACAAAGCTGCGAAAGGTGAATGACTTCTTCAACAAGGTCAGATTTTTAGACGATATTTTACATTGGAAAAAGAATGACTACTGGGCAACTCCGGTTGAGTTTCTGGTCACCAACGGTGGTGACTGCGAAGACTTTACCATCGCCAAATATTACACACTGAAAGCATTGGGCGTGGATATGTCAAAAATGAGCATTGCCTATGTTAAAGCCCTTGATTACAACCAGGCACACATGGTACTTACCTACTATTCGAGCCCCAGAGCCGAACCGGTAATCTTAGATAATTTAATCCCACAGATAAAAAAAGCCTCCAGACGCAAAGATTTATTGCACGTCTACAGCTTTAACGGTGATAATTTATGGATCTCGAAAAAAGGCCGTCGCGCCAATTTAGTCGGCAGTGCAGACAGGCTGGGCCCCTGGGTCCAACTTAAAAAAAGACTAAAAACCCAATAACATAATTTGTAATAGAATTTCAGGAGATCAGCATGTCTTTGTTAAACCAAATAATAGCCGCGGTGTTTGCCGTGCTGATTGGTTTGGTGTCCGGCACTATATACATCATGTCGGACAGTTCAAAATCTATGTTAACAAGTCAGTTGCAATCACACAGCAAAGATACTGCTACCAATTTAGGCATGCACATGGCGCCTTTCATAGCAGAGCAAGACTCCGCGGCGATAGAGACAATAGTTAACGCTATTTTTGACAGCGGTTATTACGAGAAAATTCAGGTTACTAATTTCGATAACGAAGATTTATTCACCGCTTTGCGATCTCCTGAGATATCCGATGAAGTTCCCAGATGGTTCATAAAACTGATTGCTTTTGACACCCCTATTTTTAAAAGACCTGTCACTCACTCCTGGTCGAAAGTTGGCTTTGTAGAAGTAAAAACGCGTGCCGGCTACGCTTATGAAGAGCTGTGGAAAGGCACGCAAACGACCCTGATTTGGTTTATCTCACTGTCATTAATCAGCGTTCTCTTTATCAGCTCCCTACTGAGGCTTATACTGCGGCCGCTTAAATCTATCGAGGCCCAGGCGATTGCACTGAGCAACAAAGAGTACATAGAAGAAACCAAGATCCCTAAAACCAAAGAGCTTCGCAGCGTCGTTATCACTATGAACAGCATGATCGCCCGCGTGCGAACGATGTTCAACGAGCAGAGCAACAACATTGAAGAGCTGCGCCGCACGGCCTACCTGGATGATTTAACCGGCCTTGCCAACAGCCGATCAACCCTCGCCCAGCTCAGTGACAAGCTTGATAACCGCGATGACGAAGGCCCCTGCGCATTATATTATGTGCACATAGCTAACTTGAGCACACTGAACGAGAAACTCGGACAGGAAAATGCTAATAACTTGATCAAACAATTGGCCGAAAAACTCAATGCACTGGGTGATACTCATACCGGCACCATCGCCGGGAGGTTGTCAGGCTCTGACATGCTGTTACTGATCCCGCAACCCGATAGCGACACAGTGACCCGCGAAGTTAATAGCTTGCTCGACGCATACACTATAACGTTCGACTTCTTCAATCCAGGTTCAGGAGCACAGAGCCCTGTACACATAGCCGCAATCCTGGCAGGCGAAGACATCAATGCCGCGCAAATACTTTCCACTGCAAGAGTCGCAATCGATGAAGCTATTGCGGCAGGACAGGCCAGCATATACAAAAGCCTATCTGACACAGACGTACACACCCCCTCTGTGGACTGGAGTGCACACATTGCAGATGCGGTGAATCAGAAGAAAGTATTCTTCCAATACCAGGCAGTCATTGACAGCCAAAACAATAATGTAATACAAAAGGAATTATTGGTACGTATTTTAAATCAGAGCGGTGAGCTCTGCGCCGCGGCAAAATTTATTCGCATAGTGCAGCAACTGGGCCTAATTGAAGCACTGGACAAGGCCGCATTAGAACAAGCTGTCAGCTATCTGGATAGCCATAGTGAAAGCGAGCCGCTGGCTATCAATATAAGTTTACAGAGTCTTGAGGACGGAAATTTTGACCAGTGGCTGATGCACACAATCGCCGACAAGGCGATCCAGGGCAGACTGAATATTGAGATTAACGAATCTTCGGTACTTAACAATGTAACCCGCATAGCCAGCTTCAGACAACTACTGACCAAGAGCGGCATAGGCTTTGGTGTCGATAATTTCGGAGTGCACCCAAGCGGCTTCAGCTATCTTTACCAAGTACACCCTGACTATCTCAAAATAGATGGCTCTCTGTGCCGGCAAATCACCAGCAACGCCGAAGACAGGTTCTTTATGGGCAGTCTAGTCACTGTGGCTAAGAGCCTGAGCATACCAAGCTATGCTGAAAGAGTGGAACAAACGGAGCAAATTGAGCAATTGCGACTCCTGGGAATAGTAGCCACACAAGGATTCATTCACGGAAAGCCCGAAAACCTAAATAGCCAATAACTTTTACCAGGGCTAGCCAAGCGCTAGCTCTGGATACCAATTAATCCGCACAAGCCCCACTGCATCGATCATCGAATAAAACAGATCAGCATATTCGCGCAACAGAACTGACAATTTCCGATAACCTTTAGACAGCCGCCTAATAGACGAATGTTACCAAACAGAAACACGGGGGGAGATATATTATCGAAAAAAAAGAATGCGGACCAACGATGCCAGCAACAGCCGACAAGCAAAAGCACAAGACAGAGAGATGATACCGTACTGGCACAGCAAGAATGGGGTTAAATCAGCGCGGCTGTTCACGCTGATTATATCAAGAGAGATCAAAAAAGTGACTAATTACAGCAGCGAGCCCTTGAAAGCGGCTATCAACCTTTTTTGGATAAGAGCATTTCCAACTTACCGGCTATGCGCTGATCTTTTTCCTGATCACGTTTTTCTTTTTCCTGGCGTCGTTGATTCTCTCTACGACGCTGATGAAATTCTTTTAACTGTACCTTAGCGTACTCCGCTTCGCTCTCTGAAACCTTTCCAGCACTATTCCCTGTTAGGTCAATACGGTCAGCGTCAAGCTTCATAGCACGAAAATAGTTCGGCGCACGAACATAAGATGCAAGCGCACGCTTGATCTTATTCTTTGCCACTTTCTCATCGGCAATCAAATCATCTTGAATGCCGATTTTTAAAGGGCGTATATTGGTACGGCTAAATGTTTCAGGGTATGTTTCAATCAACAAAGCCAAAGCAGCTTGATTTCCTGCTCTATTTTTTGCTTTGTTCTTGCTTGGAGCCACTTTTTCCGACTCACTTTTTTCTGTCTTAGTCACTTCTTGTATCACAACAAAACTCTCGAGAATTACTTTATTTACGTAGGAAACCCGTTAATTAGAGCAACATATTCAGCATATGCCATAGCCCTATAGGTATATTATCTCTGACAGGGTAGCATCAAAAAATCCAACCGCAATAGCACTATTTACAAAATTAACCTAGAACTTCAAAAACGTCTGGCTTTACAGCTACTCAGCCTGACCCTTACGGATCATGTATCTGAACACCCCCTCCTCTTCAGCATGACTAATCAGCTCATGACCGAGGAAAGTGCAAAACTTTGGTATATCCCTGACAGTGGAGGGATCACTCGCTGTTACCAACAAAGTTTCTCCAACTGCCATATCACGGATTTGACTGTGTAGCATCATCACTGGCTCAGGGCAGTACAAGCCTTGCGTATCCAGAACATTATCTACTTCTAAATCAAACATATATAACCTTTTAAACCGTCATTCAGTGTCGCCGTGAAAAAGCTTACAGCAACGGCGCCGCTATTGTCGCAAATTTCTTATTGAAGCGAAAGTTAATCTAAAAATAATCCAAGATTGAAGCGCATTTACACAACATATGATTATTACAGTTTACTGCGGCTAGTATGATTATCTACAATTCGAGAAATGATTTGCACCGCTGACTCTAAGTGCTCTAATTGGGTAGAGCCCGAGCGAACTCTGGGGTGCAAATCGTGATCTCCATCATTGAACCAATGTACTTGTACTTTCTCTGATAGAGGATAAGTTGAAACTTCCGACTTATTGCCCAGTTTGTCTCTGTCCCCCTGGAAAATGTGGATTTCACTCTGCACATCTTGTAGATGCTCTATTCGCAGAACTTCAGGCTTCTTTATCGAGTGAAACGGATAACCATAGATAAAGACAGCACTGGCGCTTACACGATCTGCTATTAATGTCGCAACTCGCCCACCCATGGATTTACCTGCCAGGAATAACGGCACTGCAGTCTCGTTGAAGAGCTCTGGATTGCGCTTTTTAAGATGATCTAGCACATCCAAAAAACACTGCTCTAAAATTGGCATTTTGTCTGGCAGACGCCGCTTTCCGGTTTCCCTTCGCAGAGCCATATAGGGAAACTCAAAACGTATCACCATCAATTCGCAAGCCGCAATTTGTGCACTCACTTGCTGCATAAACGGATGATCCATTGGCATTCCTGCGCCGTGCGCGAAAACCAACACCCCTTTTACTGCACTACCTTGCACTAATAAATTCAATTCTACCCACCTGAGACCCCTCAAAAGTAGACCAATGTGTAATTACTAAAATGGCCTATACTCTAAAAACTGCAGAATATGCATGCTTGTTTTTTGAACGCCAGCGGTCAGGATTTAAGCGAAATTAAGTTCGATAAGCTGACATGACGCATTTTTTTCTCAATTATATCTATATTTCTTGAATAGTTGCCTGAATGCCATTGAATATTTAAGGGTATTCCAAGATAATTAGCCACAATAATAACCTCTAAAATAACGCTTATTGATGAGAGCCTTACATGAGCACCGTAACTGCACACCCACAATACGATTATAACGTGGTGCGCCAGTTTTCAATTATGACTGTAGTTTGGGGAATCGTCGGCATGTCCGTCGGCCTCCTGATTGCGGCACAATTGGTCTGGCCACAATTAAATTTTGACACAGCCTGGTTGAGTTTTGGCCGATTGCGCCCCCTACATACCAATGCGGTAATTTTTGCATTTGGTGGCAGCGCGCTTTTCGCTACATCTTACTATATTGTCCAGCGAACCTGTCAGACAACACTCTTTGGTGGCTGGTTGATACCTTTCACTTTCTGGGGCTGGCAGCTAATCATTGTACTTGCTGTTATCACCCTGCCTATGGGTTTAACCTCTACTAAAGAGTACGCCGAATTAGAGTGGCCTATTGATATATTGCTGGCTCTGGTTTGGGTCAGTTATCTGATCGTTTTCGTAGGCACAGTACACAAGCGAAAAACATCACACATCTATGTGGGCAATTGGTTCTTTATGGCCTTTATTATCGTGGTACTGGTACTGCACATAGTAAACAGTGCCGCAGTCCCTATCTCGATGTGGAAGTCTTACTCGGTTTACCCGGGCGCTATCGATGCCATGGTGCAGTGGTGGTATGGTCACAATGCCGTAGGGTTTTTCCTTACAGCGGGCTTTTTGGGAATGATGTACTATTTTGTTCCCAAGCAATCTGGACGTCCTATCTACTCTTACCGCCTCTCGATCGTGCATTTTTGGGCACTGATCGCGACATACATCTGGGCTGGCGGACACCATTTGCACTATACTGCTCTTCCGGACTGGACTCAGTCGGTAGCTATGGTTATGTCTCTAATCTTGCTGGCTCCATCGTGGGGTGGAATGATCAACGGCATGATGACGTTGTCTGGCGCTTGGCATAAACTGCGCACTGACCCTATTCTACGCTTTTTGGTTGTCTCTCTTTCCTTCTACGGTATGTCGACTTTCGAAGGCCCGATGATGGCGATCAAGACAGTTAATGCGCTTTCGCACTTCACTGACTGGACTATAGGTCACGTACACGCCGGCGCCCTTGGCTGGGTAGCGATGATTTCTATTGGTGCAACTTATCACATGGTGCCCAAAGTATTTGGTAAAGCGCAAATGTTCAGCACTAATCTGATCAATATTCACTTCTGGCTGGCGACTGCCGGTACAGTACTGTACATCTGTGCGATGTGGGTCAACGGTATCTTGCAGGGATTGATGTGGCGCGCAGTAAACGGTGACGGTACTCTCGCGTACAGTTTCGTTGATGCACTTCAAGCAAGCCATCCAGGATACTTTGTACGCTGGCTGGGCGGTTGCCTCTGGGTTGCGGGTATGTTGATCATGGCGTACAACGTATGGCGCACAGTACGCAGCGAAAAGCTCGCTGCAGAAAAAGACCTCAACTCTACTACCCAAACTGCTTAAGGAGCCAACACAATGCTAAAGCATGAATCTATCGAAAAACACGTTGGCTTGATGGCACTGCTAATCATTTTAGTGATTAGCGGTGGCGGATTAGCTGAAATCGTACCTTTGTTCTTCCAAGTGTCTACCACTAAGCCTATCGAAGGTTTAAAACCTTACACTGCACTAGAAATGGAAGGTCGTGACATCTATATCCGCGAGGGCTGTCACGTCTGTCACTCGCAAATGATTCGCCCGTTCAGAGCCGAGACCGAGAGATACGGTCATTTCTCTACCGCCAACGAATTTGTTTGGGAGCACCCTTTCCTTTGGGGCTCTAAGCGTACTGGCCCGGATTTAGCCCGTGTTGGCGGTCGCTACTCCGACGACTGGCATCGCGCCCATCTGTACAACCCTCGTGATGTTGTACCTGAATCAAAAATGCCGAGCTACCCTTGGTTGTTTAAAAACAAACTTACAGGGTCTGATACAGCGGCAAAATTAGAGTTATTTAGCAAATTTGGCGTACCTTACACTGCAGAGCAAATAGAAAATGCTCAAGATGAAGTGTCCGGCAGATATGAGATTGAAGCGGTTATCGCCTACTTGCAGTCTCTTGGTAAAAAACATTCAGAATATAGCAACAAACGGTAAATCACTGTGAGTTACGAAGTTTACGGCCCCTATATACCTTTAGTGATGTTAATCACTTTCTTGGCTCTTTTTATCTGGGTGTTACTGCCGAGCAATAAAAAGAGCTTTGATGATGCAGCAAATCTACCTTTTGAAGAGGACGGTTTTGACCCCGCCTCTGCTGGGGAAAAAGCTGGGGACAACGACAGGAGAGAGACATAATGAGCCCTTTTTGGAGTGCTTGGATATCCATCATTACACTGGCCGTTATTTTCGGCTGTGCCGCTTTGCTGCTTTCTATCAGCAAAGGCGAAAAATTTAAAGATACTACAGAAGAGACTACTGGCCACGTATTTGACGGCATTGAAGAATTAGACAATCCACTGCCTAAGTGGTGGTTTTGGATGTTTATGGCCACTGTTATCTACTCTGTCGGCTATCTAATCGTCTACCCTGGCCTAGGCAACTATAAAGGCATTATTGGTTGGACTTCCACCGGCCAATGGGAAGAGGAAATGCAGTATGCTGACAATCACTACGCTCCCATCTTTGCCAAATACGCGGCGCTACCAGCAGAAGAGCTATTAAAGGATGAAAACCGTCAGGGCCTATTAATGGGCCAGCGAATGTTTGCTAATAACTGCTCAGTCTGCCACGGGGTAGCGGCTACTGGCGCCTATGGTTTCCCAAATCTTACCGATACTGACTGGCTGTATGGGGGATCTGTCGATACCATCAAAGCGACCATCACTAACGGACGCGTGGGAGCGATGCCTAGCTGGGCCTCGAAACTCGGCGAAGCTGGTGTCAGAGACATGGCCAGTTATGTATTGAACCTAAGTGGCGCTGAAAACGTCGATGCTCAAGCCGTGGCTCGTGCCGAACCTAAGTTCCAGGCGCTTTGTATCGCCTGTCACGGAGCCGATGGCAAAGGCACCCAGGCGCTTGGCGCACCAAACCTGACAGATAATGTTTGGTTGTACGGTGGCTCTTATGAAAAGATTGCCCATACTATTCGCATGGGACGTGCCGGTAACATGCCTGCACACAAAGAGCTATTGAGTGACAACAAAATAAACCTTATTGCCGGTTATGTTTACAGCTTGTCGCAGCAGAAATAACGATTCAAGACAGATAAATAAGGCGCTATAACTTAGTTATAGCGCTTTTTTTTCGGTTACTGCCTGTAGCTCAAAAACACAAACAGTCAGACACTCCATATGCATCAAAAATAACAATTCACTAATCTACTTGTATCTATTGCTAAACCAGCAAATAGGCCGTTTGCTTAATAAAGATAGCGAGTAGCGACAGTTCAGCCATATAGCGCTAAAATCAAGGGGTATACGGCAACTATTAACTATTGCCAACAAACCTTATAGACAAGTTTTGAGCCCAAGTGGACAACAGATGAAGCAAATCCCAGTCAACGACATAACCCCTAAGCCCACCAGAGAAGTCGAAACTTACGACTTATACGCAAAACGTGAGCACATCTACGTAAAGTTTTATAAAGGTATTTATAAGAACCTGCGAATCATCTCAGGGGCTATAATGCTGGTTTTGTTTTACGGCTCACCTTGGATCCAATGGGGTGACCGACAGGCGATATTATTCGACTTACCCAGTCGTCAGTTTCATGTCTTTAGTGCTACTTTTTGGCCACAAGATTTCATTCTGTTATCCGGGCTATTAATTATTCTGACCTTTGTGCTGTTTGTGGCCACTGTCTTTGCCGGGCGACTCTGGTGCGGCTACGCCTGTCCGCAGTTTGTCTGGACGTGGTTATTTATCTGGGCTGAGCGGATCACAGAAGGAGACCGCAACCAGCGCATGCGCCAGGATAAGAAACCTATGACAGCTGTGCTCTGGTGCCGCAAACTTGCCAAACACAGCATTTGGTTTGTTCTCTCTATTACTACCGCCCTGGCTTTTGTTGGCTACTTCACTCCGATACGCGAACTCACCCCCAGCTTTTTGTCGCTCGCCTTGGGCCCCTGGGAACTCTGGTGGATTGGCTTTATCGCAGTAGCCACTTATGGCAATGCCGGCTGGTTGCGAGAGCAAGTGTGTATTTATATGTGCCCCTATGCACGTTTTCAAAGTGTTATGTTTGACAGCAACACGCTGATTATTTCCTACGATGAAAAGCGCGGCGAAAGCCGCGGTAAACGCAGCCGAAAAACCGACTATGTCGCCGAGGGGCTTGGAGACTGCATCGACTGCAACCATTGTGTTAACGTCTGCCCAACCGGTATTGACATACGTGATGGCCTGCAAATTGAATGCGTTGCATGCGGCGCCTGCGTCGATGCCTGCGATGACATTATGGGCCGCATAGGCTATGCCAAAGGCCTGATCAAATACACCACAGAAACCAATTTAGAAGGGGGCGATACTCGAATTTTACGCCCCAAGCTACTCTCTTATCTACTGATCGTGATCGCCATGATGGTCTATTTCGGTTATGTTATTTTTGATCGAAAGCCTATTGAGGTCGACGTGCACAGGGACAGGAGCCAGATGTTTATTGAAGTATCAGATCATCTTATAGAGAATGCCTATACCCTGAAAATTGCCAACAAAGGAAACAGCGACGAGCGCTTTATAATATCGATAAGCGGAATTCAAGGAATACAATTGATGAGCGGCGCCACAGTGCTGGTCGAGGCGGGAGAACTGATCGACTACCCTATCAGAATACGTGCCAGTAGCTATGAAATAAATCAGCGCAATACACCGATCGACATTCGGGTTGAAGCTGTTTCTGACCCCGATACACATGCGGTAACAGAAAGCCGCTTTATGGCACCCGTCAATTGACGGTATTAGCCTTACTTATCTTTTTTTCCAGCGCAGCCTCTGTGCGCTGTTACTTCTTTGACAAAGGTGTTCTAGATTAAAATATATTGCCCTTGCAGAGGCGATCATTTATCGCAGAACAGCACAAGTTAAGGTAGTATACGCGCATATTTTTAATACGAGTTTGACCAATTCAACTATGAAAACTGAACAAGAATACGCCCTCGATCCTTGGTATAAACAGCCCTGGTTATTATTAGCGATGATCCCGTTAGTTGCCACCGTCATTGCCGGAACAACCTTCCTCGTGGTGTCCATAGTCAGCTCCGATGGCATAGTTAAAGATGATTATTATCGTGAGGCTCGCGGCTATATCAGCGATCCGACCAAACTGCAGGCCGCCTACGACAAAAAGATTACCGCAGAGCTGTCTGTCGACAACCTCACGGGGGATTTGTCGCTGCGCTTAGGCGGTAAATTCGCAGACTATCCGAGTGTTATTACGCTTGATTTTGTCTCGCCAACCCACCAAAAATACGATTTGAGTATCGCTCTCAGGCAAGTGGCCGGACAGCCGTTTTACCTCGGATCTTTAGCGGCGCCAATCAATGGTAAGCGCTATATCATGATTAACCCGGGGGATGCCAGCTGGCGACTTCGCAGCGAAATAAACCCACCTTTCGAGCAGCGAAAATTCTCCTTAAGGGCAGAGAAACCTTAGATATATGGATAGTCTTGAAGTACCAGAGCACCTTTGTTATCACTGCCTGTTAGACATTCCTAAACACAGTAATTTCAGTGTGCTGATCGATGGTATCAGCCGGGCCATGTGCTGCCCAGGTTGCTCGGCAGTCGCACAAACTATCATAGATAGCGGCCTACACAATTACTACCGACATCGCACTGATAACTCAGCTAGCCAGAGCCTGGACTTACAGTCTCTCGTTCCAGAAGAACTGGCGTTATACAATAGCGACAAAGTACAAGGCAGTTTTGTAAACAGTAGCGCAGATGGTCTCAAGGAGGCTACTTTAGTCATCGAAGGCATCACTTGCGCCGCCTGCATCTGGCTGTTAGAACACCATTTACAGAAGCAGCCCGGCGTACAGAGCTTCTCAGTCAACATGAGCAACCACCGTGCGCAGATCAGTTGGCAACCAGGTGAAATCCAACTCAGCGAGATCCTAACCAAGATATATCAGATAGGCTACCGTGGTCATCCGTACCGACCCGACATCGAAGAGCAATTACTAGCGCGTGAGCAAAAACGTGCCATGCTTCGCCTCGGTGTTGCCGGCGTTGGTATGATGCAAGTACTGGCACTGGCAATAGCACTTTACGCCGGCGACTTTCAGGGTATAGCAACTGGCACTGAACAATGGCTGCGCTGGAGCAGCTTTATTATTTGCACCCCGATTATTCTCTATGCCGCCCTGCCCTTCTTCAGCGCGGCCTACCGTGACCTTAAAACCCGCCACTTGAGCATGGATGTGCCAGTATCTATCGCTATAGGTGGTGCCTTTGTTGCCAGCGCCTGGGCCACCATCAGCCAAAGCGGTGAAATTTATTTCGACTCAGTATCCATGTTCACTTTCTTTTTACTGTTTGGCCGCTACCTTGAAATGCAGGCCAGGCACCGCACCGGGCGTGCCGGTAACGCGCTGCAAAATCTATTGCCACAAGCG
Organism: 'Osedax' symbiont bacterium Rs2_46_30_T18; assembly: GCA_002163025.1. GTDB lineage: Bacteria > Pseudomonadota > Gammaproteobacteria > Pseudomonadales > Balneatricaceae > Rs1. The sequence continues at coordinate 61,985 of MABF01000273.1, forward strand.
GCGATTAAACTGATGCAGGATGATCAGGGCGACAGTATAGAGCAGCTGATATCCGCAGCAGAGCTGGAGGTCGGCGATCGAATTTTAGTCAAACCCGGCCAGTTGATCCCCGCTGATGCAACCATTGACAGCGGATTCTCCAGTATTGATGAATCAGCGCTCACCGGTGAGTATATGCCGCAGCAACGCTCAGTCGGCGAAGCGGTAGTGGGCGGCACTTTGAACGTTGAGAACCCAATCCAATTGACTGTCACCCATGTCGGCAGTCAGACCCAATTATCGGCGATAGTGCGTCTGCTGGAGCGCGCCGCCAGCGAAAAACCGAAAATGGCCAAACTTGCCGACAAAGTAGCCAACTACTTTGTCGCCTGTGTGCTATTGGCCGCCATTGTCGTCAGTATCAGCTGGTACTTTATTGACCCAGGCAAAGCTTTCTGGATCACTCTTTCTGTATTAGTGGTCACTTGCCCCTGTGCACTTTCTCTGGCCACACCTACAGCCTTGACCACAGCCACCGGAAACTTGCGCCAGCGAGGACTGTTGATTACCCGCGGTCACGTGCTGGAAAATTTAGCGCAGTGCACAGATATTGTCTTCGACAAGACAGGTACTTTGACTCAGGGGAATCTGTGCATCGAAAAAACCATCGCCGCAGATCCTCAATCCGCCCTACAAATAGCGGCTGCCCTGGAAGCTAATTCAGAGCATCCAATTGCCCAGGCCTTTCGGTTTTACCTGCAGCGCAGCGCCGATAATATTGCTGTTACTCTCGGCGAGGGGATCGAGGGATTTGTCCAGGGCAAGCTGTATCGGATTGGCAAGCCTGATTTTTCTGCGCAACTGCTGGGAAAGGAATTAGTCTATTCGATGCCAGAACAAGACGGCCACTGGCTACTGTTATGTGATGAGAGTCAAATTATAGGCTGGTTCCTGATTGGCGACAGCTTGCGCCCGGACAGCAAATTCTGCGTTGATACTTTGAAGCAACTGGGTATCAATGTACACATGCTCACCGGTGATAGCTCCTGCAGTGCGCCGTTGATTGCCGCTGAGCTCGGGATTGAGCGAGTTTGCGCAGGTGCCAGTCCCGAGAAAAAATCACAGTATATCCAGACCCTTCAACACCAGGGAGCCAAAGTGTTAATGATTGGTGATGGCATCAATGATTTACCGGTGCTTGCGGGAACCCAAACTTCTATCGCCATGGGTAGCGCCTCAGATCTGGCAAAAACCCATGCCGATGCCGTATTGACCAGCGGTGAGTTGGCGGTAATTGCTCAGGCGGTACTGCTGGCGAAAAAAACTAATAAGGTCATTAGGCAAAATATCGGCTGGGCTTTTGGCTACAACATGACCGCCCTGCCCCTGGCAGCCTTCGGTTTGATCCCCCCTTATGCCGCTGCCATCGGCATGTCGCTAAGCTCATTACTGGTTGTTACTAATGCACTGCGTCTAGGTAAAAATATAATTGATAAACAGAGGCGGAATCCCTGATGGAAATACTCCCTTTTCTGCTTGGCATCTCAGTGTTCTTTTTCTTTGCTGCTATCGCTTTTTTCTTCTGGAGCGTAAACAACGGCCAGTATGATGACCTTGAATCGCCAGCCCACAAAATACTGTTTGATGACGATGATGAGTTAATCCCCGACGATATCAAAAGCACTGTCGCTAATGATCAAAAAAATACAGTTAAATCCAATTCAAAAACCTCCCCTGAGGAGCGCTAATGTTTGACACACTCTCTCTGGGCAGTGCATTCTTTCTCGGCGTACTGGGTAGCGCGCACTGCATAGGTATGTGCGGTGGGATAGCCTCCAGTATCGCCCTGACCAGTAACGCCAATAAAACCCGCAGCTTGCTATTTTATAATTTCGGTCGAATCAGTAGTTATGCAGCTGCCGGCGCCATTCTCGGCTCTGTGGATTATCTGTTTCGACACGGCGCTATGGAAAGCTATTTACGATTGTTCGCCGCACTGATGCTTATCGCTATGGGCTTGTACGTCGCTCAATGGTGGCGCGGGCTGACCAAAATAGAAACGCTGGGCCACAAACTCTGGCGCTTTATCAGCCCCGCCGCCAGCAAACTGTTACCGGTCAGCAACCTCAGGCAGGCCTTCACCTTAGGTATATTTTGGGGGTGGCTACCCTGCGGCCTAGTGTACAGTACTCTGATCTGGAGCAGCGCCGCTAATAGCAGCACTCAAAGTGCACTGTTGATGCTGTTCTTCGGACTGGGCACTCTGCCAGCGATGATGACCACCAGTCTGCTGGCGAAACAGCTAAAGAGCCTATTGAGCAAGCGCATCAGCCAGCAAATCAGCGGTGCCGCCATTGTCGCGTTTGGTCTTTACAGTATTCCCTGGCGCGGCTTAATCAGTATTCTGGATGCTCCTGTGATATGAATAACATTCTGTTTATCTGCGCTTTGGCAGAGGAAAAAACCGCTCTGACAAAAATGTTGGGCCCGTTAATAGAACAACATTTAATCAGCGCGCCGCTGCAGTTGAACCTACAGCAGTACCGTCAGCAGCAGCTAGATATCTACGTCTGTGAGTCCGGCATGGGCAATGTCAATGCCGGGGTTAAACTGGCGCTGATCCTTGCGGCGCAGGAAATTGGGCAAATAGTATTGGTCGGTGTCGGTGGCGCACTTAGCTCTGCGTTAGAGATCGGTGAAATGGTGATTAGCGACAGTGTCATCCAACACGACTATTACTCATCACTCGATCAGGGTGACTACTTAATGCGCCCGGGAGAACTGATTTTGGAACCTGCTCAGGCGCAAAGTCACGACCCAATAATACGCTCCGTCGCTTCACAGCTGGATCTGGGGTCACTACAACATTCCCAGGTAAAAGTCAGTTATGGCCTGATCGCTTCAGGATGTGAGTTTGTGGGTACTGCCACTCGTAAACAAGCTATCCACCATCAGTGTCAACATGCGTTATTAGTCGATATGGAAGCCTGCGCTATCGCCCAAGTGGCCCAGCAGCACAACATTCCTTTTGTCATCGCTAAGACTGTTTCTGATAAATTGCACAGCGATGGCTCCATTGGCAGTGACTTCAGCAGTTTTCTCAGTAACGCCAGTCGTAATGCCGCTATTATCGCCGCCCTGATTATCGACAAAGCTTGCGCACTGCAGCTACAAAAATAATCTAATTAATACTCGTTAGCGGCGCTAAAAATCAATACAATAGTCGACCTTTAATCATTCATACCGTTCTGTTTGCAGCATCAACTTGCTGCGAGATCCAGTTGATCTGCGCAATATCAGCAGCTTCTGCAGCAAACAGTCGCTGCAGAATATTGCCGGCACCGAAGCCAGTGAACGACCAATTGGACCATTAAACTGTCAACAATACGTTACTTCTGAGGATATGCTGCACATGTGGTTTAAAAATATAATTTTCTATCGTTTTACCGAAACCGTTAACTACAGCAGCGAACAACTGGAGGAGGCTTTTGCCGAACACTCTTTCACTCCCTGCAAAAGTCAGGAATTATCCCGCTACGGCTGGGTGGCTCCGCACCCCAAAATGCAGGAAAGCCAAGTATTTTCTAGTACCGGCGCCTTTTTGATCACCGCCCAGAAAGAAGATAAGTTGGTCCCCAGCTCAGTGGTAAACCAACAGTTGAAAGACAAAGTGGCTATCATCGAACACCAGGAAGGGCGTAAAGTGTATCGTAAAGAGCAGCTGACACTTAAAGATGAAATTATCTTGGATTTGCTGCCGCGCGCCTTCAGCAAATACAGCCAAACCAGCGCCTTAATAGTCCCACAACAAGGTTTTATTGCGGTTGACAGCTCCAGCTATGCCAAGGCTGAAGAATTGTTAAATTTGTTGCGCAACAGCTTAGATACACTGCCGATCAAATTGCCGGATGTTAACCACTCTCCAGGTGTGATGATGTCTCAGTGGCTGAGCCAGGAAAACTTGATTCCAGCCTTTAAATGCTTGGAAGAGTGTGAGTTAAAAGATCAGAGCGGTGAAGGTGCTGTGATTAAAGTTAAAGGTCAAGATTTACAATGCGACGAAATCACCATGCATTTAGATGCAGGTAAACAAGTCAGCAAGCTGGCACTGGAGTGGGATGAGAGCTTGAGCTTCATCTTGCATGAAGACTTATCGGTTAAGCGACTAAAGCCTACCGATCAGCTGGCAACTGAGCTCAACGAAGAGAACTCAGATGATCCGCTGGCGCGGTTAGACGCCGACACTTCTCGATTAACCCTTGAACTACAAAAACTATTACCGCAATTACTGCAAGCGTTCGGCGGTGAAGTAAAACGTTAAATACAGATCCAAAGATGCTGATTAGCTAAAGCCCTGTGCTTTAGCTAAAATTGTATTTACCCTAAATTAAGCACAAAGATAACCCCCATGTATAAAGTTAAAGAGATGTTCTACACCCTGCAAGGCGAAGGCGCCCAAGCCGGACGCCCCGCCGTATTTTGCCGTTTCACCGGCTGTAACTTGTGGAGTGGCAGAGAGCGGGACCGAGCAAAATCTGTGTGTGACTTCTGTGATACTGACTTTATCGGCACCGACGGTCAAAACGGTGCAAAATTTTCCACTGCTCTGGAACTGGCTGATAAAATCGCCAGTTTCTGGCCAACGCCCCAACTTGGCCGATCCGTTGAGGGCGTCCCCTATGTCGTTTTTACCGGTGGTGAACCGGCACTGCAATTAGATGAAGCTCTGACAAGCGCCCTGAAACAGCGGAACTTCGAAATAGCCATCGAGACCAACGGCACCAAACAACTGCCGGCGGGGATCGACTGGATTTGTGTCAGCCCCAAGGCAGATGCCGAAGTAATAATCGAGTGTGGCCAAGAGTTAAAATTAGTCTACCCCCAGTCACTGGCTATGCCACAGCGCTTTGAGCAGCTTAACTTTGAACACTTCTACCTGCAGCCAATGGCGCAAGATAACGCCAATCACACTAAAGCCACCATCGAGTACTGCATGGCGCACCCGCGCTGGAAGCTGAGCTTGCAAACCCATAAAATAACGGGCATCGATTAAGATCCTGCAGACAGTGCCCGGCTAATAATTATCGGGCAAATTCCTCTATTGCAAAATCAATGAAACACCTGACCTTTTTCGCCACATACTTTCGATGCGGGTAAATAGCAAACAGGCCAAATTCTAAGGTGGTATATCTCGCTAGGATAGGTATAAGCAAGCCGCTGTCGATGGCATCTTCAACAATGAAATCAGGGGTCATGGCAATACCGCCACCGGCGATGGCGATTTCACGTACCGCTTGCGGGCTATTAGCAGCAATCGCTGAACTGACACTGATGGTTTGTGCCTCTCCTGTAGGGGATATTATTGGCCATTGCCTCCCCACCCTGAAATTACTGTCAATAATGCAACGATGTTCGGCCACTTGCTGCGCCGTTTTAGGCAAGCCATACTCTTTTATATAAGCAGGGGATGCAGTTAACACTAGCGCAAATGTGTTTAAATGCCTGGCTATCATATTGGAATCATCGACTCCACCAATCCGTAAGCGCAGATCAATATCTTCTTCAAGCATGTCTATGGCGGCATTGGTAAGTACTAATTCTACTTGTAGCTGAGGATATAGACGCAAGAATTTCGGCAATAAAGGGGCCAGCTTCATCTCGCCAAAAGTCACTGGCGCGCTTATCCTTAATAAACCACGTACTTGTGTGCTATCTCCAGTGACACTGTCAAGCATCGCAGAATACTGCTCAAGCAGTGCCACACAGTCCTGATAATAGAGTCGCCCCGCCTCTGTCAGAGAAACCGCTCTGGTGGTACGATTAAATAGCCTGACCCCTAACTGACTTTCCACTTCGCCCACATATTTACTCACCAGTGCCTTAGAAATCCCCAACCTCTCGCTGGCCGCAGTGAAAGAGTTTGTTTCAACTACAGCCACCACCGTCTTTAAACCATCTAAGCTATCCATAAATCGTCCTCACAACTGGAACTGTCAATGCTACGTTGACAACCATTCAACATCAACCCTGTTTATCAATACGGCTTCAATATGGATAATTACCTCATCGCATCACAACGCTATTTGAACTAAGCACTAACGAGGGAATTACATGCCAAAAGTTGAAATATATACCAGGCCCGGATGTGGTTATTGTACCCACGCGAAACGCCTGCTGCTAAATCGCGGGCTAGCTTTTGTTGAATACGATGTCTACCTACATCCGCAACATATTGAGCAACTGCATAACAGAACCACGGCCAGAACCTATCCGCAGATATTTATCGGAAACCAGTCCATAGGTGGTTTTAGTGAACTATTAACCCATGAGCAAAACGGCTTGCTGACAAAACAGTCAATAACAAATTAAAGGAAATATCATGAACACATTAATTAACTCCAGCAACAAAATCAGCAGGGTAAAGAATTACCTTAGCGCAGCTGCCAGTGTCTTTATCTTTGGTTTATCCACTATCAGTCCAGTCAGTGCAGCGCAAACTTTGCACAAAACTATTCAAGTGCAAGACCAGCAGATATTTTATCGCGAGGCCGGTGTCGATAACGAAAAGACCATTGTCTTATTGCATGGTTTCCCAACTTCTTCACATATGTACCGTAATCTGATACCTAAACTGGCAGAAAAGTATCATGTCATAGCCCCTGACTACCCAGGGTTTGGTAATAGTTCAATGCCTGCAATTAGTGAATTTGAATACAGTTTTGATAACCTGGCTAAAATTACCGATGCCTTCCTCGCCAAGGTAGGGGCTGAGCAATATACTATGTATCTGATGGACTACGGCGCACCCATTGGTTTTAGAATCGCTGCCGCCCACCCAGAGAGAGTTCAGGGGCTTATTATCCAAAATGGTAATGCCTACGATGAGGGACTGGGGGATTTCTGGAAACCGATTAAAGCCTATTGGCAAGATAAATCAGCAGAAAATGCTCTGGCCCTTAAGGACTCATTGTTACACGTAGGCGCAACCCAATGGCAATATACCAATGGTACTCGCAATCCAGAAACCATCAGCCCGGATAACTGGACGGTAGACCAAGCTAAATTAGATCGCCCTGGCAATAAAGAGATTCAATTAGAGCTGTTTTATTCCTACGGTACTAACCCGGCGCTATACCCACAGTGGCAAGCGTATTTTAGAGAACATCAACCTGCGACTTTGCTAGTGTGGGGTAAAGGTGACTACATATTCCCTGAAGCGGGGGCTCATCCCTACAAGCGCGATTTGCAGAACTTAGACTTTCATATTTTAGACACAGGCCATTTTGCTCTGGAAGAAGATGGAGATCTGATTGCCGATCACATTGTTAACTTTATGCAGGAGAACAAATAATAGAGAACGCCACCGAGCGTTGCAGCCCCTTAATGGGGCTGTAGCGCTTAGTGCTGAAGAGCGCCTCAATTGAACCGTCACAGTACCTCCATGGTAGCACTGAACTGCCTAGATAATTGCGTTTTGCAGAGGACATAGCGTTAGCAGCTTAAAGGCCAGAGAGTTTTTCTCCATTAATACCCAGCGTATACTGCTCAAACAGTGCCACGGGGAATGGTTTTCCAAACAGATACCCTTGAAAAAGCTTACAGCCATGGCGCAATAGAAAGTCTCTTTGCTCGGTTGTCTCTACCCCTTCCGCGATCACTTCCATACGCAAATTGCTGGCCATGCCAATTATAGTCTTAACGATAATGTCACTGCTGGCATCTTGTCCTATATCCTCAACAAAGGACTGATCAATTTTTAGCTGGTCCAAAGGCAGCTTTCGCAGACAGTTTAAAGAGGAGAAACCAGTGCCAAAATCATCCATCGAAATAGATATTCCACAAGCTATCAACTGATTCATTTTTACAATATTACCTTCAATATCCTTCTGATCCAGTGATTCTGTCAGTTCTATTTTCAGTTTTTGTATCGGTGCCTGAGTAACGTCGATAA
>MABF01000248.1 GCA_002163025.1 'Osedax' symbiont bacterium Rs2_46_30_T18
GTTTTCCTGTTAGATATGTGCATTAGGTTGCTCCACAAATCAGTGCTATGCGGGTATTTATAGCGCTTATGTAACCTGCATCAGCAACTATAGAGTAAGTTTTACTGTTAGATATGTGCATTAAGTTGCTCCACAAATCAGTGCTATGCGGGTATTTATACCGCTGATATAACCTGCATCAGCGGCTATAGAGTAGGCTTGCCAGATAGATGAGTGCATTAGGTTATATCCTGAGTTGGCTACTGGGGTCGAAATAGGAAATATTACTGAGATCAAAGTGCAGTTGCTGACGATCACCTGCGCGCACCGATGAATCACCGTGCAGGCGACTGACGACATCACCGCCAGCTATTTTCAAAGTGGCGTACACATCGGAGCCAATGCCCTCTAAATAGTCGATTCGACAGTCGACACTGTGACTGCGCTGCGGATCCCGCGCTGGTAAATCACTGATAGACTCCGGGCGCAAACCAACGATAACACTCCGGTTGGCAAATGCGCGCAGTGCATCAGTGGCTGCAGGCTCGCTAAAAATAATCGGCGGCTCATCTTCTCGCTGGATCTGAATCTTTAGATCACCGGCTTCTACTAATACTTTGGCCTGCATTAAGTTCATTGCGGGTGAGCCCATGAATTCTGCGACAAAAGTGTTTGCCGGGCGTTTATAGACCTCATCTGGCGTGCCGAATTGTTGAATCACGCCCTGATTAAGTACCACTATTTTACTGGCTAAGGTCATCGCTTCCACTTGATCGTGGGTGACGTAGACCATGGTGCCACCGAGCCTCTGATGTAAATGTTTGATCTCTGTGCGCATTGTTAAACGCAACTTAGCATCCAGATTCGACAGTGGCTCGTCGAATAGAAACAAAGTTGGATCGCGCACCAGAGCCCTGCCCATAGCAACGCGCTGGCGCTGCCCGCCGGAGAGTTGCGCCGGAGTTCTGTCCAGTAGCGGCTCTAAATGCAGGATTTCGGCCACTTGCTGAATTTTTTTTGTGCGTTTCGCCGCGGGAACTTTGCGTACTTCAAGTCCAAAACCTATGTTTTGCGCCACTGTCATATTGGGGAACAATGCATAGGACTGAAATACCATGGCGATATCGCGCTTGGCCGGGTCCAGCTGACTGATGTCTTTACCTTTGCAGTAAATCTCACCGGAAGTCACATCGGTTAGTCCGCCTATGCAACTGAGCAAGGTAGACTTGCCACAGCCAGAGGGGCCAACTAAGACTAAGAAATCGCCGCTGTTAATGTCCAGATTAATGTCCTGCAAAATACTGGCGTCGTAATAACTTTTATACAGTGAGCGAATCGATAAAATAGCCTCGTCTCTATTGGCGTTATTGTAACTCTGTTGGCGTTGGCTGGCGTCTGTACTGCCGCTGACCTGTCCAGGGGGGGGATTACTCACTTGATTACTTATAAAGCTGCTGTTTGAATCACTCAAAATACATCTCGCTTGTCTGTTGTTTTTATATAGGCTCTATATTTGTATCTAATCTCTAACCTTTAACACTGCCACCGACTAATCCCGATACGATAAAACGCTGGAAGAACAGGGCGACTATCACCGGGGGCAGGGAAGCTAAAACGCCCACGGAGGCGATTACACCAAAATCTGTGACCCGTCCCGCTGAGAAGTCGGCGATGGCTACAGGTATCGTTTTGGCGCTTAAGTCACTACTGAAGATCAGTGCGTAAAAAAACTCATCCCAGGCGGTTAAAAATGACAACATTGCGGTTGCGCCAATCGCCGGTAAAATAATTGGCAGCACCACTTTGCGTAAGGTATAAAGGGTTCCTGCTCCCTCGATCATGGCTGCCTGTTCGATCTCTTCTGGGAGCACGTCGATGTTGGTTTTCATTAGCCAGATGGCAAAGGGAATCAACATGGCGCAGTAGCAAATGATCAGTGCCACTTTTGTATTCAAAATGCCCAGATCACTAAAGGCTGAATACAGTGGCAAAATATAGGTTACTGGCGGCATCATTATCGTCGCCAGAAAGGCGAACATCAGCAGCATAGAAGCATTGCGCCTGGAAAAGGCATAAGCGGCTAACACTCCGGCAAAGAGGGCAATCACAGTGGCGCTGGTGGCAATGATCAGAGAGTTAAGCATGGCCGCCAGAAAACGCTCGCCGGAACCATTGTGCCCATCCAATAATTGCGCATAGCGACTGAAATCCCACTGCGAGGGTATCCACTGCAGCGGTACTTTAGTCAAATCGGTAGGGCTGCTTAAGCTCATCAGCAGCAACCAGGCCACTGGCGCTAATACAAAAAAAGCTAACAGAATCAAACTAGAGTAGAGCAAATAGCTCAGATAGCGGGGTCTTTTGATAGTACTGTGCATATTATAAACTCCCGTTCTGTCGCTTGGCGGCTTTGTAATAGCCATAGATCAGAATAATAGAAATCAATGCCACGATAATGGCGTAGGAGGACCCGCTGCCTGAGCGCAAATAGCTAAAGTATTCCTGGTAGACATAAAAGCTGGCGGTTTTGGTTTGATTCGCAGGTCCGCCGCGGGTCATCACATAAATAATGTCAAACACCCTGAATGCTTCCACTGAGCGCAGTACAATAATTACCAGCAGTGGGCCGATAATCCAGGGTAAGGTTATTTTATAAAAGCGTCGCCAGGCGTTCGCGCCCTCCAACCGTGCCGCATTTAGCATATCCATAGGTACGGTTTGCAGTGCCGCCAGTGCCACATAGGCGACCAGTGGGAAATTTTTCCAGACATCTGCCAGTATTACCATGTTCATGGCGACATCGGGATCACCCAACCAACTGCGGTATTCGCCAATGATCCCCAACTGCATTAACAGTGAGTTCAGCGCGCCGTAATCAGGGTTGTAAATAAGTCGCCAGGTGACTGCATTGACGATAGTCGGTATGGCCCAGGGCAAGATAATCAGTGCGCGCATCAAAGTGCGACCTCTAAACTGCTGATTGAGCAAAAGCGCTACAGCGACGCCTAAAATTACTTCGGCGCCAACCGAGACAAAAGTGAAATACAAAGTGCGTCCCAGTGAGAGTATAAAGTCCGGGTCGGTCAGGGCGTAAATATAGTTTTCCAGGCCTATAAAAGAGACCACAGTAGGTAGTGCAGAGATCTCGCTGTCGCTGAAACTCAGCCAGAGCGTTTTCACAAAGGGAACAAAAGAGATAAGTGCGAGTACCGTAAGCGCGGGCGCTAACAATAACCATTTTTGTTGTTTTGCGCCTATTAATGATCGCATCACACTCTCCAAAAGATTGTTTGGGTATTAATGGAAGGCCCCGCAGTGCAATTAAATGCAGTGCTGGCGGGGCTTTTTAGCTAGACAAAGCGATTGAATAGTTGCTTCGAAGGGTTGCTGTTAGCGGATGCGGGCAACTTTTTTACTGGCAGCATCTAAAGCTGACTGAGCGTCGTTTTTGCCCAGTAGTACTTCGTGAATACGCAGCTGCAAAATGTCAGAAATCTCAGCGTAAGATTTAACCAGCGGGCGAGGGTACATCACCGCGATAGACTCTTTAGCCGCCGCAACTAAGTCTTGTTGACCATTGGTCACAGCAGGCACAGTGTAAGATTTCTTCCAGATAGGTAAGCTCAGTTTAGAGAACTGCTCTTGAGTGCCCTGTTTAGTTAAGTGACTGATAAAGGCCCAAGCTTCGTCAGGATGTGCACTGCCACTGGGTATGCCCAGACCCATAGATCCGTTGACTGCAGATGCGGTTGAGATACCCGCAGTACCCGGAGCGGGGGCGATACCTACTTTACCTGCGATTTTGCTCTCTTTAGGATCGTTAGCCAGTGCATTCATGTAAGTCCAGTTCAGGGCAAAGGCCGCTTCACCGTTTGAGAATACCCGGCGTACATCTTCTTCGGAGAATTCCCGAGAGCTTGGGTTGGATAATCCATCATCCAGTGACCCGCGCATGTAATTAAGCGCTTGCACAGCACCGCCAGTGTTGAAAGCAGGCTTGCCGTCAATAAAGAAGTCGCCGCCCATTGATGACATGATTGTTGTGTAATCACAGATCATGCCCTCAGACTGTGACCAGTTCCATACCATCGGGTATTTAACAATGCCTTTGTCTTTGATGATCTTAGATTGTTGCAGCATCTCGTCCCAGGTTTTTGGTGGCGTCGCTATGCCGGCTTTAGATAACATTTCTTTGTTATAAAAAAGGTATTTAGTATCTAAGATCCAAGGCATTCCATAGCGCTTGCCAGCGTATTCAACGGTGGTCCAGGCACCCTGGAAAATCTGCTCACTGTAATCGCTGGGAATGCGATCGCTGACATCCAGTAAGAAACCGCGCTTGGCAAATTCAGCCGGCCAGATTACGTCAAACAACACTACGTCGTAGCCCTGACTCCCAGCCCCGGAGGCGGCGACAATTTTGCTGTGCAATGCATCGTAGGGAACAAATTCTAAGTTCACTTTGACATCGGGATTGGATTTCTCAAATTCCGCGGTCATAGATTTAACATCGGTTTCACTGTAGGCCGCCTGGCTCATAAACAGTGCTTTGATGGTGGTTTCTGCTAGTGCCGTGGTGTGCATCACGCTGGCCAGCGCAAAGGCTGCAGAAGTCAATGCGATTTTTTTTAGTTTCATGACTTTCAATTCTCCTCGGTATTTTTAGTGTCTATCAGTAAGTTTGCTCATTTATTATGCTGAATTTATTTATTATGTCAATTTGATTTAATAAATAAATTTTAGTAAGTTGGCAATCTTATATTTGCCGCATCGATCTCATATAGGCCCGAGCAGCCGCTTTTTTTGTGATATAGTTGCCCGCAGCTGTCCCCAATAATTCAACAGGTTAAGTACTATGTTTCGTACCAAAGGCACTAATTTACTGCGCGCTAAATCTCATAACCACTCAGTGGTACTAGAGATAATTCGCATGCAGGGGCCTGTTTCACGGACATCGATTTCCAGCCAGACCCAGCTCTCGCGGCAGACAGTGCAGAACATAGTGGCCGAGTTGATCGACGAGCAAATAGTCAGTTTATCGGCCGGAGAGAAAAAGGGCCGCGGCAACCCAGGGATGTTGGTACAACTGTGTCCGACTAAGGCATTTAGCGTCGGCATACAAGTCGATCAGTTCACTGTCACAGCGGTGGCCTGTGATTTAGCGGGTACTCAAGTCTGGTCAGACTCGCGGCAGCTAAAAAAGCGCAGTGTCGATGCCACTAACGCACTGATTTTTGAATTGGTTTCGGTATTTCGATCCCAGTGTCCGGAGTTTGCCGACAGAGTCATAGGTATAGGAGTAGCGGCCCCCGGCCCCTTTGGCGGCAGGGAAGTGGCACGCCTGGAAACCACCGCTTTTGCCGAGTTTGGCTTGGCAGAAAATATAGCGCTGCTCAGTACAGAGCTAGGACAACCGGTAATTCTGGAAAATGATGCAGCAGCGGCAGCCCTGGGGGAGTTTTTTTATGGCAAAGGCAAGGGGCTCAGCAGCTATGTACTGCTACATTTTGGCCTGGGGTTTGGTGCCGGATTAGTGTTAGACGGAGAACTGTACCGCGGAAATCAGAGTAACGCCGGTGAGCTGGGTCACATCGTCATCGAAACTAACGGCAAGCAATGCCACTGTGGTAAAAGAGGCTGTTTAGAGCGCTATCTGTCGATGTTTGCACTGTGCGAATCACTGTCACTCTCACCGGAAGATGCCGGTTCAATCGCCCGTGTGGAGCAATTATTCACAGATAAAGACCCAGAGGTACTCGCCTGGATTGAGAACAGTGCCATCTATTTAGAGCGGGCCATAGACATTGTTAAATCGACGTTAGACGTAGAGGCGATATTTGTCGGTGGGGTAGTTTCCAGTGGGTTAATTGAAGCGATTCTAAACAGCTGTATTACCCGCAGCGGCTCAGTGCTGGTGGCCGAGGACAGCTTTGATAATGTTTACACTGCAGCTGCGGGGCCAATTACAGTGGCGCTGGGCGCTGCCGCTGCGGCCTCCAATGCAACCTTGGCCCCTTCACTGTCGAAAATGTTACTTTAAAAAGTAAAGGCGCAAGTAACAGGAAATAGTAGTAAGTAACAGGGACAAGTAGTAAGTATTGAGTCGGAAGTCGTAAGTTGCAGTCAAGTAACTTCCAACTTCCAACTTCCAACTTCCAACTGTCCTACTGTCCTTCCAATTCCTCTACCAACAAATCAAACACTAACCTTACCCGTCTGCTGGTGTGTAGTTCGCGGTGGGTAGTTAGCCAGATAGGAAAAGTGAGCGGTACTTTATCACCTAAAACCCGCACCACAGCGGGCTCATCATCGCCGATATCCTCGGGCATTATGCCGATACCTAAGCCCTCTTTGACTAACTGCCAGTGTACTAAGTAGCTTTCGCATAAGATTGGAAAATTATCTTTTTCTATATCTAGCCCTCGCTCATTTAACCCTTTGAGCAACATGCCGGTACTGTCAATGCTGATAAAATCGGCGCTGCGTAAATCCTCGGCTGTGTTAACAGGTCCTATGCTTTGCAGATATGCTGGGGTTGCATAGAGCCTGGCGGTAGAATCTTTAATTTTTTTAGCGATTAATTCGGGTTGGGTAGGGCGGAAATTACGAATCGCAATATCGGCTTCGCGGCGCTGTAAATCACTCACTTGGCTGGTTGCCACCAGCTCAATGTGTATCTTAGGCTGCAACTGGCGCAGTTTGGCGATAATAGGTGGCAGCCAAAAAGCGGCGTGTACTTCACTGGCGCTGATGCAGACATTTCCCTGTAGTTCTAGCGACTGACCACTGGCGGCCAGCGATAATCGGTTGGCTGCAGCGCCCATGGAACGTACTTGCTCAAGTAGTTCCAGACCACTAGGGGTCAGCTCTAAACCTGAGCCCACGCGTTCAAACAGCACTACACCTAACTCCGTTTCCAGTGCCGATACTTGCCGCCCCAGTGTCGGTTGGCTCATCCCCAACGCCCGAGCAGCCGCTGACAGCGAGCCCTCTTCTACAGTAACCAGAAATGCGCGAGCGCGATTCCAGTCAAACTTTACAGCTCGCCAGTCCATACAAAAATGAATACCTTTCATGCGATTTTTGGGAATTATCATCCTATATTGTATGGGGTAAAATTACCATCCAGAAAATCTGACAGATAAAAGCGCAGTAGCAGAGCGATAGATAGCACTGGCTTTAAGTTGTAAGCAAAAAAGGTGGGTCAATGAAAACATTAGTGCTGGGAGCCAGTG
>MABF01000190.1 GCA_002163025.1 'Osedax' symbiont bacterium Rs2_46_30_T18
CAAAACTATTATTGCTCTGGATGTACGAGTACTGGCAACAACTAATCGCCCGTTGTTTGAATTTGTGGCTGAAAAAAAGTTTCGTGAAGACCTTTACTATCGGCTAAATGTATTTCCTTTAGAGTGGATGGCGCTGCGTGACAGAGTTGAAGATATCATTCCGCTGGCGCAGCAGATACTGGCAAAATACAGTAAGAAAATGGCTAGAACCAATGCCAGCTTTAGCGCCCAGGCACAACAGGCGCTTATGGCCCACCAGTGGCCTGGCAATGTCAGAGAGTTGGATAATGTTATACAGAGGGCGCTTATTATTCAGCCCGGGGCACAAATTCTGCTAGAGGACTTGCATTTGCTGTCAGGGCCTATTGCACTGTCGACTAACTTGCAGGAGCAACCTGGGGTCAACTTGAAAGCGCCGCAGGCAGATTCAGCTGCTCCCAAGCAGGTAGATGAAATTGATGATTTTGGTAACCTTGGCAGTGATTTACGACAGCACGAGTACCAAATTATTGTCGATGTATTAAAAGCGACTAATGGTAGCAGGAAAGAGGCAGCGCTTAAGCTGGATATTAGCCCGAGAACACTCAGATATAAACTGGCCAAAATTCGCGAGGCGGGTATCGATTTAGATAATCTATTGAAGCGAAAAAGTAGTTGAGCAGGTGATGTGAATCAATGCGATGCAGTGGCTTTATACCAAGGTCTAGTTTTAATTTGCTGATGCTTTGCTATATTTGTCTGCTCCTTTTGAGGGGTGTTGAAAATTATTGTTCGATAGATAGTAATGATTATTTATAAAAATGAGATGCTTAGAATAGTCTAAACAGGAAACCTGAAATTGACTATTGAAAAGATGCTAAGTGTTTTATTTGACAAAAACTTATAAAAATAAGGGCGCCGAAATGAGCACAGAAAAAATATACCAAGTAGATGCTGCATTTGCCGCAAATGCTGTCGTCGATAAGCAAAAATATCAGACGATGTATAAGCAGTCAGTTAATGATCCAGATGGGTTTTGGCGAGAACAAGGCAAGAGAATCGACTGGTTCAAAGATTATAGCATAGTGAAAAATAGCTCTTTCGCACCTGGCAATGTCGATATTAAATGGTTCGAAGACGGCACCTTAAACGCTTCCTACAATTGTCTTGATCGTCACTTAGAGCAGCGTGGCGATCAAGTTGCGATCATTTGGGAAGCGGATAATCCAGAGAAATCTGAATCTATTACCTACAG
>MABF01000206.1 GCA_002163025.1 'Osedax' symbiont bacterium Rs2_46_30_T18
AATGCCAAATTGGTATTGTTCGGACAACCCGTGATTTATTTTCCGGTATTTTATTTTCCGATTGACGATCGTCGTCGCAGTGGTTTTCTTTACCCCAGCTTCAAATTTTCAGACAGCGACAGCCAGATCACTATTCCCTACTACTTCAATATCGCCACTAATATGGATGACACATTAACGGCCAAAATTATAGGCAGTGATAGCTTACTGTTGGAAAATGAATTTCGCTATTTGGACAAAAGCAGCCTTAACAAAGTAAGTACGGGCTCAGTTGCCACTAATAATTCAACCAAAGATCAGCGCTGGTTGTTAGGCCTCAATCATCAGGGGCAATACGGGCAGTTCAATACCCATATCGACTATACGGCTGTCAGCGACAATGAATATTTTTCGGACATCGGCAGTGATTTAGATGTGGACGATGACGAAAACAGTCAGCTCAATCAAAGTGCAAAGGTCACTTATCAACAGGACACTTGGCAGAGTTCCGTCTTAGTACAGAGATATCAAACGACTGACGACAGTGTGACTAAGCCCTACCAGCGCTTACCCGAAATCAGGTTCAGCGGGTCACCTGATGACCCTTATGAACACGTCAGCTTCAATCATAGAACAGTATTAACGCGCTTCGATAGAGACTTAGAAGGATTGACCGGCTCGGATCGTATTACCGGTGAGCGACTGATTTTCAACCCCAGTATTTCCGGTGAAGTAACTAAAACTTGGGGCTATGTTAAGCCTAGTGTAAAACTCTGGCACGCCCGTTATAACTTAAACGATCAAGTCAGTGGCACCAGCGACCGTCCAAACGCTACTGTGCCTATTCTAGAAGTAGACTCGGGATTAATTTTTGACCGTGAATTTAGCTTCCAGGATAAAGGATACACTCAGACCTTGGAACCTAGATTGTACGCTCTATATGTGCCTCATGTAGATCAAACAGACCTTCCGGACTTTGACACCTCAGAACTCACCTTTAACTATAGCTCTCTATTTCGCGATAACAGATTTAGCGGCGACGATAGATTCGGTGACTCCAAGAGAATTTCTCTGGGCTTAACCTCCAGAGTTATTTCCGATGAGGGACGTGAAATTGTCTCTGCCAGTGTCGGTCACGCGATCTACTTTGCCGATCGCAAAGTGCGTATCGATCCCAGTGCCGCTCCTATAGAAGACGACACATCGGACTTCGCCACCTCGGTGACATGGAGACCCAACACTCGAGTGAGAGCACTGATAGACGCCACATTCGATGCCGACACTCTGGATAACTCTGAGATGACCTTAGATTTAAAATATGAGGCCGATCCAAATCATGTTGTAGGGTTTAGACACCGATTTACTCGAGATACACGAAAGCAAAGCACCGCTTCTATCCTCTGGCCGATTGTTAATAACTGGTCCGGCCTAGGTCTAGTACAGTACGACTGGAGAACAAATTCTACTGTTGATGCCGCACTTGGATTAGAGTACGAGAGCTGCTGCTGGAAAACCCGCCTGGTATATAGAGATGAATTCAAAGACCCCAACAGAGACAAAACAATAGCAGTTCAGTTTATTCTTAAAGGTTTAGGCGGGATAGGTGAAAGCACCAACAAAGAGCTTAGAGATAAAATAAAAGGTTATCAAAAACGTGAGTACTATAATGCTGTCAATTAGCCCAATTAAAAAAATTCTTAACTACACATTGATTACTAGCTTGTTGATGCTATCTCAGGGAGCTGTTGCCAGCCCCCTCGATCGGATCCTTGCAGTAGTTAATGAAGATGTCATCCTCGCATCGGATTTTACTGACAACCTCAAAAGAGCAAGCAGTCAGATCAGACAACAGGGAGCACAAATTCCCACGCAGCAAGTATTACAGTCTCAGGTAATGGAGCAGATGATCTTGCGCAGCATCATGCTGCAAATGGCCGCTGAGCAGGGGATAAAAGTAACCGACAGACAGCTAAATGCTACTATTAGTCAAATTGCGCAAAACAACGGCATGAGCCTAGCCAAATTCAGAGAGGCACTGATTGCTCAAGGCCAGGACTACATAGTGACCAGGGAAAAAATCAAAGAGGATATTTTGATTAAGCAGGTCCAGGAGAGCAACATTAATCAGCGGATCTTAATTTCAGACCGAGAAGTGCAAAACTTCCTAAGCTCCAAAGCTGGCGCAAGCAACGCCGAAGTTTTACTCAGCGACATATTAATCACTATAGCAAGCCCGATGACACCCAAAAACATCAAGAGCGCGAAGACCAAGGCTGACGCTATTTACCAGAAGTTAGCGGCTGGTGCTAAATTTTCCAACATGGCTATCAGCAACTCCAGCGCCTCCAATGCTTTAAATGGCGGTGACATGGGCTGGAGAAAAGTCGCCGCTCTCCCCAGCTCACTGGTAAGTGCAATATCCTCTTTGAAAGTTGATCAATTCAGCGAGCCCACCAGAACTCCCAGTGGTTTTCATATATTGCTTCTGCGTGACAGTCGAAATGCAACTGCCGCATTAAACATTCAAAAAACTAAAGTCAGACATATCTTAATCTCACCCAGTGAGATTATTTCAGCGGCACAAGCCAAGCGTACAGCTGCCCAGCTATACCAACGACTACTAAAACACCACGACGATTTTGCAGCACTTGCAGAAGAGTTTAGCAACGACCCTGGCAGCAGCTCTCAGGGAGGAGACCTAGGCTGGACTGAAAACGGACAGATGGTTCCTGAATTTGAGCAGGTAATGAACAACAGCAAAGAAGGACAGATCAGCCTACCTTTTGAAAGCAGATTCGGCTGGCATATCCTCGAAGTTGTACAGAGAAAAACTGTCGATGTCAGCAATCTGGCCAAAGAGAACCAAGCGCGTAATATCATTGGCAAACGTAAATTCGCCGAAGAAAAAGCCAACTGGCTGCGAGAAATCCGCACCAACGCCTTCGTAGAATTCAAGTAAACTAAGCCTTAGTTACTTTAGCCTGCGGATGCGGTGAAAAACCAGTAAATAAAAGCAACCTACCTGGTTGCTTTTTTAGTCTAAAAACAACCACTAGCAAGACCCAACAGGCTAACATATTTTTCGATCGCCCTTGTGCCTAGTACACAGGGGGGCTGATCATATATAATCCCATCTTGAAAATGTATTTTGAGTGCGCTGATGCCAAAGATTAAACGTATAGCTATTACTAGTGGTGAGCCTGCCGGAATAGGTCCTGAGCTCATTGTCAAAATAGCTCAGCATGACTACCAAGATCAATTGATAGTGATCGCAGACCCTCAGTTACTGCAGCAAGTTGCGCAATCGTTAGACTTACCCTTAAAAATTCGCAGCTTTGATGCAGATGTATATGCTGCTAGTAAAAGAGGTGAAATTTATTTGCAACCTGTCGCCCTGCACAATTCGGTAATTGCAGGCGTACTGGATGCCAGTAACTCAGCCTACGTAATCGAAACCTTAAGAATAGCCTGCACTGGTTGCCTGCAGGGCTTGTACCAAGCTATGGTCACTCCTCCTGTACACAAAGGCATCATCAACCAAGCTGAGATCCCCTTTAGCGGACATACAGAGTTTTTGCAACAGCAGTGCAATGCGCATGAAGTTGTGATGATGCTCGCCACTGAGAAGCTCAGAGTCGCTTTAGTCACCACTCACTTGGCGCTGAATCAAGTTAGCCAGGCAATCACTAAAGATAAATTACGACAAATCATTAAAATTCTTCATGCTGATCTAACGTGCGTATTCGGCATCAAAAAACCAAAAATATTGGTCTGCGGCCTCAATCCTCACGCCGGTGAAGATGGCCACATGGGCATGGAAGAAATCGATACCATAATTCCAGTTTTGCAAGAATTTACCGATGCCGGTATGGATTTAATAGGTCCCCTGCCCGCAGATACTTTGTTCACCGACAAGTATTTAGCCGACTGTGATGCTGTGCTGGCAATGTACCACGATCAGGGGCTACCAGTACTGAAATTCAGCGGCTTTGGCAAAGCTGTCAATATTACCTTGGGTTTACCTATTATCCGCACATCTGTCGATCACGGAACCGCCCTGGATATCGCCGGCAGTGGCCAGGCGGATTGTGGCAGCTTAGTAGTCGCTTTAAAGTACGCCTCTACACTGGCAAATAACCGCCAACTTTAACATAAGGTCTATCTACACATGAGTAAAAATCCTGGACACAAAGCACGTAAACGCTTTGGACAGAACTTTCTACAAGATCAAGGCGTTATTCGCCGGATCATCAAAGGCGTCAGCCCGCGGCCCAGCGACCACATGGTGGAAATTGGACCGGGACTGGGCGCCTTAACTGAAGAGATTCTCGATGAGGCGGGTGCCTTAGACGCCATTGAACTCGATCGCGACTTAGTGCCCATTCTGCGCACAAAGTTCTTTAGTTACGCAGACAAGTTTCGTATTCACGAAGCGGATGCGATGAAATTCGACTTCAGTTCACTGCAGCAAAACGACCAGCCACTGAGAATAGTCGGCAACTTACCTTATAACATCTCAACGCAGCTGATTTTTCATCTTTTGCAACACACTACTTGTGTTCTAGATATGCACTTTATGCTGCAAAAAGAAGTTGTTGACCGCCTGGCAGCCAAACCCGGCGCCAAGTTATACGGACGACTGGGCATAATGGCGCAATACTACTGTTCAGTAGAACCACTGTTTATAGTGCCCCCTGAAGCTTTTGACCCCATCCCGAAAGTTGAGTCTGCAATCGTTAGATTAACCCCCTATCGACAGAAGCCGCATGTAGCCAGTTGCCTAAAAACGCTGGAAAATGTGGTGAAGACCTCTTTTAGCATGCGCCGAAAAACATTGCGTAATAATTTGAAAAAACTGATTGATGCAGAGCAACTGGAAGCCCTCGGTATTAATCCAACACGTCGACCCGAGACTTTATCTCTGCCCGAATTTATTAGCATTGCTGACTTTATCGCTTCCACTCACCCAACAGACACAGATAAAATAGATGACTGATGAAACCATAGCCCCCTCGTCCAGCGACATAGCTGAACGAGTCAATATTACAGTAAAAGCAAAATTTGAAGCCTCTCAATCTGATACTGATGCCAAGCGCTTTGTATTTTCATATACGGTCACCATCGAAAACACTGCCGAGATTAGCGTACAACTGTTATCTCGTCGCTGGGTTGTGACCGATGGCAACGAGAAACAACAACAAATTGAAGGGGATGGCGTCATAGGTGTCCAGCCGACGATTAAGCCGCACTGTAGCTATCAGTACAGTTCTGGTGCTGTAATAGAAACCAACATAGGCAGTATGTTTGGTCACTACAACATGATCACTGAAAATGGCGAGCACTTCGAGGCAAAAATAAGCGCATTCACTTTGGCCATACCCAACGCGCTACATTAACTCTCGATTGCGTCTTGCTCATTGATAAATGCAAAAGTTCTCTACAGGTGAAGTGTTTTGTCTACATACGTTTTCGGTGACATACAAGGCTGCTTTGCAGAGTTGCAGGCGCTGCTGGAAAAAATTCATTTCAACAGCCAAGATAAACTATGGTTCGTCGGTGACCTGGTTAACCGCGGCCCCGACTCACTTGAGACTCTAAGATTCATCAGGGGCCTGGGCGCGGCTGCGCAAGTAGTGCTTGGCAACCATGATTTACACTTGCTGGCTGTGTATTTTGGTAGCGCCAGGCTCAAGCGTTCTGACACACTGAGCGATATCCTCAGCGCAACTGACTGTGAAGATCTGATGCAGTGGTTAAAAGCGCAACCTCTGCTGCATTATGACCGCCAATTTAACGCCATAATGACACACGCAGGGGTACCCGCATCCTGGAGCTTGGAACAGGCCCAAAGCAGAGCTCGAGAGGTAGAGAATAAACTACAAGGTGATAATTACCTAGAATACTTCCAGCAGATGTACGGCAACCAGCCAGATTTATGGAGCGACTCATTGCAGGGCATGGATCGCTTGCGCTGTATTACCAACTACCTGACCAGAATGCGCTTTTGCAGCGACAACGAACGTCTGGAGCTAAGCTATAAAGGGGAAATTGGCAACCATCCCAGTGGTTTTCGCCCTTGGTTTGAACTTCACAACAATGATTCAAATTCACCACTTCTGCTGTTTGGACACTGGGCTGCTATAATGGGCCAAACCCACCTAAACAACATCCTCGCTCTGGACACCGGCTGTGTCTGGGGAGAGCATTTAACGGCCCTGCGCTTAGATGATCTAAGCCTGCATAAGGTAGCTAGCTTAGCTCCAACCAATAACACCAAAGTATAATTTAATTGCTGTGTTAATCAGTAATGGTTACGATTAAAAGGTAAATATATGTCTGAATATCAATGTATTAGTTGTCAGCAAGCACAACAGTTACTCTCCAACAACGCCACTTTATTCGACATTCGCGATACAGGCAGCTTTGAAAACGGCCATCCGAGCCAGGCAAAAAACCTCAACAATGACAATATCCAGCAACTACTGACTGGCATCGACAAAGATCAGAACCTGTTAATACTCTGCTATCACGGTAATAGCAGTAAAAGTGCCGCACAATATATCAGCTCGCTCGGGTTCACTGCCGTCGCCAGTATCGACGGCGGCTTTGAAGCCTGGCAGAGCCTGTTTCCCGAAGACATCGAAGCGACAAAATGAAAACTTATCTTGTCGGTGGTGCCGTCAGAGACAGATTACTCCAATACCCCGTCAATGACCGTGACTGGGTAATCGTCGGCGCCGACATTAAGCAGTTGTTAGCGCTGGGTTACACGGCGATCGGATCGGACTTCCCTGTATTCTTGCACCCACAAACAAAAGAAGAGCATGCACTGGCGCGCACTGAGCGAAAAAGCGGCAAAGGCTATAAAGGGTTTTCCTTCTACGCTGCCGCGGATGTCACTCTGGAGCAAGACCTCTCCCGCAGAGACTTGACCATTAACGCCATGGCCGAGGATAGTGAAGGCAACATAATTGATCCCTATCATGGACAGCGCGACCTAGAAGACAAAGTACTGCGTCATGTGTCCCCGGCGTTTAGCGAAGATCCCCTGCGAGTTTTAAGAGTCGCCCGCTTCGCCGCCCGCTACGCTCACTTAGGTTTTAACATCGCCCCG
>MABF01000311.1 GCA_002163025.1 'Osedax' symbiont bacterium Rs2_46_30_T18
GTCGCTTTTATACTACTTAGGCACTATCAGCATTGGAAGAATCGCCATAATATAGCAGTGGTATCATTCTCTATTACAGATATTCTAAAGCGGCTAATTAGCGTTGTTCGATATCAAGCACGGGCTGCTTGTCCTAACTGCGCATTAAGCTTGGAAAATAACAATACAAGTGGAGCGACAACAATGACGACAGAACAGCAATTGCGCATAGATATGGCGGCAGCTTTTCGTCTTATCTACCAGATGGACATGCACGAATCAGTGGCGAATCATCTCAGTGCAGCAGTCTCAGATGACGGCAAAAAATTTATTATGAACCGTCGCTGGATGCATTTTTCCAATGTCACAGCCAGTAATCTGCAACTACTGGACAGTGATGACGATAGTATAATGTCTACGGATCAGGCACCGGATCCCTCAGCATGGAGTATTCACGGTAATGTCCATCGGACATTCCCCACTGCTCGTGTGGTACTTCATTCTCACACTAGCTACGCAACAGCCTTGTCGACACTCAAAGACCCACGTATCTTGCCACTGGATAATAATACCGCCCGTTTTTACAATCGCATTGCCTATGATACCAATTATGGGGGACTTGCCACATCAGATGCCGAGGGGCAACGTATCTCTGATACTTTCGCTGGCAAGAAGGCTCTTATGATGGGTAATCACGGTATCACCGTAGTTGGAGAAAGTGTTGCCGAAGCTTTTGAGTCTTTGTACTATCTAGAAAAGGCCTGCAAAACCATGGTATTGGCTTATTCGACCGGGCAGCCACTAAATGTATTACCAGATCAACTTGCCGAGCAAACCGCTGCCAGCTGGGATGAATTCAGTGGCGCAGCGATCGCTCATTTTGAGCAGCTGAAAGCTTTGCTGGATAAAACAGATCCAGGCTATCGAGATTAAAAACTGTTTGGTTAATTTTCTTAAGCGCAAACACTAGTAGCCCTGTTTATTGGTACCTAGCTTTCCTGGAAAGCTGGGCAGCCAATATTATTGTTTAATAAAACGTTCAATAATTTCTTTGATCTCCCCTTCTTTTTTCATCTGTCTCAACACTTTATCAACCTGCAAACGAAAGTCTTGCCGAAAGGGAAATTGTTTAACCGCACTGCTATAACCCAAATAGCCCCATTGCTGGGAGATCACCGCACCAAACCTTAGCGACTGATTAAGAGGATTTAATCCCTGAGCACTTTGCAACTGTTTCAAAGCCCATTGAATTGTCAATTTAGAATTAACATAACAATCTATACGATTGAGCAATAACATACGCAATCCATGCTCTGTGCTTTTAGTTTCTGTAAGTGTAATTTTACCCAGCTTTACTGCCTGAAAAAAATCTGGCCCCGGGGCTAAAAAACCTCTGTTAGTAGCAACTCGCAAGCCGAAGTAATCGGCAGGCCAATTATTGCGCTGCTGCTTAAGGATCTGCTCGTTACAAGTCACGACTACTTGTTCCAACAAGATCGGCTCTGAGTAGACTTGCATATAAGGGCGACTTTGTGGCCAGTAATAAGGGGGAAATATCGCCAGCCTCTTGGCTTGCTTTATATATTTCAGACCACGCTTCCAAGGCATCATACTAAAAGTAACCTGATACTCGGGTAGACGATCAAAAACGGCTTTAAGGATGTCTACATAGACCCCTTTGGCGAGCTCCTGCTCTAAATAAGAGTAGGGAGGGTAATTATCATCGCCTATGATAACAACCTTCTGAGACCCAAAAGATGGCCAACTAAACAGCAGCAACGGTAATAAACATAATAGGATAACCTTGCAGATGACTCGCATACTCACCTCCGGTCAAACATTATACAACGTAGCTACTGTAAATTTAGACTAAAAAAAGCATTACGGCTAATATTCGTCTAGTCTGTGACTTATATGGTAGCTCAACAGCCAATCTTACTGCCGTTAATAACAGCATAGGCAGATAAATAGGCAGGTAGTGTGATCTGCTTTTAGACGACAATGGCGGACTAATAAAAGGGGAACCAGCAATGATAAGTCACATAGTATTACTCAAATGCAGAGCGGATATAACTGAGCAGCAATTGGGAGAAATGTTTTGCGCACTGCATAATTTGGTCGAGAAAATTCCCGGTTTACAAAGTTGCACCAGTGGTAGTAACTGTAGCCCAGAAGGTATTAATCGGGGATATAGCCACGCCTTTTACATGCAATTTTGCAGTGAACACTCCCGCGATGCCTATTTAACGCATCCGCAACATGAACAAGTGAAGCGACTAATTGCCGATGTACTGCAGGATACCGAAGACAATGTACTAGTCATGGATTTTTAACGTTGGCACTATAATCGCCAATAGGGTTGCTCACCAAAGTACTGCGCCAGATAATCAACTAGGCTTCTAACCCGGTGAGATAAATGTCGATTTTGCGGGTAGATAGCATAAACAGGTACTTCAATGTCTGTCAGATACTCGTTCAGTAGAGAGGTTAATTGACCAAGGCGCATTGCTTTGTAGCAAATAAAGTCAGGTGTGTAGATCAAGCCTATCCCGTCAATCGCAGATTGCAGTAAAAAATTACCGTTGTTTGCAGTAATAGCAGTCGGCAATTTGATAGAGATCAGCTGCCCTTGTTTACCCCGAAACTGCCAGTTCTCAGGAGCTCCTCGATAGTATAATTTAACATGGCCGGTGGTTAAATCTTGTGGCTTTTTAGGATTACCCCTAGCTTTCAAATAACCGGGACTCGCAGCCAGTACAAAGCGGTTAGTGGTCAACTTCCTGGCGATCAAGCTCGAATCTTCAAGGTTAGAAATCCGAATAGCCAGATCAAAGCCTTCTTCAATTAAGTCTATTTTGCGGTCATTAAAATCAACATCAAAACAAATTCCCGGGTGCAGTTCGTTGAATTTGCGCAGTGCTGCACCTAAATGGTCTAAACCAAAAGACAGTGGCGCAGCTATTTTTATCAATCCAGACAATGCACAATTATCATGCCGCAAGCCTGATTCAATCTCAGAGATATCATCGATAATTCGCAGGCAGTGCTGATAATAGCTTTTGCCATTATCAGTTAAGGTTTGGGTTCTGGTCGTGCGAGTTAACAAAGTCACTGCCAAGCGTCGTTCAAGATCTGACAAGCGTCGACTGACGGCCGACTTAACTGTGTTTAATTGATCAGCAGCTTTGGTAATACTACCGGCTTCGACAATACGTACGAAGGTTTGCATATCTTCAATTTGGTTCATCTACTGCGCCTAGTCATTGAATCATTGTTCTTCAAGGAAGAACTATAAGTTCGAATACTAAGTGTTTATCATTTTTTCGTCAACGGTAGAATGGCCGCATATACCAACAAGATGACTAACAGTTAATAGGAAATTATCATTATGAGCACAGCTAACATCTTAAAAATCAATTCCAGCGGCCGCCTTGAAGGGTCTGTTACTCGTCAATTAACTGACATACTTACCCAGCACATCATTGCCTCTTCTACCACCCCCAAGGAAGAGAGCAACGTCATAGAACGAGACCTGGCAACAGGTTTACCTTTTTACGATGAAACTTGGATAGGTGCAAACTTTACTGCCGCAGATGAACGCAGTGATGAACAGCGCCAAGCGTTAAAGCTATCAGATGAATTAATTGATGAGATACAGCAATCGGAACATATAGTGATAGCCACTCCTATCTACAACTTTAGTCTTCCGGCCGTGTTAAAAGCGTGGGTTGACCTGATCGCCAGAGCCAAAGTCACTTTTAAATATACTGAAAATGGCCCGGTTGGCTTATTAAAAAACAAAAAAGCCTATTTAGTCATGGCCTCTGGTGGCGTATCAATTGGCGGTGATTCCGATTTTGCCTCACACTTTTTGAAATACTTCCTGGCTTTTGTCGGCATTACTGATGTAACAATTATCGATGCCTCGAAAGTCAATCTTCAAGGTAGTAGCCAGGAAATAACCGCAGCGCTTGAACTGCAAATGCAACAGCTTGTTGCCGCATAATAATCTACTCCTGGAGACAACCGAGAGCCACATGAAAACAACCAGAGAAGTAAATAAAACTGTTACCGGTATAGCGACAACTGACGGCGACGGAGTGCCGTTAACCCGGATGATTGGCTCAGCTTATCTGGAAATGCTCGATCCATTTATATCACTGGATATAATTGATTGTGAAAAAGCCGAGGACTATATCGGTGGTTTTCCCGCCCACCCACATAGAGGTTTAGAAACTGTCACTTATATGCTCAATGGTAAAATGCGTTACTGTGACAGCAGTGGGCTTAGTTCAGACATTAATGCTGGCGCAGTACAGTGGATATCCGCCGGAAAAGGCGTTATACATTCACAAATGCCGCAACAAAATACAGGTTTACTCAAAGGTTTGATGCTATGGATAAACCTGCCTGGGGCTGAAAAAATGTCTGAACCGAACCACCAACTAGCGCAGTCAAATAGCATCCCGCTAGAGCATAGAGATAATCAATGTACGCTGAAAGTAATAGCCGGCTCCACCGCCACAGGCACTAACGGTATTATCAGAAAAAAGAGCCTCAAACCTATCTTTTGGGACATTCAGCTATCAGTAAATGGTTATTTTGAAGAGCAAATACCCTACCAGCATACTGCTTTTATTTATGTTATCAGTGGGACACTGTGCGTCGGTAAAAAGCGAACCTTGCTATACGATGGGCAATTAGCTGTACTGAGCTCAGGTGAAAAAATTCAGTTAACCACTAGTATCAATACTCACTTGGTCCTGATTGCCGCTATGCCATTAAACGAACCTATAGTGCGTGCAGGACCTTTCGTGATGAACAACAGAGAACAAGTTGATCAAGCCATTGATGACTACCAAAGCGGGACTTTTATATAGCACACTAGACCCTAGCCCAAAATAATATAGCGATTAAAACCACAATAAATTATTCATTCTAAATATGCTTTGTGAATATTACGACCTAACGTAAGCTTGTTTCCACTGATCATAATCGGAAACAACCTGTCCAATAATGTCACTATCAAATGCTCGTAAACCGCTGAGCAGCATTATCTTCTCGCCTTTGCCTACAACTTCTCCATCCACTTTAAAACAGAATTGTAAAATAGCACGGCCTCGCTTCCCTTCAACCTCCAGGCGGGTATCAGTAATTTCCAGGGTCGGGTCAGAAAAATCTAAATGCTCCAATTCAATCGACATACTCTGATAAATCACCAGCGGACGTGCGGGATTGATCATTACATTCTGCTGCTCCATCAGTGGTACCAGTATGTGCGGGAAAGTATGTCCGGAAAACTCTACATAGCGCTGTGCCAAGTTACTGGCGAATTCGCTATTTTGACAAATATCACCACTGCGATCGATTGACATATATTCTTTGTCATTTACATCATTAACAGTGATATTTTCAGCGTCCGAGTTGGAGAAGTTAATGACGATATCTTCAGTTACCATGCCACTAAAGGTAAACTGCATCTTTTGGCTGACGCCAAGTTTAGCCAGTGATAAAGAAAATAACAGATCGCCGGGAATGCAAAATTTCTTGCCATCCGCATCGTGTAACGGATTAAAATCACCGGCAATATCCTTGGCGAAATGACTGCCTTGTTCGCGGGTAAAAACAAAACCATCATCGGCAGTAGCAGTGTAATATTTCGACAAATTCATATCAGTTTCAGTCTTTTAAGTAAGTTATCAATAATGCCTTTACTGGCAGTATCTGCAAAGTTCGCTATATTTTACGCGAATTCACGCCTAAATATCATCATGTTGTATGTTTATTTAAGACTTTGGTAGTAGATGGAGGTGGAGGAGGATTCACTTGGGTTGTAGATTGATTGCTAGTAGCCAACTTGGAGTGAATTAAAGGCCGAGTAGCAAGATCATAGTATGTAACTAATGCAGCTTAAATAGCAATTTCCGGTAGTGATACAAAAACCCAAGCTTGGCGTGGTAGAGCAAAAGGAGGGCGCAAGCGCACTACCCAGAGCCTTCAGCGAATTAAGAGTTGATGCGAAGCATGCTTTAATAGAATTACTGGAGAGATGAATGCGCGAGCGCAACTCGAAACCAGCCACAAAAGCAGTGCTTCAAAAGCGTGCCTGGTTTCCCCTACTAAGGGTTGAAAACATGTTTCCCATCGCTTTGCGAAGCTAAGGCTCCCAATCCCCGTCCCTTCGGTACAAGGGCTTTCACATGTTCGCAGCAACAAGTTGCGCTCTTTTATGCCCATGTGAGAGCAGCTCATCACCGATAAAGTTTTAATAACGAAAAAAACCCCAAGTGCGGAGCAGCTTAAGAAGCGATTTCCGGTAGTGATGCGTTACCGCAAGCTTGGCGTGGTAGTGCAAAAGGAGGGCGCAAGCGCACTACGGAGAGCCTTCAGCGAATAAAGAGTTGATACGAAGCAATGCTTCTAAAGCATCAAAAAAACACCCTACAATCACATCTCTGTGAGAGTACGGTCATCGCCAAAAAACACAAATAACAAAGAGCAGCTTAAGTAGCGATTTCCGGTAGTGATGCGCAACCGCAAGCTTGGCGTGGTAGAGCAAAAGGAGGGCGCAAGCGCCGCTACGGAGAGCCTTCAGCGAATAAAGAGTTAATACGAAGCAATGCTTCTAAAGAATTACTGGATAGATGAATGCGCGAGCGCGACTCGAAACAAGCCACAAAAGCAGTGCTTTAAAAGCGTGCCTGGTTTCCCCCCTACTATCACATTTATGTGAGAGTACGGTCATCGCTTTTTAAGCTTTAATAACGAAAAAACCCCCAAGTGCGAAGCAGCTTAAGAAGCGATTTCCGGTAGTGATGCGTTACCGCAAGCTTGGCGTGGTAGGGCATAGGGAAAGCGCAAGCGCACTACGTGTTTTTTGATACGAAGCGTTGCTTCTAATACATCAAAAAACACCCTACTATC
>MABF01000300.1 GCA_002163025.1 'Osedax' symbiont bacterium Rs2_46_30_T18
TTTAGACAGTAGATCTGCGGGGGGCATTGAGACTCACGTGATCAAATTGAGCGCCTGGTTACAACAGCATCAATATAATTGCGAAATAATTTTCTGCCATTTCTATGCCGAGCACCCCCTTACTAAACAACTAACCCGCGCAGGCATAAAGTACCGATATCTGCCAAATCTTTACTCACTGATTAGCCTGTTACGCGAACAACCTTGTCTGCTGGCGACTCACGGCTACAAGGCGGGAATATTTGGGCGGCTGATCGCTAATTTTAGCAAGGTGCCTGTGGTGTCAACTTATCACTCAGGGGACAGCGGTAGCGGTAAAGTCCGAATCTATAGCAAACTCGATGACCTAACCGCTGGCTGGGCGGACGCTGTGATCAGCGTCAGTCGAGAAATCAGCAAGCGCTTAAAAACTAAGTCGATTTACATTCCCAATTTCATGCAGGCTGACAATCAACCGAGCCCGGCTATAGATGAAAGAAAAGATAAGGAAATAGCCTTTGTCGGTAGATTATCATTTGAAAAAGGGCCGGACTTGTTTGGCAAAATAACCGCTGCCTTAGAGTCACCTCACCCCATTTGCTGTTACGGAGAAGGACCTCTGGCCAACACTCTTGAAGCTGCCAATCCACATATAACCTTTCGCGGCCAATGCCAGATGTCTGATCACTGGGACAACATTGGCCTGCTCTGTATCAGCAGCCGCTTTGAGGGGCTGCCATTTGTTGCCCTTGAAGCCATGTCCAAAGGGATACCGGTGATTAGCTTTAACACTGGCGGGCTACAGGAATTAATTGAAGATAAAATTAATGGCTGGTTGGTTGACCCGCTGGACAACAAGGCATTTAAGTCAGCTATCGACAGCTGGATAAAAATGTCCAGTGAGCAAAGATTACTGATGGGTGAGGCGGCTAAGACGCAAATCGCGACGCATTATTGCGCCGATTCTGTTATTCCAGACATCCTTGCCCAATATCAACTCGCTATACAAAAACAGTTGTGTGGCTGCAATGAGATCCGTTAACCCCAGCTATTCGCCCTATTTCTGGCTATCTCTGGTGGCAGCCGGCAACGCTTTGTTACCCAGTATTTCATCCCAAGTATTGGCTGTCGGTTTTATAACTGCCCTGACAGCAGGGTTTGAACAAAATGCCATTATCTGGATGGGGATTGCCTGCAGTTGCTACTTGCGCTGGCGGGCCA
>MABF01000346.1 GCA_002163025.1 'Osedax' symbiont bacterium Rs2_46_30_T18
ATCCGTAAAGGTAGCAAAATTAGCGAAGAAGTAGTTAAGCCAATTTATCTATCAGCTTAAGCGCTTGTTCGAAGGCTAGAATGGCTGTTTTTGGCCGCGACCCGGCTTATGCTCTCAGGGTGAAGCTTGAAGTAGACCGAACCAGTGGTGGTATATAAAGATTGAGTGAGAAGTGCCAGCCGCACCTGATAAGTTTGGGCTATTACACCTAAGATGCATTACCTTAGACCCGATTAGCTGGGCTTTTCATATAAGCCATTTTGATACTGTTCTCCATAATATACTTCTAGTTCTTTAATCGATGCACTACTGTTTTCAAGTTCTTTCGCTATATGTGGGCGAGAGGGAACAGTCTCAGGATTCCAGGTTTCAGTCTTCCAGAGCTCTGAACGAAGAAAAGCTTTGGAGCAATGAAAAAATACTTCGTCGATTTCCAGCTCTAAGGCCAATGTAGGTCGGTGTCCTTTGACAACCAGTTTATCAAAATATGAAGCATCGCTAATAAGTTTCGCACGACCGTTGATTCTTAAAGTATCTCCTCTACCTGGCACTAGGTATAGCAGGCCAGCTTGTCCATTTTTTAAGATATTATGAAAACTATCTGCTCGGCGATTGCCTAGTCGCTCGGGAATAACTATAGTCTTTTCGTCAAGTATGAGCGTGAATCCCGATGGATCTCCCTTGGGTGAGACATCGCAAGAACCATTTTTATCACTAGTGGCAATTAGGCAAAATGGTGAGGCGGCTATCCATAAACAATCCATCTCGGTAAGACTCTTTCGAGTTTTTGTTCGCGCACGCTCAGAGACTGGGCCAAGAATATCCCTCAGTTGAGTCGCTGTTGTCACTATGCTTGAGTTGTACTTATCTGCGTTCTTCATAGTTCACTTTCCGATTAACTTTTAAGATTCTAAATCCATGGACGGTCCATTACGGGACGATTATCTATTACCGTCCGGGTCTGGTAGGCATTAGAATAGTAGACACTTAAGAGTTATTAAACGTGAATCATTGATGAATGACAAGAATAGAACACGCAGACAATAGCCTTAGGAAATATCTCTTTGTGCCGATAGCGAAATTTGCAATCCAGCCAAGTTTACGCCAACCCTGATAGATAACTTGCGTTATAACGAATACGATAACAGACACTTCGTGAACAAAAATATGAATCTGGAAACGAGAGCCACGACACTTAATGGCCATACTGGTTACAATTGGCGCAGAA
>MABF01000263.1 GCA_002163025.1 'Osedax' symbiont bacterium Rs2_46_30_T18
CTAAGGCGGGCCTGTGCGTCTTCGATACCTTTGAGCTGCGTTATTAACGACGCAGGATTCAAAATGGTTTTGAAGGATACAACTAAATTTAAATACGGCTCTGCCGGCCTATCTACGGCTTGATTCTGATAAGTAGTAGATATCAGCAAATCTCCAAACATAGCCTGTAGTTTATCTATGGCAACGCTGATATTGGCTTCAGCTTGAAAATTACTGGCAATTGCCAAGTATACTCTTACCACTCAACTCTCCGTAAAAACGCGGCTTTAAGCGTACTGCTAAACCAATTACGCCAATGACAGCCAGACGATGCTCAGCTTATAACAGCACAAAAATAAGGAATCACTAGCGTTTAGGCAATGTAGTTGGCAACCTGAGGACGCTCGCCACGCTCAATCAGCACTCCAACATCTGCGGCAGCTGCGATAGCCGTCGGTTTACCCACTTTCAAGCGCACCCAGGGCAAATTAAATTCACTGCGTAACAATTGGGCGATTTCCTCAGCCATGGTCTCAACCAGCAAAAACTCACTAGTGGAAACAAATTCGACCAATCTATCACTGACTGTTTTATAACTGACTGTGCTATCTATATCTTCAGTCGCGGCGGCCCCACGAATATCAACCGCCATATCAACATCTAAACAGACTGTTTGTTTTATCTCCCGCTCCCAATCAAAAATACCGATAACGGTGTCTATTTTCAGTTGGCGTATATATACAATATCCATAATTAAAATCCAAAAGGGTCGTTTAAAAAATAGCATTTTTATAGTCAATAAGGCTATAAAGGCTCGAGCTCGCTCATTGGCCAGCGCGGCCTGGCCATTATAGTCAAGTCGTTACTCTGCCCAGCTACCAGCCGTTGAGCACCTGCGAAAGCAATCATCGCCCCATTATCGGTGCAAAACTCCGCTCTGGCATAGAATAGTGATGCCCTTTGCGCGGTGACCATCTGCTGCAATTTTTCTCTGAGACGACTATTCGCACTAACACCACCGGCAATAATTAACTGTTTAAACTCTGTATGCTGCAGCGCCCTTTTGCACTTAATGGCCAGCGTATCAACTACCGCTTCCTCAAACGCCGCGGCGATGTCCGCTTGAGTCTGAACATCTAAAGCGTCTGCAGTTTTAAATTTATTGACAGTATTTAAGGTAAAGGTTTTAAGCCCTGAAAAGCTCATATCCATCCCCGGACGATCTACCATAGGCCGGGGGAACTTAAACCGGGTTCTATCTCCGCGCTCGGCTAGTTTGGCGATCAGCGGCCCACCTGGGTAGTCTAAGCCCAACATTTTGGCGGCCTTATCAAAAGCCTCACCCGCTGCATCATCTAAGGACTCGCCCAATAACTGATACTCGCCAATGCCTTTTACTTCCACTAGCTGAGTGTGACCACCACTTACCAGCAGGGCTACAAAAGGGAACGAGGGAGGGTTGCGCTCTAACATAGGCGCTAACAAGTGCCCCTCCATGTGATGTACAGCGATCGCAGGTACATCCCAGGTGAGAGCGATAGCCCGCGCAGTCGCAGCCCCAACCATTAAAGCGCCAATAAGACCGGGCCCAGCGGTATAGGCAATCGCCTCTATCTGTTCTGCAGATGTATCGGCCTCCTCTAATACCTGACGAATTAAAGGAATCAATCTTTTGATATGATCTCGCGAAGCCAGCTCAGGTACAACACCACCATATTCTGCATGCATCGCCACTTGAGAGTACAAGGTATCGCCTAATAACCCCAGCTCAGTGTCATAAATTGCCACCCCTGTCTCATCACAAGAAGTTTCAATACCTAGTACGCGCATATTAATATCCTAAAACCTGACAAACGAAAAATTTAGCGAACTATTATCCCTTAAATCCTTTCGACATTCATCAACAGTTGGCACTAAAAAGTTACTGAGCCGAAAAGTAACTGCCAGCGACTGAAATTAGCCGTATTTGAACTGCCAAATCTCCACCTCATCGAGCAACATCAATTAGCGCCATGCCCGCGAAAAGCAAGTTAAGATTATAAATCCTAAATATATGCTCAATTGTTAGATACTCTTTTGACATACACGACAGCTAGCTGTAAAATTTGGCCTCAATCTTTTTCTCGTGCTGATTTTTTAACCAGCGGAGCCCCGCTCCAGATAGAGATTGAATTTCATTAATTATAATTTTGGGTCAGAAAAATATGCCTGCAGTAAGAGTAAAAGACAACGAGCCATTTGACGTTGCACTTCGTCGTTTCAAGCGTTCATGTGAAAAAGCTGGTGTTCTAGCTGAAGTTCGTCGTCGTGAATTCTACGAAAAGCCTACTTCAGTACGTAAGCGTCAAGCTGCTGCTGCCGTTAAGCGTCACGCGAAGAAAGTATCTCGTGAAATCTCACGCAGAGTACGTTTGTACTAATAATTGCTTTAATGACTAACGATGTGGTCTTAGCGACAACATTCCTAGCATTAAAAGTCATTAGTTCAAATAAAAGTTTAAAGCCTAACAACTAAGTCGATAGATTTAGCAACTTAGGTGCGTAGTGTCATAAATTTACCAATGTAATACCGGCGATAGGTCAGGATTATGTCTCAACTTCAACAGCAGATCAAAGCTGATATGAAAAGCGCCATGCGGGCCAAAAACAAACCGCTACTAGGCACTATTCGTATGATGATGGCAGAATTCAAGCGCATCGAAATTGATGAGCGTATAGAGCTGGATGACACAAGAGTGATAGCCGTTTTGGACAAAATGTGCAAACAGCGAAAAGATTCACTGACGCAATTTATAGAAGCGAACCGCAATGATCTGGCGGAAATAGAGCAGCAAGAACTGGAGGTGATTTTAAACTACTTGCCGCAACCGCTTAATGATGAAGAAATCCAAATGTTAGTCGAGAACGCCATAAACCATTGCAATGCCCAGAGCATGGCAGACATGGGAAAATTAATGGCCGTTCTTAAACCCCAGATGCAAGGCCGTGCGGACATGGGGCTAGTTTCAAAGCTGGTGAAGCAAAAACTCAGCCACTAATCTAGTGTTTCATTCCCGCTAAATTAGTTTTACGATAGAGTTCTATCTGCAACCTGATCGACCACCCCAGCACTTGAGATACTTTATATGTCCGGCAGAATCCCGCAATCTTTTATCGACGACTTACTTGCCAGAACAGACATTGTTGATATTATTGAAGCACGGGTAAATTTAAAAAAAACCGGCAAAAATTTTAGCGGCTTATGCCCTTTCCATCAGGAAAAATCCCCCTCTTTCTCCGTTAGCCCCGATAAGCAGTTCTACTACTGTTTTGGTTGTGGCGCAGGCGGAAATGCCATCAGCTTTATTACCGAATACGAAAACCTGCCTTTCCCACAAGCTGTTGAGGACCTGGCCAAACTAGCAGGTATTGAAGTCCCTAAAGATAACAGCCCACAGCGCCAGAACGAGCACTTGTACCAAGCTCAATTCAAAATACTAGATTTAGCAGCAGCCTTTTACCAATCGCAATTGAAAAACAGCACCAGCAGACAAACCGCCATTGACTACCTTAAAGGCCGCGGTATGGACGGAAAAGTAGCCAAACAATTTGGCATAGGCTTTGCCCCTGCGGGATGGGACAACCTGATCAAGAGCCTTGGACTAACTGATACTGACCAGGCGCATCTAGAGCGTAGCGGCATGCTCATACGCCACGAACAGAAAGACAGCTTATACGATCGATTCAGAGATCGGATAATGTTTCCTATCAGAGATATGCGCGGACGGGTAATTGCCTTCGGAGGACGCATATTAGGCGACGGCAAACCCAAATACCTAAACTCCCCCGAAACTGATACTTTCCACAAAGGCCGCGAACTTTACGGTCTCTATGAAGCCCGCAAAGCCAGCAGAAAACTGGACAAAATCCTTATTGTCGAAGGCTACATGGATGTCGTTTCTCTGGCGCAATTTGACATCAATTACAGCGTGGCAACTCTGGGCACTTCCACCAGCTTGCAGCATCTGGAGCGCTTGTACAAAATAGTGCCGGAAATAATTTTTTGTTTTGACGGCGACAAGGCTGGCCTAAAAGCTGCGCAGAGGGCATTAGAGACGACAATGCCAGTGATCAAAGACGGCCAGCAGGCCAAGTTTCTATTCCTACCTGAAGGGGAAGATCCGGACACTTTAGTTCGACTCAAAGGCAAACAACATTTTGAAGAAATGATAAACAGCTCCACCCCTATGTCTGAGTATTTTTTTGATTCACTCTCTGACAATATTGATATGCAGTCCATAGATGGAAGAGCACTCTTCAGCAGCAAGGCGCTACCATTAATCCAAAAAATGCAGCCCAGCTTACTCCAGCAAATGATGCAAGATAGAATCAGCGAGATAACTGGACTATCCATCGAACAACTTAACAGCAGTAATCACTTACACGACAATTATGATCACAGCTTTTATCAAGAACCCCAAGATAATAGCGACAGAGCACAGCAATCAAACCGCCAGAACAAACAAGGATCAAGGCCTGCACACAGCCGCCGACAAAATTTTAACAATAACAACAAAAGATCAGCCAGCATCAGTCTGATCAACCGAATCATCTCGCTACTGCTGCACAATCCTAGCTTAATTTCACAAGTAGAAGCTATTCCCGACCTCGCCATGATCGAAGAAAACAATGCAGACATCTTAGCGCTATTGGTAGATTATTGGTTGAAATACCCTTCTGCCAGCATTGGCCAGATGCTCATCGATTGGCAAGACGAGCCACAGTATGCCAGCAAGCTGCTGGTTATCAGCGAAATATCCAGACTTAACCCCTGCCCAGATGACAACTACCAGCAAATGTTTATCGACAGCTGGGAAAAACTAAAACACAGAAAGAGCGACTTAGCTTACCAGGCGATAAAAAGGCAGCAATCATCACTTAAAAGCAACCTGTCCGCAGAAGTAAAACAGCAAGCAAAAGCCTATCTTGATGAAATCGCCGCCCAACACAGAAAAAAACCAGCACAATAACTCGCCCCTTGTGTGCATCGAATTCACTATTGATAAACAGTTTAGCCAGTAAGCTTGACCGCTTAACTCCTTGACTCATTAACATAGACCCACTGACGTTACGCCCACTCCCACAGCAGCCACACACTGCCTGACCACACTATTTACTGACGACACAGCAGGATAACTAGTGACAGCGCTGACAGAATAACGCCGCCAGCTATCTGATTAATAAATTACTATATCCTGCTAGTAGTAGACAAAGCCTGACTTGATTTACAGCACAAACTACTTACAACCCTTGAAATTTGGATGCTAGCACCCATAAAGACCTAATACAGAAAGAAGCTGCTATACACTTTTCGCCAGCAACTAACGCAACTCCAATCGAATTAAAACACAGCGAGACATTGCTGTTTTTTTCGCATATGAGCTATCTTTAGTGACAGGGCAGACTAATTTATAATTTGGTCGTAAGCAGCAGTCATACATCTTGTTTATAGCGTTAATTAATAACGAGTATTGCCAACGGGCACGATATAGAACATTGCAGCTGGTACGCAGCTACAAACTAGCTATTTATACCTAGTATTGTTTCCTTGGCAGCGTTATAATTGCGCGCTAATTTTTTATTCACGTTTTATCGATCGCAGGGCTATTATGTCAGATACTTCACAGCAGCAATCTCGCCTTAAGGAATTAATCGCCAAAGGTAAAGAGCAGGGCTATTTAACTTTCGCTGAGGTCAATGACCACCTGCCTGAAGACATTGCCGACCCGGAACAGGTCGAAGACATTATTCGCATGATCAATGATATGGGTATCACCGTATCAGAAGTTGCTCCAGATGCTGAAACTCTGCTAATGACAGAGGGTGATTCTACCCAGGACACTGATGATGATGACGTTGCTGCGTTAGCTGCCGTTGAGTCAGATGCAGGCAGAACCACTGACCCAGTCCGTATGTATATGCGTGAGATGGGCACGGTAGAATTACTGTCGCGTGAGGGCGAAATTGTTATCGCCAAAAGAATTGAAGAGGGCATCCGCGAGCTAATGTCTGCTCTTTCGGCATTCCCAACCTCCGTAGAAATCATCCTCGAAGCTTACAACAAAGTCCTTGATGAAGAGGGAAGACTGAGCGATATATTCAGTGGCTATATAGACCCAGACAGCCCGGATACTCAGCCTGCCGCCCCTGCTCTTACTCCTGCTCAGATCCAGGCCAACGCACAAAACAACGATGACGATGATGAAGATGAAAAAGAGCGTGGACCAGATCCGGAAGAAGCCAAGCTTCGCTTTGGTAAAATCCAGAAGTGCCTAGATGAGTACTATGCAGCTGTTGAAAAGCACGGAGCTCACAGTTTACAAGCCGAAAAAGCGCAAATTGAATTAAGTCTGGTTTTCTCACCGATCAAATTATCACCGCGTTTCTATGAGAGATTAGTAAGCAGGGTTAGAGATTACATCAGCCGCATCCGAACTCAAGAGCGCAAAATCATGCGCATCTGCACTCAGCGCTGTAAAATCCCTCGCAAAGAGTTCATCAAGACTTTCCCCGGCAATGAAACTAATCAAGATTGGTTTCAGCAGTTGGTTGATGATAAAAGCGACTATTCAAATGCCATTGCCAGCAACTTGCCCGATCTGCAACGCGCACAGCGCCGCTTAAAACAGCTACAGCAAGAGACGGGCATAGAACTAGCCGAATTAAAAGATATCAATCGCCGCATGTCCATTGGCGAAGCAAGAGCACGCCGAGCCAAGAAGGAAATGGTAGAAGCCAACTTGCGTCTGGTAATCTCTATCGCCAAAAAATACACTAACCGTGGTTTACAATTCTTAGA
>MABF01000078.1 GCA_002163025.1 'Osedax' symbiont bacterium Rs2_46_30_T18
CTCAGCTGCAGCGCCAACAGCTGGATTTTGTGATTGCTCCCTGCGTACGCTTTGCCGGTGAAGCAGGTGAACAACACACTATGTTTTTCACAGACCCCTTTGGCAATCCGATAGAACTAAAAGGTTTTGCGGATCTGACTAAGGTGTTTAACTGATGAGTAAGATAGTATTTATCAGCACTTTAGAGCGCACTGAGCAGCAACAGTGGATGACGCTGCTAACTAAACTACTGCCCGATGAGACCATTGTGTTACCTGAAATGTTCTCTGTGGCAGAGGCAGACCAAGTGGACATTGCCATAGTGGCCAATCCAGATCCGAGTATTTTGCAGCAGTTCGAGAATTTAGTTTGGGTGCAAAGCTTATGGGCCGGCGTTGAAGCGCTAGTGCCCAGTATCAGTCAGCACAATCAGCAACTAGAAAAGAGTAAACAACTGCAGTTGGTCAGGTTACTGGACCCGCAGATGGCTGCCACTATGGCGGAGGCGGTATTGGCCTGGACCTTGTATCTGCATCGCAATATGCCTCAGTACGCGACCCAGCAGCGACAAAAACTCTGGCAACAGTTACCCTGCGCGACGGCGCAGGATACCCGGGTAACAGTGTTGGGCGCGGGCGAGTTGGGGTTGGCCTCCATCCAAGCATTGCTGCAGCAAAATTATACTGTCAGTTGCTGGAGTCGCAGCCAGAAAAACATTGCCGGGGTGCATAACTATTGCTCTTTGCAGCAGCTCCCTGAGGCTTTGGCCAACACCGATATTTTGATCAACTTGCTGCCTCTGACAACGGCAACCAAAGGGCTGCTAAATAAGCCGTTGCTGGCGAATTTACCCAGCGGTGCAAAGCTGATTAATTTCTCCCGAGGCCCAGTGGTAGATCATCCGGCACTGCTTGAGTTGTTGGATAGTGGGCAGATTAGCCACGCGGTATTAGATGTCTTTGAGCAAGAGCCATTAGCAGAGGCTAGCCGCTTGTGGCAGCACCCTCAAATCACCGTATTGCCGCATATTTCAGCACCGACTAATATGAACACAGCTGCGCGGGTGGTCGCCGATAATATTACTCAATACAGACGTAACCAAACACTGCCTACAACTGTAAATTTAGGCCAGGGATATTGAATAATTGCAGGGGAATCTGCAGGATTAATAACCAGAAGTCCCCAGCTCCGTGCATTCTCTGCATTAATTGAAGGGCATACCGTTATGCAGAGCGCTCTGATTCTAGACAGGCTGGATATTATCCAGGATCTCTATGAATACAGTACTGAAAACGAAATGGATGCCCAGTGAGATAGCCAAGAGTGGATTGAATTTCGCCAGAGGCTGGGCAATAAATACACCGTAGGTAAAAGATGTATGAATAAATTCGCCGAGAAATAGTGCGCTTATTGGTTTTGGGTAAGTTATTAATGGTTATAAGGAATTTGATCTGTATGCTGATCACGCCTCACGCCTCACGCCTCACGCCTCACGCCTCACGCCTCACGCCTCACGCCTCACGCCTCACGCCTCACGCCTTTTTCCGCTCAAGGCTGTCTCCTCTCTTGTCATTTCACACATCACGTCTTTGGATCCGCTCAAGGCTATTCTCTTTTTTTACCTCCACACTTATTATGTATCCGACCAGTGCTAGCTAATGCAACGTAATCAATGATCTATAGAGCGCATTGGAATTTTATACAATAGTGGCTAAGAAACCGTATAATAGCGCTCGAGTAAATATCTGAGGCCCAATTTTGTGAACAATACATCGAACAACCCTAACAATTTAAGCTTGCTGATTCGGCTGAAACACTTTTTTGGGCCCAATTGGCTAATCATCGTTTTTTTCGCTAGTACCTTGTTGTTACTGAGCTGTTCCAGGTTAATGCTGATGATCTGGCAAGCGGAACGGGTCAATGCTAGTGAGGGCTGGCTGCAAGTGCTGATTAGCGGTATGCGTATAGACACTTCCATCTTGAGTTATGTCGCCCTGCTAGCGCTGTTGGTTACCAGTATCGGGGTGTTAGTAAGGCGCACCGCAAAATTCATTTATCCACTGCTACTGGTTTGGTTAAGCGTCTTTTTTGTCATTTTTGCCTACCTTGAGGTGATTACTCCGAGCTTTATAATGGAGTACGATCTTCGTCCTAACCGCATTTTTATCGAGTACCTGATTTACCCTAAAGAAGTTTCCGCTATGCTCTGGAGCGGTTATAAACTGGAAATCTTTATTGCTACTAGCACTCTAGTGATAGCGACTGTAGTGGCACTTAAGCTGTTTCGCTCTCAGTGGCAGGAGAGATCTAACGCCTCTCTGGCAATGCGCTCGATCAGTATTTTTTTACTAGTGGCTCTGACGGTAGTCGGCGCGCGCTCCTCTTTTGGTCACCGGCCTATCAATCCGGCGATGGTGGCTTTTTCAACCGATCACTTAATCAATGACCTGATTTTAAATTCGACTTATTCGGTCGGCTTTGCCATTAATGGTTTAGGGGCTGAAAAATCCAGCGAGCGCTATTATGGCGAAATGGATGACAGCGAAGTACTGCAAGTGGTTCGTCAGGCCAGTAATTTGCAAGGGGCACAGTATAAAGACCAAACGGCCCCTACCTCCACATATCGCCAGGCCAGCAACAGTCACTCGAAAAAAAATATAGTGATCTTGTTACAGGAAAGTTTAGGTGCCCGATACGTCGGTGGGCTGGGCGGATTGCCGCTGACGCCACACTTAGACAAATTGATGCAAGAGGGGTGGAATTTTACTAACTTGTACGCCACCGGCACCCGTTCGGTGAGGGGTATAGAGGCGGTACTGAGCGGATTTACCCCGACCCCCTCCAGATCGGTGGTCAAGCTGTCCAAATCGCAGACGAACTTTTTTACTATGGCCGGCGCTCTCACAGAACAGGGCTACCACAGTCAATTTATCTACGGTGGCGAGAGCCATTTCGACAACATGAAGAGCTTCTTTTTAGGTAATGGCTTTGTCGATATTGTCGATGGCCCCCGATTTGAGAAAATCGACTTCGAGGCATCATGGGGAGCATCTGATGAAGATTTGTACGATCAGGCGCACCTAGAGTTTGAGCGCCTGGCAGAAGGTGATCAGCCTTTCTTTAGCTTAGTCTTTACCAGTTCCAATCACTCTCCGTTCGAATTCCCAGAGGGGAAAATCGAGCTCTATGACAGCGAACCGAAAACCCGGAACAACGCTGCCAAGTATGCGGATCACGCGCTCGGGGAATTTATGCAAAAGGCCAAGAAATCCAGTTACTGGAAAGATACCATATTCATCGTGGTAGCTGATCACGACTCCAGGGTGCATGGTGCCAGTTTAGTGCCGATTGAGTATTTCAGAATACCTGGTGTGATTCTGGGTGAGGGGATCAGTCCGAAAACAGACAGTAGATTAATCAGTCACATCGATCTCGCACCAACCCTGCTATCACTTGCCGGTATCAGCGGTGATATGCCGATGCTCGGTCATGATCTGACCAGAGAAGTCCCCGTAGAAAAGCAGCGGGTGATGATGCAGTACGACAAAAATTTCGCCTATATGACGACCGAATCAGTGACAGTATTGCAGCCGGAAAAAGCGCCGCTTACCTTTGAATATAAAGATAAAGCGTTCAAGGCACTACCATTAGATAAAGAGCAGGCGCGTAAGGCGAGAGCCCATGTAATCTTTGGCAGTAAAGCATACGATAAAGGTTGGTACCACTAGAGCTGTAACCCCTTTGCCCCTATGTTTTTAGGGGCGAAGGTCAGGTAAATCCGCTGCAGTGCCCTTTATAAATCCTTCAATAGCCGCAGTGCGTCATAAATTGCGGCATGGGTATTTCGCCCGGCCACTGCATCACCAATGCGGAACAACTGGAACTTCCCCTGCGAGTTATGAATGACAGTTTGGGGCCTACCGGCAATTAAGTCTTCATAATTCATCTCCCCCAGGTTCGAGGACAGCGGCTTTAGTTGGAAATACAGCTCATCTAAAGGCAGGGTACCGTGGTTGACCACCACTTGATCGACCTCTCTTCGTTTTGCCTTATCATCAATATCGCTAATCAGGTAATCGCTGCCGATCTGAGCAATGATTTTGTCTGCCTGTTTCGCCACTGCTAATAATCGGTAAGTGACAGTGAAAACAACCTTTTCTTTTTGCATTTCGCGCATATAAGGGACTAAATTCATCGCCATCACATCCGGGGCAAAAGTGCGGTCAGGGGTCATAATCTCCAACTTGGCACCACTGGCAGCTATTATTTCTGCCGCCTGTAATGCCGTGTGGTCGCCAGCATCATCAAAGAGTAGAACATTATCAGCGGGCTTTATCGCGCCGCTGATAATATCCCAGCTAGAAACCAGCAAATGATTGTTGTGCTGTAAAATGTCGACGTCAGGGATACCTCCGGTGGCGACAATTACCAAGTCGGGACTATGAGTTAGTACCTCTGCGGTTTCTGCCCAAGTGTTAAAATGAAATTCCACCCCCATCGCCAGACACTGCTGCATGCGCCAGTCAATGATCGACATCATCTCTTTGCGTCGACTGTTGCGGGCAGTGAGAGCGATCTGGCCACCGGGATCAGCCGCCGCTTCTAGTACTGTCACTGCGTGGCCTCGTTCAGCAGCGACTCTGGCCGCTTCAAGGCCACCGGGGCCGGCCCCGATAATTAGCACTTTACGCAGTATCTCTGCTCTGGGGATCACATGCGGCATACTCAGTTCCCGGCCTGAGGCGGCATTGTGAATACAAAAAGCATCAGCTCCTTGATAAATTCTGTCCAGGCAGTAAGTGGCACCGACACAGGGACGGATTTGCTGTTCTGTACCGGCGATGATCTTCTGCACTATGTGCGGATCGGCCAAGTGTGCTCTGGTCATTCCGACCATGTCCAACTTGCCGCTGGCTATAGCGTGGCGCGCGGTGGCGACGTCGGGAATTTTCGCGGCGTGAAAGGTGGGGAAACCAGTGGCAGCTCTGACTTCCCCGGCAAAATCCAAGTGCGGCGAATTTTTCATGCCCATAACAGGTATCACGTCCGTGAGAGCCGCATCAGTATCAATACGACCGCGGATTACATTCAGGAAATCAACTTGCCCGCTGTCTTTTAGCAGCCGGGAAATCTCCAGGCCCTCGGCAAAGCTAATTCCACCGGCAGTGACCTCATCTGCGGTGTAACGCACACCGACGATAAACTCATCGCCGACCCTGGCGCGGATGGCATTTAACACCTGACGGGTGAAAAACAGGCGGTTTTCTAGACTACCACCGTAGGGGGCTTCCAAGCTATTGGTTAAAGGCGACCAGAATTGGTCCATTAAATGGCCATAAGCTTGTAGTTCAATACCGTC
Source organism: 'Osedax' symbiont bacterium Rs2_46_30_T18 (assembly GCA_002163025.1). Lineage (GTDB taxonomy): Bacteria > Pseudomonadota > Gammaproteobacteria > Pseudomonadales > Balneatricaceae > Rs1. The sequence continues at coordinate 5,339 of MABF01000078.1, forward strand.
TACTCCGGCCGCTTGCATCCGCTGGGCGGCATCTGCGTAATCGCTAATGATGCGCTCGATATCCCAGTCTTCTATTTGCTTTGGAAAGGCTCTGTGTGAGGCCTCCCGTCGATGTGAGGGTGAGACTACCGGCAGCCAGTCACCCTTTGACCAGCCCGTTCGCCGACCCAGGTGGGTCAGTTGAATCATCACCGCACAGTCGTGTTGATGACAGGCATCAACCAGTTCGCTCATCCAGGGGACTACTTCGTCTTTATAGGCCAGTATATTGTTAAAAACTGGTGGACTGTCACGTGAGACGGTGGCAGAACCTGCGGTCATGGTCAGGGCCACTCCTGCTTTAGCCCGCTCTTCATGGTAAGCGCGATAACGCGCTTTGGGCATGCCGTCCTCTGGATAGGCGGGCTCGTGTGAGGTGGTCATGATGCGGTTTTTTAATCGCAAGTGTTTCAGTTGGTAAGGTTGAAGAAGCGGGTCGTTGCTCTGCATTGCGAATACCTGGTTGTAGAATCTGGTTTATTATTTTTGTAGCGCTCAACTGAGATATTGCACTGGCTGGAAAAAAGCCGCAAACAATATTAAAGTACGACTTCAGATAACAATTTGTTATCTGATAAAGGGGAGCGAGTAGAGCGCTATGCTAAATTTAAAACAACAGTTACCACCGCTGAATGCTTTAATCACTTTTGAAGCCGCCGCCAGACACCTCAGTTTTACCCTTGCTGCGAATGAGCTTAACGTTACTCAGGCCGCTGTCAGTCGGCAGATAAAGAACCTGGAACAACATCTGGGGGTAGCTTTGTTTAATCGTTATAATCGACGTTTAACACTGACTATTGCGGCACAGCAACTATTGCCAAATCTACTCAGTGCTATCGCGTTAATCATTGATTCTGTTAATGAGTTAACAGCGGTCGATACTAGAAAAACAGTCACTATCGCCGCTACCATTGCCTTTACTACCTTTAAATTGAATGCCTGGTTGAGTCAATTTATGCAACTGCATCCCAATATTGAAGTGCGGGTCATCGCCACAGATCGAGATGTAGACCTGCAGCGCGAGGGAGTAGATCTGGCGATCAGCTATGGCGATGATAGGTCAAATAGCAGTTTGCGCAATACTTTCATGTTCAACGACGAAATTTTCCCGGTTTGCAGTCCCGAATTTTTAGACAGTGCCGCAATACACAGCGCAGAGCTGCCGCTTCAAGTTGCAGATTTACTGCAGCAGCCGCTGTTGCATTTAGATGAGGAGCACTGGCGAGGTTTACATTACAAAGCGATTGACTGGGGCGTCTGGTTTCGCAGCCAAGGGTTAATACCTCCCAGGCGATTGAAAGGGCTGAAGATTAATAACTACCCACTGCTATTGCAAGCGGTCTTAAAAGGGCAGGGGATTGCCCTTGGCTGGCGGCACTTGGTTTCTGATTTCCTCGATACTGGCGAGTTGATTGCACCGGTAACAGCTTCATATCAGAGTCAGCGCGAATACTATTTAGCCAGA
>MABF01000024.1 GCA_002163025.1 'Osedax' symbiont bacterium Rs2_46_30_T18
ATCGTAGAGCCAATTTCCACAATGAACGCTGAAAACCAAGAATTTTGCATACTAGTGGTAGATGACGAATCGATAAATCTTCGGGTGATAGGTAATCACTTGTCACTGTGTCGCTATCGGGTGAAAGAGGCGACCAGTGGGGCGCAAGCATTGGAGCTTATGGAGCAGGGATTGGCAGCGGATTTGATCCTTCTCGATGTTATGATGCCGCAGATGAACGGCTTTAAGGTTTGTCAGATACTGCGGCAAACATATAGCGCCAATGAATTACCTATCATACTGGTAACGGCAAAAAGCCAGACGACGGATTTAATTGCTGGATTTTCATCTGGTGCCAATGACTATCTGACTAAACCTTTTTCCAAACATGAACTACTAATGCGAATTAATTTGCATATTCAGCTTTCTAAATCGTCTCGCGTACTGCAGGAGAATGAAGCCCACCTGCAGAATTTAGCCGATCATTTGCACAGCAGTAATACTGAATTGAAAAAGTATCAGACAACCCTGGAAATGATGGTTGAACAGCGCACCAGCAAGTTGAACGAAGCGCAAAAGCAATTATTTGAGTCAGAAAAGATGGCTCTTTTGGGCAGACTGGTAGCAGGAGTTGCTCATGAACTCAATACTCCGTTGGGGATTAGTGTTACGGCGTCTTCTGCGCTAATCGATAAAACTAAGAAATTTCAGGTCAAATACCTCAATCAGCAGTTGACCAAAGACGATATGGAGAATTTTTTGACCGATTCTCTACAGGCGACAGGTATTCTGTTGGCGAATCTGGATCGTGCCTCACAATTAATTGACAGTTTTAAACAAGTTGCCGTTGATCAGGCCAGCGAAAATACGCGGTGCTTCCCTGTGCTTGATTATGTTGAACAAGTCCTGAGAACTTTACATCCAAGAACTAAGAAGACCGAAATTGACATTCGGCTGAGCGGTAATTCCGAGGTGAAAATCGATGCCTACGCTGGGTCTTTTTCACAAATCATCAGCAACTTTGTTATGAACAGCATAATTCACGCTTTTCCAGAACCCGCTGTGAAAACGGGGGCCCAATACATTCATATAGATATTCAACAGTGTGATCAGAGCTTGTTGTTGGTTTACTCAGATAATGGCCAGGGAATGAGCGATCAAGATCTGGAGAGAGTTT
>MABF01000324.1 GCA_002163025.1 'Osedax' symbiont bacterium Rs2_46_30_T18
CGATACTTTGTAAATTTCTATCCCGGGTGAGCAACTCGAAGTCATCCAAGATTGTAAAGAGCTGTTGGGTGCTCATCTGTTCGGTTTTTTCGACCGAATAATCGAAGAAATTGCTAAAACCCAGAGACCTTGCGAACTGGTTGCGCTGTTTTACTAGTTCAATATAGCCATTGTCCAGTACCCAGTCCTCGAGCGCTAATAGCGCCTGATGTGAGCTTTTTCTAACCGCTTCACTCTTATCGCTGTAGATGTTTGCTCTTAATACCCCCATAGACGCTTCAATTTTCACACCTTGCGCATCGGTGTAATGCATCGCGTACTTCTGGCGTTTTTCAAACAGCACAGCTTCTGCTTTAATCAACTGGGCCTTCTGCTGCTGGGCACTGTCCGATTCAATCGCATTGCTTTCATACATCGTCAGCCAACCTTCAAGTCCCTTTTTAATTTGTTGTAATTCAGGGGTTAAAGTCAGCTTTTGCAAGTTGGCTAACTGTTCACGCAATTCGGGGATACGCTGACCATTGGCGATAAACTCATTCCAGCGGGTCTCTGCAGCCGCGCAACTACTGTGGTCATCACTGATTCCCATGTAGGTCGTCCAGAACAGCTCTTCTTTAGGCCCATGCACCGCGATATAGTCATTATTTAATTGATGAAAATATTCAGTTGGATTCACAAATACTACCTTTTACTCTGTTGTTATTGAATGACACTGTCCGATTTATTCGCTGTCAGCAAGTATAGTTCAAGAAGAAGAAAATAAAGTCTAGCACATCCAGTAAATATTCATTTAAATCAACCGACAAATCAGCCTTTAATGCGATTTTGCTAATATTTTTTGCGCTACAAAAACGACTTTGTTAGATTAGCTGCCCTAAGGAGCAAGCGAGCAACTCCAAAACGCCCCAAAGGGCGGGCTTAATCGAACACTCCTTCACTGTAAAAAAGGGTACCAATGAAGTTATTAACTGTTTTATCTCTACTGTGCAGCTTACACATTTCGACGGCCTATGCCGATGTACTCTCTGTGCACTGCCCTACAGGTTGCCCCTCTAATCCAGTCGATAACGACCTGGTGTTTGGTCATTTATATGCATTGTCAAACAATCCGCAGACAAAATTTGCCGACTGGGTCGCCTATGAGGTAAGCCCTATCAACTTTGGCACTAGCCCGGGGCGCGTCTGGAAAAGTGACCCGCTATTAGACAGTGAAAACACTTTAGAGAAAGCCGACTATAAAGGTGCCAATAGCAGTGTTTTAAAAGCGGATCGCGGACATCAGGCGCCACTAGCATCCTTTGCCGGCTCCAGATACTGGTCTGAGTTAAACCGCTTAAGTAATATTACTCCTCAGCACAAAGATCTGAATCAGGGCCCCTGGAAACATTTGGAAGACGCGGTTCGCCGTGCTGCTACTTATGAAAAATCTCTGTTTGTGATCACCGGGCCGCTGTTTAACCAGCAGATGCCACTGCTGCCCGATGCAGATGAGCCACATGAGGTACCCGCCGGCTATTTTAAAGTGGTCTATGATTTGGCCGGTAACAGTGCCAATTTTATTATGCAGCAAGATGCCAAGCGCCAGGACGATTTCTGCGCCAAGACTTCGAGTTTGCAAGAGATGAGCACTCTGATAAATTTCCAACTGCCTAAGTTCAAATCTAGTAACAGCCTCTACCAGCGCTTGGGCTGTACTCATTAATACACACAGGCACTGTTAATCTCTATTGGTACTGGCTGCGAGCTCTATCTGGGCAGATAGCGGCCCTGCCAACGGCTTTCTTAATCGGCGCTTAACTCCTTGCCACGCATATATTTTTAATCCTCTTTAGCAATATTACAGTTGTTATCAGAAGCCCTCTAATAGATAATGCGAACAATTATCACTACATCTACCATTAGGAGTAACTCGTGTTCAAACTTATTGCAACTTGTCTGTTTGCCCTGCTGAGCTTTAACCTCAGTGCACAAAATAAAGTCCAAGATGAAATGGGCGAATTTTCAATTCAAACTACACCCAAACGCATTGTGGTGTTGGAATTTTCATTTGTCGATGCTCTGGCAAGCTTAGGTGTTTCGCCAGTAGGGGTTGCCGATGATGGCGATGCCAACCGTGTTATACCGGCGATTAAAAGTAAAATTTCTCCATGGACATCTGTAGGCGGCCGTTCGACTCCTAACTTAGAAATCATATCCTCTTTAAAGCCGGATATGATCATCGCCGATATGGAGCGTCACGCAACTATCTATGAAGATCTGAAAAAGATCGCTCCGACACTTATTCTCAAGAGCCGTGGCGAGTCGTATAAAGATAACTTAGCCGCTGTGGCAAAAATCGGCATAGTGCTCGATCAAGATGTAAAAATGCAACAGCTGATCGCTGAACACAACCAGCGTATGGATGCCTTCGCTAAAAAAATCAACAGCGACAAAAAATTCTTGTTTGCCGTATCCAGCACCCGTGGTGTCACTATGCACTCACCAAAAGCCTATGCCGGTGGAGTAATGGAACGCCTTGGGCTGCGCAGCGCAATCCCGGAAGAAACTGAAAAAGCTTATGTTCGAACTACCTTAGAGCGTTTAGTAAAAGCTAACCCCGATTACTTACTTGTAGGCGAATACGGTGACCAGACCGCGGTCGATGACTTCAAGAAAAGCCCACTGTGGAACATGATCAGTTCAGTAAAAAACAAGACCTACCTTGAAACTAATCCAAAACTTTGGTCTTTAAACCGTGGCATGATTGCCGCTGAAATCATGGCGCAAGAGCTAGAGTCTGTTATCAAATAACGCCTTGATACTTGGTTAAAAACTAATACCGACAGCCGCGATAATCATTACCACGGCTGTTTTTTATTGAGTCACTTTCTTAAAATGTCCAGTACTAACATCCAGCTGTGTGCCTACTCTCCCTGGCAGCGCTTTCGCAGCCCCTTTATTTTCGCCGTAACGGCTGTTGCATTTACTGTCAGTTTATTTTATTCACTGATAACTTTCTCCCAGTTTTCACTGCGCGCAGATGATTTGTTAGCGGTGTTATACAACTACAATGGGGATGAAATTAACCAGCAAATTATCGTCGGGCTACGTCTACCGCGCACATTAGTGGCTATATTAGTCGGTATGGCCATGGCCATCGCCGGTTTATTGATGCAGGGCATTACCCGCAACCCACTCGCCTCCCCCTCAGTGTTTGGCGTCAGCGCCGGGGCTGCTTTTGCCTTTGCCTTTGCCTCCACCGGTTTACTGCCCGCTCTGGCGCATATTCCGGTTTTGTTCATCACTATGGCCGGTGCTCTGATCAGCGGTGTTGTGGTCTTTTTTCTCGGCGGGCTGCACTTACCTCAAGCCAATCCTATCCGGGTGGTTCTGGCTGGGGTAGCACTAAATTACTTATGCATTTCCATGACCCGCTCGGCAGTTATTTTTGCAGATGAACACGCCTATGGAGTATTGCACTGGCTAATTGGCAGTATTTCCAATACCCGAATGGAGGATGTCTACACTATGCTGCCAGGGCTTAGCATTGGCCTGCTACTGGCAATGCTGCTAGCGCATAAATTGAACTTGATGCACATCGGCGAGGAGATGATGAACAGCTTAGGGGGAAATGCTAAAAAAGTCAGGATTCTGGCCAGCATCGCGGTAATTCTGTTGATCGCCTCCGCTGTCAGTGTCGCGGGCCCGGTGGGTTTTATCGGCCTGATGATCCCGCACATTGCCCGAGCGCTGATCGGTCAGGACTACCGGTTATTAGTACCATTGTGTGCACTTTTAGGCGCCACCTTAATGCTGGTTGCCGACATTTTTTCCAGAGTGATTCGCTTTCCCGATGACAGCCCGATAGGCATTATCACCAGTGTTATTGGCGCCCTGTTTTTCCTTGCCCTGGCGCTGCGTCAAGTGAGGCCACGCTCATGAGAGTACGTCCAGCTTTTGTGTTTATAAGTTTAATCGTTTTACTGCTGTGTTTTTCTGTTTGGCACATAGGTGCAGGCGCTATTGACATCGCACCACTGGATGTCTTTAAGGCACTGCACTCCAGTGACAGTGAACACAATTTCATCGTCAATAATTTTCGTTTGCCCAGGTTGTTGATCTCGGGACTCGTCGGCGCGGCACTGGCTATTTCAGGTTTACTGATTCAGGGGGTGATAAGAAACCCTCTCGCCTCTCCGGATGTTTTAGGTGTAACCAGCGGTGCCAGCTTAGCAGTCATCACGCTGGCGGTATTTTGGCCAAACGCCCCCATTAGCTATATACCACCCGCCGCTCTGCTCGGTGGTTTTGGCGCCACTGCACTGCTGCTATTTTTAGCGAGGCATTTACTGCAGCGACCGGCTGCATTCGCACTGGTAGGCATCGCGCTGGCGGCTACTTTTGGTGCGGCTATAGACTATCTACTGACCGTCAATCCACTGGAGATCAATACCGCGATGCTCTGGTTAACCGGCTCAGTATGGGGTCGCAACTGGAATCACTTACCCTTGATCGCCCCCTGGCTGGCAGTACTAATGCCGCTGGCGATGTTACTTGCCTATCGCTTAGATCTCTTGGCCCTTGGCGATGACACTGCGACTAGTTTAGGTACTGGGGTAAAAAAATTAAGGTTATTGTGCATCGTTGTGGCGATAAGCCTGGCCAGCGCCGCAGTCTCGGTCTGTGGCAGTATAGGTTTTGTCGGCTTAGTATCGCCGCACTTAGTGCGCTCACTACTGGGACACCGGCATCTTCTGCTGATTCCGGCCACTGCCCTGACCGGGGCAATTTTAGTGATTAGTGCCGACTTATTCGCGCGCATTTTAATGCCGCCTATTGAGCTTCCGGCAGGTATATTAACCGCCTTTATCGGCGCCCCCTACTTTATCTTTTTACTTTGTCGCTACAAAAATTGGTGAGACTATGAACATAGAGCAAACGGCAATTTCTATCGACACTTTAGATGTTGGATACGCCACTAAAACAATCATTAGCAATCTCAACCTGTCGATTAAGAAAGGTAAAATTACAGCCTTAATTGGCCCCAATGGCTGCGGTAAATCGACCTTGTTGAAGAGCATCAGTCGATTGCTAAAACCCAGCGCCGGCAGTATTCATTTAGGGGCTGATATTGATGTTTTAACATGCCCGAGCAAAGAGATTGCCAGAGCCCTGGCGCTGTTGCCGCAAATGACTCAATCACCGGAGGGGATCACAGTAAAAACGCTAGTCGCCTTTGGCCGCGCCCCATACTTGAATCAGTTTGGCATGCTTAAAGAGGAGGATCACCGACAAATAGAGCTGGCAATGTGCCGGGCGGGTGTCAGTGAGCTGGCGAATGATTACATAGACCAACTCTCCGGAGGGCAGCTGCAGCGAGTCTGGATTGCCTTAATACTGGCGCAAGACACTGACATTCTATTGTTAGATGAGCCGACCACTTATCTGGACATTTGCCATCAATATGAGTTGCTGAATTTACTTGTTGAACTCAACTTAGCCGGTAAAACTATCGTCATAGTGATGCACGATTTAAATCAGGCCTGTCGCTATGCTGACGAGTTAGTGATTATGCAAAAAGGGGAGATTATAGACATAGGCACACCGCACAATGTCTTTACTGAAAAGATGTTGCGCGATGTATTCAACTTTGAGGCAATCGTTATTAATGATCCCGAGGCGAGCACGCCGATGAGCGTTGCTCGAGCTCAAAAAGTCGTTAAGTCCAGAGCCGCCTAGGCCCTGGAGTTTTTCGCTATTTTGACTGGGTTAAATAGCTGCCATTATCACGTAAGTATTGATCAAATAACGGCTCGAAATCATCCACCACTGATTTCTTAACAAAATCAAAATTAACCAACTTAGTGGTTAAAGCGGCGAGTTTTGGCAGCTCGCTCAAGAAATCAACCTGGTAGTAGCGCTGCAGCATTGCAAACTTGGACAGCACTGGGGCGATGGCGGCATCCACCAGCGAAAACTTATCACCGCTGAAATATTCACCGTTGACCACCATTTCCAGACGCTGCAACTTTTGATTCAGAGCACCGCTATGAGTTTCATAATCCTCGGCAGTTTTAGCCACTGTCATACGGTATTGATCCATGATGATCTGGCTTGAGTACTCTATCCAGCCCCGGTCTTTGGCTTTTTGCAGCGCGTCAATGGGCATAATCTGATCGGGGGTAATCTCGTCTAAAAACTCGTTAATGACTGCGGATTCAAATAACACTTGATCACCGTATTTCACCACTGGCACTTTACCCAGAGGCGATAACTGCAAAAACCAGTCAGGCTTATTCGCCAGATCAATATAGGTAATTTTAAAATCAACACCCTTTTTTAATAAGGTAATCACTGAGCGCTGCACAAATGGGCAAAGTTTAAAGCTAATTAACTCGATAGTTTGCATCTGGATGTTTTCCTCAAATTAGTAAATAGTGCTTAGTCACTTATTGTTCTTTAGTTTCCTTTTGTTACTATAAGGGCGTAAATAACTTTTTCAACATGTTTCAAACTTGTCTGTAACTAACTAAAAGGTGCCTAATGGCTGATTCAGCGGCTTTAGAGCCAGAAAAAAAATTTAACGATTTTCCTGTCAGCTCTCTACCTGTGAGCAATGAGCTGCAGATCAACTCTTGCCCTGTGGGTTTAGCGATTGATGTTATTGGCGGCAAGTGGAAGGTCATCATTCTCTATCAATTGCGCGGCAACAAATTGCGCTTTGGACAAATCAAAAACAATATCCCCAAT
>MABF01000192.1 GCA_002163025.1 'Osedax' symbiont bacterium Rs2_46_30_T18
CATTCGGGTTGATACTGCTCGCTTCTATGATAGGTAGTGAGCTGGGAGTACTGGGACGGTGTCCCATCCAGCGGTAATTATGCTGGGTCTGCAACTGCGGAAATATCTCTGCGGCCATTGCCTCTATCGCCTGAAAATACTGAGGCTTTGGCGGCCGTTCTGTGCCTCCCAATTCAGCCCAACCGCCTATCCTGATTCCGTGGTCTAAAGGCGTGGCGACTATGCCCCGATCGCCAAACAATATGGCCCTATTGATCTTCATCCCGGGTTGCGTATAAGTCGTGTTGTAACCGCGTTCGGCCTCCAGTAACTTTGGCGTGCCCAATTGTTTTAACAAAGGTTTAGACCAGACCCCCGCCGCCAGAACTATCTGATCGAAACTTCTGCTCTGACCATTCCTATACAGTAGCTGCACTCCTGCACTGTTACCCGCCTGTTTTGATGGATCAATGTCCAGAATCTCTTCACAGATAAACTCCGCCCCATTGGCGCAGCTGTATTCCATCATCCCGGACACTATTTTTTTGGGATCACTGACCGTCATCCACTGGGGTATCCGATAGCCTCCGGTAAATATCTTCGCCAAGTCCGGCTCCAGCTGATACAGCTGCTCAGCATCGATAAGCTCAGAACTAAAACCATAGTCCCGACGAATAGCAAAGCCATTGGCCGCCTTTTGTAAGCTGCGTTGACTTTCATACAAATACAGCGCCCCGTCGCGTTGCAGTTGCTCACTGAGTCCGGTCAGTGCGTACAGTCGCTCTACATCTGCAAATACCTGATTGTTCAGCTGCGCCAGTTTTTCAATATGCGCCCGATAGACAGAAGGCCTGGAGTTCAATAAAAACCGCGTTAGCCAGGGTACTAAGCTCGGCCATTGACCCAGCGGTACTTTTAGCGGTGCCCGTGGCTTAAGCAACATCGCCAGCGCCTCCAGGGCAATACCTGGGGACGACATAGGGATGATTTCAGAGGCTGCGATATGCGCAGCATTTCCTCTAGAGGGCCCCGACATACCGGGCATAGCCCGGTCAATAATACTCACTTGGGCACCTTCACAAGTCAGCTGCGCGGCGCAGCAGGCGCCAACAATCCCGGCGCCAACCACGGCTATCTTGCGTCCTTGTAAGGGTTTGTTATTAATTATCATTAATTTATCTCACTAAATCGTCAGCATCGCCCCAGCAATCGGACACAGTGTAACCTTGCTGGTAGGGGTCACTCGGGTCGACTCCGATCTGGTGCATGCCATAAATCCAGCCGCGCCCCGAGACCTTAGGTAGCACCGCCGGTTTCCCGGCGATGCTTGTTAGACCTGCGAATGTCATATCAAAGCGGCTGCCGATAATCGAGTAGGCACTGTATTGATCACCGACTGAAATCTCACCGCGGGCATGCATTACTGCCATGCGCGCGCTGTTGCCGGTACCGCAGGGGGAGCGATCGATACGCCCCGGCGGCATCACTGTCGCGCCGCGCAACTCATTATCAGGCCCTTTATCTATCAGCATGGTGTAGGCAATACCCTTTAGCTGATCATTTTCCGGGTGCACAATATCATACTGCTTATTCAACTGCCGCTGTACTTCACAGCCGATTTCAACAATCTTTTTGGCGTCTTTTCGCTCGATGCTTATGCCCAATTGCGCACAGTCGATCAGCGCATAAAATATCCCACCAAAGGCAATATCTACAGTGATACTGCCGAATAATTCAGTCTCTACCACTAAGTCTAAACTGTGCACAAAGCTGGGGTTCATATCCAGCTCGACCCGCTCACACTTGCCATCCTTGCACTGCGCGGTAGCGGTGATCAAACCGGCAGGCATATCAAAGCGCACCACGCTCTGCGGTTCACACATCTCCAGAATACCGGTTTCCAGCAATACAGTAGTGACGCAAATACAGTTGGAACCGGACATCGCATGCGCCTGATCGCCCTGCAAAATAATAAAACCGGCATCGGCGTCTGGCCGTGTTGGTGGCAACAATATGTTGGTACTCATCTGTGCATAGCCGCGGGGCTCAAAGACACAAAAACGCCGAAGACTGTCATCAACTTCGTTAATGTAAGTCATTTTTTGCAACATGGTACTGCCGGGAATATCCAGTACGCCACCGGTTACCACCCTGCCTATTTCTCCCTCGGCGTGGGCTTCGACCATATTCAAAGTTTTTTTCCAGCGCATAGCAGCAATCTCCATTAGCAATTTATTGACAGACATTATCTTGCATACAAAGTGTCGTCAATAATTAAAATTATAAACTTTCTAATATTGTATGCTATAAAAATAACTCTTGTCGACACTCTGTATTCAATGCTAGAGTAAATTGGTCTTTAGGCTCTAAAGGAATCTGCAAACAGGCGCACTGGACTTGCTTGCAGAGCCCAAAACACAATAATAAATTTAAAAGGTGAGTTTGTATGAAACTATTAAGCAACAAGCTATCGGCGTTAGCCGCCACTGCGGTGATTACCGTTTCCCTCTCAACTAATACCCTGGCAGACAAACTAGATGATGTAATTTCAGAGGGAGAGTTACGCTGCGGAGTAGTGCTGGACTTCCCACCAATAGGTTATCGCGATGCCAATAATAATCCTGCTGGTTTTGACGTGGATTACTGTAAAGATCTGGCAACAGCCTTAGATGTCGACGCCAAAATCGTTCCACTGACCTGGGCCGAGCGTCTGCCTGCTATCGTCAACAATCGTACTGATGTGATATTTGGCGGTACTTCTGACAGTTTGCAACGCGCTAAAACTGTCGGTTTCTCAATTCCCTATGCCATTTATTACGCACAGGCGATTGTCGGTAAAGACAGCGGTATTAAGACCTTTGCAGACATGAAGGGTAAGCGCATCGCCGGGGCGGTAGGTACAGTCCCAGAAAAAGAGTTTCTGAATTACGCCAAGAAATGGGGCACTGAGAGCTTATATCAAGGTTACCAAAGCGAAAACGAAGTATTTCTGGCTGTCGCCCAAGGTAAGGCCGATGCCGGTTTAACCACTAACACTACAATTAAGCCAGTGGTCGGACAATTTACTAACCTAGCTGCGGGGCCACGCATGCCCTGGACCACAGATTACACTTCGGTAGCGGGACCGCGTAAAGATATCGCTTGGCTGAACTACCTCAACTTGTTTGTCACCCATCAAGTGCGCTCTGGTCGCTATCAAGAATTATGGGGTAAATATGTCGGCGGTGAAGCACCCCCATTGCGTATTCCCAACGTCATGTATTAAACACTACGCTGTATCGGGCCCGAGTATATAGCTCACTTGGGCCCGATCTATTTTTGACGCATAAATTTATAGCGACATACAACTAAAGCAGTTTATTTTGCTAGTTACACTATAGTCATCAGGCACTTATATGGATTACACCTTTCACTGGCGTCCGGTCATCAAGGCTCTGCCAGATTTATTTAGCGCTGCCTTAGTGACACTTGAGGCGGCGGTTTTGTCTATGCTACTAGGCATTATTTTTGGCCTGGCACTGGCCATGATGCGCCTCTACGGCAACCGCCCGCTGTCTCTATTTGCCACTGTGTGGATAGAACTGGCGCGCAATACTCCGGCGCTACTGCAATTATTTTTCTTCGGTTTTGGTCTGGGCGCTTTTGGCTGGCATTTGACCCCCTTTACGATTGTGCTCTGTGGCCTGGCCTTTAATAACGCCGGCTACTTGGCAGAAAATTTTCGCGGCGGCTTTCAGGCGATACCTGCCCCACAGTATAAGGCAGCCCGCTGTCTGGGAATGAGCGCCACACAAACCTATATACGCATCATTATTCCGCAGGTGTTTCGCCTGGTTTACTACCCTATGACCAACCAGATGGTCTGGGCGGTATTAATGAGTTCGCTGGGCATGTTGGTCGGATTTCGCGAGCTCTCCGGTGAGACACAGTTTTTAGCCTCTAATACCTTCAGGTTATTTGAGTTTTTCCTCGTTGCCGCTGTTTTTTATTACCTGCTTGTAAAATTGATTTTATTCGCCGCCCATATACTCAGCCGTCGATTATTTACTTACTAAGGAGGATGTTATGTCTGAATCTGCAAATGCGATCCAATTTTTCACTGGCTTTAGATTTAGCGACTTAGGGTTTCTCGCTGAGGCGGCGGGTAATACCTTATTAATTTCCGTTATCTCGATTTCCATCGGCTCAGTACTCGGCTGCCTGTTTGGCTGGGCACTGCATGTCTCTGTACTAGCCCGCTATCTATTGGGCTCAGTGCTGGATATTTTCCGCAGTGTGCCTTTAATCATCCAGTTACTACTCTTTTTTAACTTCTTCCCTATTTTGGGGTTGCCGTTAGAGCCATTTGCCGCCGGTTGCATCGTGTTAATTTTTTATACCAGTGCACTGGTCGCTCAAGTCGCCCGCGGCGGCATAGAAGCAGTGCCTGATTCAATGCGCAGAGCCTCGCGTTCACTGGGTATGAGCTATCTACAAGATATGCGTTATGTAGTCTGGCCAATTGGTGCCAGGGCAATGTTGCCAGCCTGGACCGGAGTCGCACTGGGGGTACTAAAAGATTCAGCACTCGTGTCGGTCTTAGGCTACTTAGAATTACTGCGTGCTTCACAAATACTTATTACAAGAACTCAAGAGCCGTTCATTATTTTGGCGATAGTCGGGGCTTTCTATTTTGCCTTGTCCTACCCCATTGGCAAGTTGTCGGCGAGACTAGAACAAAGGTGGCAGTATGATTGAATTAAACAGTGTTAATAAATCTTTTGGTGATCTGCAAGTCCTTAAAGGTATCGATTTAAGTGTAGCCAAAGGCGAGGTTCTCAGCGTTATAGGCGCCAGTGGCTCTGGTAAATCTACCATGCTCTACTGCATTAATGCGCTGGAACAGATTCAGGGCGGTAGCATCAGTGTCGACGGGCTCGATGTGCATGCTAAAAGCACTGATATTAACAAATTGCGACAAAATATCGGCATGGTGTTTCAGCAGTGGAATTCCTTCCCGCACTTAACTGTACTGGACAATGTTGCTTTGGCGCCGAAAATTGTGCTCAAAAAATCCGCGGACGAAGCCCGCAGCATCGCAGAAAAACAGCTGCAGCACGTGGGTCTGGGTGACAAGTTAGATACTTATCCAACCCGCATGTCCGGAGGACAACAACAGCGCTTGGCAATCGCCAGAGCTCTGGCGATGGAGCCCGGCTATATGTTGTTTGATGAAGTCACATCCGCGTTAGATCCAGAGCTTGTCGGGGAGGTTTTAGACACTTTAAGGCTACTGCGTGAGGATGGCATGACCATGATAGTCGTTACTCATGAGATTAACTTCGCCCGAGATGTCTCCGACCGAATTGCTTTTTTTCATCAGGGAGTGATCGAGGAACTGGCCCCTGCCAAAGAGTTAGTCAATAACCCTCAGCGTCAGCGCACCCAGCAGTTCCTCAGTAAAGTGCTATAAAGGGTTCACTGCCTGTATTTTGCCGTGATAAAATGCAGGCGGTCATACGCAGATTCAGCAATACTTCGTAATGCTGGCGGTGCATATAATTATTCTTAGTTTAATCTCGATAACCGCACAACCTTGCCCTACTGTGATAATATCCGCGCATTTCTCAGTCACCGGGCTCGCAAACGATCTGGCGGACCCTGAAGTATTTTCACCGACAGTCTAGGGTGATCATTATTTCAGTACTGATCTACTCTTTAGCTATAGTTTGAGGTTCAATCGTCAGTGTCCGAAATTAATAACCAACCCTGGAAAGCCTTAGATATATTAGCCCTGGCAGTTGCTTTGCTGGGCTGGGGTGGTAACTTTTTAGCCATAAGATACGCCGTGTTAGAAATCCCCAGCTGGACCGCATTAAGCATGAGGTTATTGTTGGTCGGCGCTCTATTAGCGTTTTTTTTACGCAACCCAATTCCACAACTCAAATATTATTTGCTTATCTCTCTGGCACTGATACCCGGCCATTTCGGTTTATTGTTTTTAGCCTCAGAATTGACCACTAACGTCTCAGCGATCTCCCTGTTTATTCAGTTAAATCCGGCTTTCGCCTTACTGTTCGCCTGGATGATATTGAAGGAGAGGCCGGGAAGGCGGCGCATAATCGGCTTGCTAATGGCATTCGGCGCCATGATAATCTTGTTTTATGAGCCCAATCTACTCGGGGCTAGCTTGGCCTTAATAGTGGCGACTCTGTCGGCTATGTTTATGGGTCTTTACTCGGTATTACTACGCTCCATGCCAGGCCAGATACGCCCGATAGACATCATTGGCTGGACTGCAATTTTTGGTACTCCGATGGTCGCCTCTATCGCTTATTATCTTGAGGGGTCCCCTTTTGTTACCCTCGCCAATGTATCTTCACAAGGTTATCTGGCGGTACTCTATTCAACTATCGTCTCCAGTATTATCAGCCATGGCTGCTGGGCTTGGCTCTGTCGCCGTCATCCTGTAGCGCAAGTAGTACCTTATAGCTTACTGGTACCTATAGTCACCATCAGCCTCTCGGCGCTGTTATTAGGCGAGCAAATCACTGCACAGATGCTAATTGCAATCGCGGTACTCTGTGCCGGGCTGTTTATTATTGCCAGATCGAAAAAGTAGCGAAGTTAAATCCAGTAGCTAAAGATCTAGCAACAAACGCATCGGAATATCTTTGATCCCGGACCTCTCACGTACTTCGCACAGGGGCTCAAAGCCCCATTTACGATAGACAGGGGCTGCATTTAGCGCTGAGTTGACGGTAAATACTCCGGGATTTCCACTGGCCAAACATTCTGCTTTAACATGCTGCCATAACTGCTGTGCATGACCTCTCCCCTGAAAGGGGTCGGCGACAAATAAGTGATAGAGGTGGCTATTCTCTTTAATGCCGATCACCGCCATCAACTGATTATCAACCTCACCGAGCCAATACTGGTAACCGAATCTAAAATAGTTTTCAATACTTTCGCTGTTCATAGATTTTAATAAAATCTCAGCGCCTTGCTCAGAGCAGCCAGGTAATATGTGTTTAATAACCAGAGGCGCTATCAACTGACTGATTGCCTCCACATCTGCATATCTGGCTGTGCGTATTTTCATGGATTCCTTTTAATCTACTCGTTGGTAAGAGCTCAGAGCAGCGCCTTGACCTCATGCATTGGATAAAGCTCTTATTTCCCTGCTGGTATACATCACTATCGTGTTTACAAGCTAGCGCTTGCTATGGTCTTCTGATTATCACTGGGTGCGCCTGTAGATACTATCTAAAGGCTCGGTGGTGAAACAGCTGTTCATCACCGCTGACAAAACTGTGCAGATGATGAGAGCGATAACTCTACCTTCAGTATAAACCCCCTACCCGTCATAGCGATCACCCATAACATTGTAGCTCAGAGCCTCAAACTCTGCCTGTAGCTGATTCAGAGCAGCTAAATTAGAACAGTACGAAGCAATGTTATAAAGATGGATCAGTCACATACTCAATAAGGGCGATTCCAAGCAGAGCGCAAAACTGTATTTTCGACACAGTACTTGAAGCTATAGCGGCTTAATTGGAATATAAATCTCTATTATATGC
>MABF01000111.1 GCA_002163025.1 'Osedax' symbiont bacterium Rs2_46_30_T18
TACGCTTAATGTCCATTAGAAATTTAGCATGGAGTTGACTATGTCTGAATCCACAAGCATTCTGATTACTGCCACATTGCATGTCGCATCAGCCACTGTGACTAAACTCATAGAGAAAGAAATTATTTCCCTGGATGATGCACTGTCGATTTTCGAATCGACCTACTCTGCAGTACAAAACGCCACTCGAGAGTCAGATCAGCAAGATCGGCTTACTATACTAGATAGCCTTAGGAACCATGAAGAACACTGCAAGTGGCTTGCGCTTAAGTTGGAGCGCAAAGAACATCCCTTAAGTTAAACAAAGCACTGAAATTACAGTAGCCATGATTAGCTAGCGCTGATAATTGTAGTTAGGCAAAGCACTTATTCTTGAATGTGTATAACTAGTTGCATCGGCGATAATATTTGTTTGCTGCATCTTTAACACAGCAATTTACTGGGCTGTGCGCCCACAGAGATAGATCAACATGCAATATAAACAGCAATAAATCATCAGAATATTACTAGGATAAATGCTACACATCAGCCAGCTATTAATACAGCGTTCATCTTTTATGCGTTATAAAATCTATAAGCTGGCATTTAAGTGGAGCATAAAGCATTAATTTTTACCTTTTAACGAGGACTTTATAAGTTGACTTAAGGCCGTGTCTTTTATCCTAGTCTTCTCTAAATTGACCAATGATGATGACATTGAGTGGCGCTGCACACTGACTTAAAAAACGTTTTCGATTACACACATAGATTTATTGCATCATTATTTTAAATATTGTGGCAAATCACTAATATACGTCCTAAAACAGACTATATTTAAATTAGCAATTCGTAGATAATGCGCGACTTTTACAACTACATAATACTAATAAAATTGAACATGTAGAACAATTACCTAAAACCTTATAATAGGATCGAAAATGAAAGTATCACATAAAGTAGTACTCATCTCTTCGACTATTGTGGTCATAACCTTTACCCTCTTCTCCTGGTTACAATACAATACAGTCAAGAACGCACTACACGAAAAAGCTGCCAGCAACGTCAATGAGACCTCTAAAGTTATTTCAAATCAAATAGCCGACTGGCTCAACGGCAAGCTGGCACTGATAGACATGGTCGCCAAGACTATTGATGCGGATTACAGTGGCGAAAACATCCAAAAAGCATTCGATAATCCCATTTTGGCAGATAACTTCATCTTAATGTTTGGTGGGTTGCACACAGACGGCAAAGCTATTACTAACGACCCGAGCTGGGCCCCCACAGGCTGGGATGCGCGTAAACGGCCCTGGTACAACATTGCTCGAGATAACAGCAGCGCTGCTTTAACCCCTCCCTATGAGGACGCCTCTACAAAGGAAGTATTAATTTCCGCAGTTGCCAACTATACCGACAAAGGCAAGTTCCTCGGCGCTTTTGGTGGCGATTTAAGTTTGAAGGTGATAGCAGACGCCATCAATAAGGTTAATTTTAATGACACTGGTTACGCATTTCTGATCAGCTCAGACGGCAACATAATCTCTCATCCGAATGTCTCTCTAAACGGCAAAACACTCGGCGCTTTATTTACACAAAAAATTCCCAGTATTAATAGCCGACTACAAGATATTCAGATAGACGGTAATAATATGCTGGCTGCCTTTCAGCCGCTTCCCGGGGTCAAGGGAACTCAATGGTTAATAGGTGTTTTGTTGGATAAAAGTAAAGTACTTAAAGAAGCCAGTGCATTCGGTTATGCCGCTATTGTTGGCACACTGATAAGTGTGTTGCTGACGGCCATGGCACTTTTCTTCACTATGAGAAGTTTATTCAAACCGCTAGAGCGATTGGAGCAGTCTCTGGTTGATATTAATAGCGGAGAGGGTGACTTAACCAAAAGGCTGACAGCCACAAGTGGAGATGAGTTCGGTAAAGTGTCCAATGATTTTAATGAATTTGTCGAATACTTACAGAGTATTATTGTCAATGTAAAACACATCTCCGGACAGCTTACCAGCAACACTAATGACAGCTCCTCTTCAGCAAATCAATCAGCCTCCGTCTTAGCTAGGCAACTGGGAGAGCTCGATATGTTATCAGCGGCAATTAACCAAATGTCGTGCTCAGCTCAAGAAGTATCCAACAGCGCTCAAGAGGCTGCCGCTTCAGCAAAATCCGCTGAACAGGCGGCGGATAAAGGAACAGCGATTGTCTCCCAGACTTCTAAGTCGATCGCGCAATTAGTCAATGACATGGATGAGACAGTGGGTACTGTTAACCAGCTCGAAAAATACAGTGATAATATAGAGTCTGTATTAACATCCATTACCAGTATCGCAGAGCAAACTAACTTGTTAGCCCTAAATGCCGCGATTGAAGCTGCCAGGGCCGGAGATATGGGCCGCGGCTTTGCAGTAGTGGCCGATGAGGTCAGAGCACTAGCCGCTCGCACACAACAATCCACCAATGAGACTAGCTTGATCATTGAGCAGTTACAGCAAGGGGTAAAGGAAGCGGTAGATAGAATGGAGCAGAGCCGAAACCTGGCCAGCAAGACCAATGAGGAAGCCACTAAAGCCGACGTCATCTTAAATGACATCCGCACATCTATCTCTCACATTAACGATGTGAGCGTTAATATCGCAACAGCGGCTCAACAACAAAGCGAAACCAGTGAAGAAATTAATCGCAATACCACAACCATTCGCGATATATCCCAAGAGGTAGCAACCCAAGCGCAGAATCAATCTGAGCTCTGCACGGGCATGGTTGATATCATTGACCAACAAAACAATGTATTGGATAAATTTAAAGTCTGATTTTTCAATCTTATCAGAGTGCAACCTTTGGTTGTACTCTGCTTCATCTGGTCGTGAATTTCCTATTTCCCCCTACATACAACTAGATAAAGTTAATCCAATCTCTAGCTGCTACCCCTACAGATTGACTATTTCTTGACGTATACCCAGCAGATGTTGGAGAATGCAAATTTGATCAATATTTGATTATTTGAACTTACACTCGATAAGTCACTACCTGCACAAGCCGCTTGATCGCCAATATTACCTTAGCTAAGTCATTCAATTTCACGACTAATCCCAAAGAGTATTTCTCTACAGGGAACACTTAGATTAGAGTTTGTATTACTAGCAAAAGAACACTTATCTACAGCCATCACAATGAAACCTACCGATTAATAAGAAGCTCCACGAATCTAATCGCTTTATTAGTGGTGACTGTTATCTGCAAACTGCAGACAAACCCAGTTTGAAATCAACAAAAAGTTAAGCCGGAAAACTGATTCTACAACTGCACTAACCTTGTACTTTACTCTACGACCAAGCTTTAGGGCATATTGGCAATAGCATCATGATTAGCTGTAGCTTCCTATTCACACCCTGACACAAAAAAAACGACGCTTGAAAGCGCCGTTTTGTAGGATTGGATAGATGCAGACAACAGTAAGATGTTACCACACCACCTTGTATCTATTAGAAGCTAAGAGATAAGTCCTTGTGTACAGATAGACAACTGGCAATGCTCTTCGCTTGCTCTAGGGACAACCTTTCTTGCTGACGTATACCTATGGTCATTTTTATCGCCTGATTGTAGGTTTGAATTTGTGGTTGTAACTGTGTCACTGCCTGACGACGCCATTTCACTTCATTCTCCAACAGTGCGACGGCCGCAGCATACTCGTTAAGCGCTTTATCGATCTTCACTTTTTTCAGCGCTCGGCGAGCCTTGGAAAGCTTAGTCTTTATTGCGCTAGTAGCATTGATGCTACCCAACTTACTCTCAACCTCTTTGATAATCTTCATCGCAGGTTTTGCATCTGCTTTAGAAGTAACTGCTGCAATCACTTGTTCAAGCGCTAATACATCCGCTGCCATATCCGCCAAGCGATCGGTATCAGCAAGTGTTTTAGTGATTTCAATAATCGGCTCGTAAGCTGCATCGACGTTGTTTCGATAGCTAGAACGGGCCTTTTTCAAAGTCTTAGCCAGTGATTTATACTGATTGTGCTGCTCTAGCCACTGCACCGGTATATCAGCTTCAAGTGCCAGCTTACGCTTTTGCAAATCACTGTTGTTCTGTTCAAGCTTGGCAATCAATGTCGAGTCATCGGATCTGGAGATGGTTTTCTCGTTTTCCTTAATACTCTTATCGATGCGGCGCATGCGTTTTTGCAGTGCCCGCACTTTTACATGCAAAGGCTTATAACCGGGGGAAAAAGCCTCCAGCTCGATCTCTGCCGTACGTACATTTTCAACCAGGGCAAAAGTTGCAGCTGCTTTAGCATAGCTCTCAGATAAATTGGCCTGCTGCTTTTTCGGCAGATAACTGATATCAACCGCAGTAATAGCTGCAATACTCTCCTGTAGCCCATTGCCAATGGTATCGTACTGATTAAACACATACGATTCCAGACACTGTTGAATCCGCGGATTCATCGGTGGTGGCGCCGTTTCAGAGGTTAACGCAGTACGGTTTGGCAAGTAGTTGACAAGTGGCGGATAAAAACCGGCTATCGCCAGTGCCACTAATTGCAAGCCAATGAAGACAATGGCCCCTTTGTAGATATCCAGCGTCTTGACAATTTTTGGTGCCACGCCTCGTAAATAGAAGAGCGCAAAGCCAAACGGCGGGGTCAGGAACGAGGTCTGTATATTCAAACCAATCATAACACCCAGCCAAACAGCAGTTATATTTGCACCGGGATCCGCCATCAAAATTGGTGCGACAATAGGTACTACGACCACTGCGATTTCAATAAAGTCGAGGAAGAATCCTAGCAGGAAAATCACTAACATAACCACGATAAACTGAGTCCAGAATCCACCTGGCAAGCTAGTTAAAAACTCTTTAACTATGTGTTCACCACCAAAACCGCGAAAGGCAGTAGTCAACATAGCGGCACCGATCAAGATAATAAAGACCATGGAAGTCGTTTTGGCAGTTTCTACCATGACTTCTTGAAGGGTATTATTTATCTTAAAGGTTCTCCAGGTACTCCAGAAGATCGCAACTAATAAGACCAAAACCGCAATAACGGCTAATGTGATACCGAGTACATCGTCATCGGTTTTGATATTTTTAATATTAAGATTAAAATTTGAAACTATAAAGCCGATCGCCACTATCGAGATAAGGGCCAGAAAAGCGGGATAGTAGCGATTTTTTTGCTCGCCGATCAACCGATAGCCACCCATAATCATCGCGCCCACGGCGCCTATGGCGCCCGCCTGGTTCACCGTGGCTATGCCTAAAATGATTGAGCCTAAAACAATTAAAATTAAACCTAGTGGCGGTACTAAGGCAAACAGAACTCTGCCTAGGAATTTGCGATCGTAGTCACCTTCGAAGGGAACTGGTGGCGCAGACTCTGGTTTTATTAACGCTGTTATAAGGATATAGAGGATATACAGGCCGACAAGTATCAGCCCTGGAACCATTGCACCCATGAACATATCACCGGCACTTGCGGAGGTGATATCAAAGGTTGACGGCATGGTCAGCTCACCGGTAATTTCCTTATAATCGGCTTTGCGGATGGTAGCCGCTTGGTCAGCGGCACTGGAGAGCTGATCGGCCAGGATAATTAGGACAATCGAGGGAGGTATAATTTGCCCCAGCGTCCCCGAGGCACAAATAATCCCCGACGCCAGTGGTTTAGAGTAATTATTGCGCAACATCGCCGGCATCGATATCAGACCCATGGCGATAACTGTCGCACCGACAATACCGGTGGTGGCTGCCAGCAGCGCACCGACTATAACCACAGAGATTCCCAGACCACCTGGGATAGGGCCAAACAACTGCGCCATTGCCACCAATAAATCTTCGGCAATTTTAGAACGCTGTAACATGATCCCCATGAAGATAAATAATGGAATGGCGATTAAGGTATCGCGCTCTACATCCCAATATAAACTTCGTATATTAGTGACCCCGGCACTGAGCCATTGTACCGGCCCGCCCTGCGCAAAATACGCATCCGGGTCACCGGCAAATAACCAGCCACACAGTGCGGCCAGACCTACTGATAAAATTGCGGATCCAGGTAGCGCAAAAGCCACCGGAAAACCCGAGGTTAGTGCCACTATCATCAGCACCACTAACAGTAAGAGGAAAAACAACTCCATGAAATATTACCCTTCGTTATTCTATTATGAGCTTAATGCGCTGGTACTGGAACTGGATTTTCCAGTTCGGGCTCACGGCGCAAATCTGCAATATTGTTCAGTAAATAGCTGCAAAACTGCACCATCATTGACAGTGAAAAAATCACTAAATAACCCACCATCATATATTTTATATACAAACCATAGCCACTTTGGGATATTTCAAAACTGATCAGGGGGCTATTGATACTGTGCCCTTTACCCCACATGCCCATGGTTAAAATAATCCAGCACAACGGCAGCCCCAATAACAGCAGACCCGCTGTATTTGACCAGGCTTTGGCTCTTTTACTGAATCCGGCATAGAGGACATCCACTCTGACATGCCCATCGGAAACTAAAGTATGAGAGCTGGCAAAAAGGAACAAGGCGGCATACCAAAAACGCACCAGATCTCCCATAAATGCTTGTTCGTAGGAGAAGATAAAGCGCAGTATAACAATCTGTAATTCAGCGAAAACAACCAGTAGCGCCAACCAGGTAAAGCCTAATGAACGGGTAAATGCACCAATCACTAAACCTACAGCAATCAGTGGATAGTGCAGCATCAAGCTTCTGTCAGCCGGCCTGCCAAGTGCTTTTCGGGTTTCATCATCGAAAAAATAATGCAGCATATCCTCCACACGTAAAAATGACACCACCATATCGGCAAAGCCGACCAGAAGGACGGCCCAAAAAGAAGCGCGAATAATATAGCGGGCGAAACCTGCCAAGGTTTGTGCATCCAGCCTGAGGCCGCGATTTGGAGTCAAGGCGACGAAGCTGGCAACTGCCATTATCGATGCGATATAACTCAACGTTTGCCACCAGCCTAATTGCATAGCTTCTTCAGACAGACTTTTTCTCGGGGGCTCCAGACCAAACCACTGCAATTGAGAGAGGTATTCCAACATACTCGGCCATTTCAGCCAGTATGTTAAATAGACATTAAACAAAAATAACAGCGTAATTGCGACGATAGAGCCGACAAATAATCGATAGAACTTATCTGATAAAGTGTTTTTTGTCTGTAAGATTGATGGACTATTCCCAGATTGCTGGAACTCGTCATCGTTGGATGTGACAGAATTATTCATAGAGTGGCGCCGAGCTGGTACATTAAAATATTAACCTTAGCTGGGTAAGCTAAGTACCTATAGTAAAATCCTTTTACTGAGCAAGCTAGATATTAACTTAAGATAGGTAGAAAAACGAATATGTGGGGAATAAACCCCACATATTGTATTGAGGCCCTTTCAGCGCTATCTAAACAGCGTTAAAAGAGGTCTCTAAGCGCTATTACAAATCAAGAACGCGGTTACGTTGACGAACGTATGCCTGATCAGAAAGTTTAGCCCATCCACCGACACTTGTACGTGCAGCTAGGAAGCTTTCGTGGATACGATTAGCCAAGTCACTGTGTTCCTTAACTGTATCGAATACTTCATCAGCAGCTTCACCGAAGGCATCGTAGATGTCATCGTTAAATTCGCGAACTTTAACACCTTGCTCTTCAACAAGCTTAGTTAATGCTTCACCGTTTTTAGCGTTGTACTCAGCCATCATCACATCGTTTTCCATGGAAGATGCTGCTTCGATCATCATCTGATCAGCTTTAGACAGCCCTTTCCACCACTCGTTGTTCATGCCCAAGGCCAACATCGCACCCGGCTCATGCATACCTGGGAAGTAGTAGTATTTAGCGGCTTCATAGAACTTCATCAAAGAATCGTTCCAAGGTCCAACCCACTCAGTTGCATCGATAGCGCCCGATACTAAGTTTTCATAAATCTGGCCGCCAGGAAGAGAAACTGGAGATCCACCTAGCTTAGCCAGCACATCGCCACCTAAACCTGGCATACGCATTTTTAGACCTTTAAAGTCATCGACTGAATTGATTTCTTTACGGAACCAACCACCCATCTGCACACCAGTGTTACCACACATCAAGCCTTTAAGACCGTATTCTGCAGATAACTCATCCCATAATTGCTGTCCGCCACCAAAACGAATCCAAGCGTTCATTTCTGTGTAAGTCAAACCGAAGGGTACTGAAGTGAAGTATGCGAAACCAGGATGCTTACCTTTCCAGTAATATTCTGCGGCATGGTACATTTGTGCGTTACCAGAGGCTACTTCATCGAATGAGTCAAACGCTTTAACACGCTCGCCCGCCGCGAAATAGTTAACCACTATACGGCCATCACTCATATCGGATAAACGTTGTGCGAAACGTTGCGCACCTGTACCTAGACCCGGAAAATCTCTTCCCCAAGTAGCTACCATATTAATTTCCATACGCTCTTTGGCGATGGCTGGTGCAGAGATAGCCGTTGCTGCTGCAACCCCACCAATACCCGCTAAACCAGTTTTCAAAAGATCACGTCTTTTCATGAAGACTAACTCCTTAATTATTATTGTTCACCGAGAACGGCATTTTTTATTGTGTCCGATGATAGGTAATTAATAAATATACACATCATCCTGTAAAGCTGCATCAGTACAGCAGAAATGCTCTACAGAGTAAATTAGTTTTTTAAATAAGCTTACCAGTGTTTTTTATAACTGAACTCAAACCATACAACAAATAACCCTTAAAACGGTGGATATTTGTCGTTCTCAGAACACAGACAAGGGATTGTTGCTTTTTTGCTGAAAAAATTCACCTTTTTTGTCTAATACTTTAGTCGTAGTCGCTGTTTATACAGAACATATTTGCGACGCTTTATAGGTACAACATAATTGTAACTAATTCTCTATCGACTAAACTGTATTTAATGCTCTGAACGTTTGATTGTTCATTTGCTATTCCACTTGTTTTTATCTGTATTGCTAATAGAGATTAACCCAACTAACAAAAACAAAGAACATATGCATCGGAACCTCAGCCATCTCAAAATGCGAATGCACTTTTTCTGTGAATGTAACGCAAAAAAGAAGCCTGTTAATTGGGAATTACTGATCTGACTAAGTGGTGCTAAAGGAGAGAACACTCTGTGAAAATCTAGCCTCACAGAGTGTCTTGAAACACGGATAATTCTATCTACATCGTCTTATATCTACGTCTAAAAGCGCTATTGCAAGTAGAAACGTGAATACATTGACGGACGGGTATTTGAGCAGAAAGTCTCACTCACTCAGCTACAATTTCATCTGCAGCTTTAATTTTTTGACCAAATCTTATTACTGCTATTATCAAAAAACATTCTCAAATACTCTGAGTATGGCCTATCCCAAGAGCTTGTTTCAACTTGGCAAACCTGTGCAAAAATGACTGGCATTAATCTTTATTAATG
>MABF01000008.1 GCA_002163025.1 'Osedax' symbiont bacterium Rs2_46_30_T18
CGATTTAGCAACGTCATAGTTATCAATACTTCCAAGAGTGATTAATGATGGCTAATGTATTAGTTAAGGTGAGAATGACTAATAACATAGTTAATAGGCTTATCAAAGCGTGTCAGAGCGATGTAGCTATTTAAGACGATTTAGCAACGTCATAGTTTTAATAGCTCCAGGAGTTGTTAATGCCTTCGCTTAGGTAGCAGCGGCGGCTGGTAGCAAAGTTGCGCCAGTTTAGGTAGGAAGACTTCACAGACTAACAGCGGTTTTCCAGAGAGATAAAAAACCGAGCGCCTGGCCCATACCGATTCTCCAGAGGGCAACTTAAGTTTACTGATCTGGAATTTACCGCGGCGCATGCTTTTATCACTAAACAGCAGCGTACCCAGCGAGCGATTGCCTAACATGGCCAGCTGTTTCTGTTCGCCGGTTAAAGTATCGGCCGGAATAACAGTACGGGCATAAACTAAAGGCTGATCGCCACCGAGTAAATCGACCTCGCGAATCAAGGCGACCTGACGCTGATTAATACCGAGTATTTTTGCTTCAGAGCGACTCGGTAAAAACCACCCCTGCTGTTGCACAGCAACTCGAAATTGGTTTTCACTGGCGCTGATTAAATGCTCGGTGAGAGAGCCGCGATCGCACAGCCATTGCCGCCAGAGGTGCGGGGCTTGCAAGCTGTTGGGGCGTCTGTATGTAGTCCAGCGGGTATCGAAATTAATTTGCGATAACGCGGCTTTGATGGGCAAACCAATACTCCTGTAGAACATGTTTTACAGAACAAGCGATAAAAGTTCGACAGCTCCTGAGTACAGTGTGTCACTCAACCATAGAGGCCTGCGTTCCCGCCTCGGATCTATTCGTATATCTAGCGGGCGAACATGCTAAAATTATTGCGCATATAGTAGCGAGTTCTGTCGCGGTAATACAGTAGTAAATATGAGTATATATTAATGTCTAAAAACACAGCGCAACAACAGCTTACACTGACCCAGCAATGGCTGGAAACGATAGTCGTAGGTATGAATTTGTGCCCTTTTGCGAAACCTGTAGTCAAAGCGCAAAGCTTGCGCTACGCCCTTACGCAAACGTCAGATAGCGAGCAATTACTGCGCTTTTTTCTGGCCGAATTAGAGAAAATAGCACAGGCGAGTGAACAACAAATCGCCACAACTTTAGTGATCATGCCTAGCGCGGTGGCAGATTTTTACGATTATTTAGACCTGCTGGCGCAGTGTGAAGGGCTGCTGGAAAGTGCGCAATTAGCAGATGAATTCCAGTTGGCCAGTTTTCATCCCGGGTATTTATTTGCCGGGGTAGATATTGATGACATGAGCCATTGGACCAACAGATCACCCTACCCTATGTTACATATTATTCGCCAGGGGCAAATGAGCAGGTTATTGGCGGGTTATCCCAACCCAGAGAGTATCCCGCAGCGCAATATTCAGTTGCTGAGGGAGTTAGGCAGGGCTGAATTGATACAGCGTTTTCCACCCTTTGCCGACTATACTTAGAACAGTGATTTAAGCGTTATCAGTGGCACTGGGGTTTACTGTAAGTTATCTTTGTTTTCCCGGTATTGACCATCTATTGTCACTGCGTTTCTGCTGGTCTCTTTGCTGTGGTACAGCGCTTTGTCCGCCGCCTGAATCAACTGCATCGGAGAATTGAAGTCACTGGGAACAAAACTGGCGACCCCCTGACTGACAGTGACTACATCGGATACACTGGAGCGATCGTGGGGAATAGCTTGTTTGATTACCGCCTCGCGGACTAGCTCTGCCACTTTCTGTGCACCACTGATGTTGGTTTCCGGCATCAGAATGGCAAACTCTTCACCACCGTATCGGCAGACGGCGTCATAGGGGCGACTCAGAGAGCTTTGCAGCACTTCTGAAATCTGTCTCAGCGCTGAGTCCCCGGCCAGGTGACCGTAGCTGTCGTTGTAGGGTTTGAAGAAATCTACGTCCAACATAATCAGTGCCAGACTCTGATTAGTACGGGAGCTACGGCGCCACTCCTGCTCTAAGAGTTTCTCGAACTCACGGCGATTATTGATGCCGGTCAGACCATCGATTCGCGCTGAACGCTCCAGAAAGTCGCGAGACTTTTTCAGGTCTAGCATCATGCTGATGCGCGCTTTTAAAATTCCCGCCGAGCGCCCCGCCGGGATGTAATCGGCGGCACCGGCAGCGTAAGCCGCTAACTCCAAGCTGTCATCGTCTTCGGCACCGACGATGGCAATCGGTGTGTAGCTGATCTTCATTCGTTCAATAAAGCTCTGGTAGCCTCTTAGTAGGTCATGCCAGTTTTCATCGGCGTGTAACAGCACCAGATCGGGTGAAAAATTATCTGAGTTGAACAACTGCTTCAGCTCTTCCATGCTAGCGGGTAACAACAAGTTATAATCGCCGCGAATAGCATCTAGAGGGGCCCACATAGAAGTGATATCCCCGGTACTTAATATAGCGATAGAGTGCAAACTGGAGGAACGCTGTAGCTTGGCTGAGTCGTTTTGTATGTTGTGTTCTTCACCGGCAAAGAAGGCCGCTAAATCGTCGGCGCTGGGCAGGCCCAACAACTTGCGGTCATCGGCTGCGACTATGGCCGGTATTCTAGAGCCGACTTTGCTCTTGTCCCACTGCGACTGCCAGCGCTCCAGCTGCTCTTCGCAGTGCTCATCAACTTCTAACTCCACCGGCAAACCGGCCTTTTCGATACAGTTAAAAATAACACTGGGGCAGGATATGTCCTTGCCATCTACCCAAAGAGCCGTGTAAAAGAGGTCGCGTAAGACTTCAGCTTGTTGTCGGTTTACATCTTGAGCAGCAATGATACAGAGAATTGCAAAGCGACTGTCAGGCCGCTCCGGTGGTAGGGCTAGAGGTATTTCCTCTGCCAGTGAGCGCACCGCAAAGACATCGCTGGCCAGCTCGGTTAAAATTTCTGGGCGGTTGCCATACAGACCTAAATCGGGAGCGTGTTCCACTAGCCTGAACTCAACTTGATCGAGTAGCGACAGCAGTTTTAATTTCTGATGTACAGCGTAGCTATAAGGGCAGTTAAGATCGCCATAGACGATATATTTATCCATCAAAAAAGCTCCTGGGTAAGACTTGTGTAAAGTGTAAATATTATCTATTCATTACAGCTACAGCTTGCGTACTGTATGCCACTGCCTGTGTTCAGTCATAGTAAAGGGTTTTTTCAGCGAACCCAAGTTTTGATTGACGCTTGGCGCCGCAGTTATAAATCTCTAGGTAATATGGGTATTAGGGCAATAGCAGAATTTTAGTCTATATTGGCGCGTCGCGGACAAGCCGGAGTAGTTTTTTTAGAGATAATACTGCAGGGGTTGTGTTAAAAGGTCTCAAAGTGCGTGGAAAATGGCGCAGCGGGGAGGTGAGGGAAGTATGGTCACTCAATACTATTGCTGAGGGAAGAAACTCCCCCAGCAGTGGTTATATAGACGTTATCTGGCTTTATCCATAGCCGACTTCATATCAATGAAACTTAAGTGCCTGAATAGTGCGCGAGCTCTCATTGCAGGCTCTACCTAGCTTTATCCATAGCCGACTTCATATCGTTGAGACTTAAATGTCGGACATTTTGGCCGCTGACCAGGTAGATTATATGCTCTGCCATATTGCGCGAGTGATCGCCGATCCGCTCCAGTGAGCGCAGTACCCAAATCACGTTCAGGCAGCTGGAGATGGAGCGTGGATCTTCCATCATCAAACTGACCAGAGTGCGCATCGCCGAGCGGTATTCCCGATCGACAGCACCGTCGTTCTTGGCAACTTTATAGGCCTGCTCAACATCGGCGCGGGCGAAGGCTGTCAGTACATCTTTAACCATAGAGCGCACTAAATTACCTATATGGCGCACTTCCTGAAAACCGTGTTGAGTATTGCCGGTGCTCTGCAGCTCCAAAGTCTGGCGACAGATACGTACCGCTTCATCACCCATGCGCTCCAAATCTACTACCGCTTTGGAAATAGCCACGATCAAACGCAAATCACCGGCTGCCGGCTGGCGTCTGGCGATGATGCTGGTACAGTGCTCATCGATGTTTATTTCCATTTGATTGGTCTGGATATCAATTGCCAGCGCCTCTTCAGCCAGTTGCATATCGCCGGTTAACAGCGCTTCAACAGACTGGTGTACTTGTCGCTCCACGATGCCGCCCATGGCCAGCAGTTCAGTGCGTATCTGCTCCAGCTCCTCGTTGAATTTTTTTGAGATATGGCTAGAGTAACCTTCGGTGTTCGCTTCCATTGTAATAGCTCCTGTTTAGCCAAATCTGCCGGTGATATAATCTTCGGTCTGTTTCTTTTCCGGGTTAGTGAAAATAGTGTCGGTCACTCCAAATTCAATCAGGTCACCCATATACATAAAGGCGGTGTAATCGGATACACGTGCCGCCTGTTGCATGTTGTGAGTGACGATTAAGATAGTGAAGTCCTTCTTTAACTCGTGAATTAATTCTTCAATTTTTAAAGTAGAGATAGGATCCAGTGCCGAAGCGGGCTCATCTAACAACAATACCTCAGGTTTAACGGCGATAGTGCGGGCGATCACTAAGCGCTGTTGCTGACCACCGGAGAGACCCAGGGCACTCTCGTGTAATCTGTCTTTCACTTCATCCCACAGAGCCGCAGATTTTAATGACCACTCTACTACTTCATCGATGACCCGCTTCTTTTTTACCCCCTGAATGCGCAGACCGTAGGCGACATTCTCATAGATAGTTTTAGGGAAGGGATTGGGTTTTTGAAATACCATGCCGACGCGGCGGCGCAATTCGGCCACTTCAACATCTTTGGCGTAGATATTTTTCTCATCCAGCAGTATTTCACCGTCAATGTTGCAGCTGTCAACTAAGTCATTCATGCGGTTAAAGCAGCGCAGGAAGGTAGATTTACCACAGCCCGAGGGCCCGATAAAAGCGGTCACTTTATGCTTGGGGATATCCATGTTGATGCCGTGCAGCGCCTCTTTCTCTGCGTAGCTGACTCGCAGGTCGCGAGCCCGCAACATGATTTGCTCATCCCCGAGTTGCAGGGCTTTCTGGCTATTGATAATAGAGCTTAGATCAATCTTGGCTGTTTTAACTTCTGACATTTTATGTCCTTTAAATCTTTTACGAAAATATAGCTCAGTTGACTGGTATTGGGGAGCATGCTCCACAGTCGGTTAGAGCAACTGTTTAAACTTCTAGAGCTTTATATTTTTCACGCAGTCTGTTGCGAATAGCTACCGCAGATAAATTCAGTAGGGCTATTACTAAAATTAATAGAAAAGCGGTGGCATACACTAATGGCCTGGCCGCCTCTACATTGGGGCTCTGAAAACCCACATCGTAAATGTGAAAGCCCAAATGCATTATTTTTTGATCCAGATGCAAATAGGGGTAATTCATATTTAGTGGCAAGGTCGGAGCCAGCTTAACCACACCTACCAACATCAGTGGTGCCACTTCTCCCGCTGCACGGGCGATAGCCAGGATAACCCCGGTCATCATCGCCGGGCTGGTCATCGGCAGAATCACTTTAAATAAGGTTTCGGCCTTGGTCGCCCCCAGTGCCAGTGAGCCCTCTTTGAGCGCGTTTGGAATACGGCTAAGCCCCTCTTCGGTCGCGACAATCACTACTGGCACAGTCAGCAGCGCCAGTGTGATAGAGGCCCAAAGTAAACCGCCAGTACCAAAGGTAGGAGATGGCAGCGCCTCGGGGTAGAACAGCTGATCCAGCGATCCACCTAACATATAGACAAAGAAGCCCAGGCCAAATACCCCATAGACAATCGAGGGTACACCGGCCAGATTGTTAACCG
Source organism: 'Osedax' symbiont bacterium Rs2_46_30_T18 (assembly GCA_002163025.1). Taxonomy (GTDB): domain Bacteria; phylum Pseudomonadota; class Gammaproteobacteria; order Pseudomonadales; family Balneatricaceae; genus Rs1. The sequence goes on from MABF01000008.1 coordinate 5,836, forward strand.
CGATGCGGATCAATCGGGTGGTGAACCCCTGCTTGGCGTATTCGCTTAAGTACACGGCGGCCACCACACCAAAGGGCGTGACCATAATCGACATCAGGATCACCATCATCACTGTGCCGAAGATTGCAGGAAATATCCCGCCTTCAGTATTTGCTTCTCTGGGGTCTTCAGAGACAAACTCCCAGATTTTCTCTAAGTAGTGCAGGCTTTTTTGCCATTGATCCATATCATTGGCACGAAATACCCGCACCAGTTTAGCGACCTCAATCTGTACAATCTGTCCATCGGAAACTTGTGCGCTAATGCTGTCGCGGTTAATATCGCCATACAGTGTAATCAGCTTATCTTCTAATTTCTTGTAATCCAGATCCAACTGCTGACGGCGCAGTTCAATAGCGTCTATCTTCGGTCCCTGTTCAATGCCTTGCAACTGCCAGCGTCGCTGCTCTAAACGCAAGCGCTCCATTTCATGGTTGATAGTGCCAATCTGGTCTTTTTCAATCTTATAAATCTTGTCCCTAATGCCGCTGGCGCGAGCGATGCTCAACTCTAAAAGTTCCCACAGCGCTAAATAATCAGCGCTTTTAGCATTATCGTTATAGCTGGCAATGACCTGATCACCACGCTTGAAGCTGCGCAGGAAACCGTAAAAATTTCCCCACTCGTAGCGCTCAGCAGTAAATAACATTTGTGGGTAGGCCCGCTCACTAAGGTCTTTATCGAGCACCCAAGTGAAATCGACACCACCTATATCACGGTTACCGGTTTTCAGTAGTTTACGCTCTAAGCTATCAACCCCAGCGGCTACTTCGATGCCCGCGTCGCGTAATTGTACGGCGCTAACTTGCTCTG
>MABF01000306.1 GCA_002163025.1 'Osedax' symbiont bacterium Rs2_46_30_T18
AAACATCGTCTATTTTATTCCACGAGGTTTTTACTTCTACTACTTTGCCGGTAGCTGTTGATTGAGATGCCTGAGCATCCCCTGCCAAATCTGTGTTGATACGCCTCTGACCAACACTGGCACTCAAGTTCTGGGACAAGCTACCCAACCTAGTGCTAACTTCACCCAACCAGTTGTTCAGGTTGTCGGCGCGGGCATAAAACTGCGCATCCTGTACACTCGCATCACTCAGTCTATTGCGATAATTGCGCAGAAATTGCAGAGATTTCTGATACTCTGCTTCAGTGGAGGGGAACAACCAACTGTTGTTGTTAAAATGTAATCGCGGCTCAGCATTGGACAAATCAAGGTCTTCCGTTGACTGAGACTGAGAGCGACTAAAATCTTTACGCATCGCCCTGGCCATATCTCTGGCTTGCACTAAAACCCCAAACTCCCAGCGCGGAATATTGTCCATCCATATGCCCGGCAGTGTCTTGTCATTGCTGAGGTAACCACCAGGCTTATTGAGTAGAGCCTCAGTCACATGAATCAGCGCACTGACTGTCGCTATGCCAGTCACACTCTGCTGTTCCTGACTTTGCGCACTCTGGTACTGCTCTAGATTGGTGGATGCGTAACTCCAGTATCCTGCCAGCCCAGTTGAAACCAGCAAGTACAACAGCAAGCTAATGACAATAACTCGCGCCAGTTTACCCAACTGCAAAATATTGACTAGCTTGTCCCAACTTGTAAACCATAGTCGCTGTAAAAATTCCAAAATAATTCCCTTTGCTCTCGCCTGACAAATTCTGACTGTGCTGTAGACTAGCCGCTGTTGTCGGCGTTTAAATTGACTTTAGTTAACGTTTCACTTTCCATCAGTTTGATCAATTCTGTCACCCTCTTTTTATAGGCGAGCATAGATTTTCGATCTACACCTATGACGACGGGTACTTTATTGCCCATGGCATTAATAGGCTTTTGATTAACATGGAATTCATAGTGTAGATGAGCACCTGTAGATGCACCAGTATTACCGCTTAAAGCTATCTTTTGCCCCCTTTTTACGCGCTGCCCTTTACGCACTAAAGATTTACTTAAATGCAGATAGCGGGTTCGGTATTTATAACTGTGCTGTATCTCTACATACAGGCCTGCATATTTGTGCCTTACCACGCGCTTCACCACGCCGTCACCCGGTGCGTATATTGAAGTTCCTTTAGGCGTGGCAAAATCAGTACCATTATGTGGCCTGATTAAACCGGTAATCGGATGTTTACGGCGCGGATTAAACCGTGAAGAAACTCTGTACCTAGCGTTAACCGGATAGCGGCTAAAGGCTCGCTCCAGGCCATCCCCTGCGCTGTCGAAATAATTATCTTTAAAGGAAAATGCAGAATAGACCTTTTTGCGATTAAAAAATCGCACTCCTTCAACCTTGGTATTACCTGTCTTTATGTCCCCTATATACTGGCTGGAGAGCACCACCTGAAATTTATCCCCCGCTGCTGTGTGCCGTGAGAAATCCAGTTTCGATTTAAGCAGCCTATTGATCACAGAGACATCGTTTGCCGGCAACCCCTGGGCAACGGCGGATTGGTAAAAACTACTGCCGCTTTTGATCACCCCATTGATACTTCTCTGCTTCCAGATCCCCGGCAATATGGTCTCCTGATATTCAAAACCATCACCATTACGCTGGAATACAACTTGGTGCTCTATGCCTAATACTTGCTCCATACGAGTGAGAACAATATCTTTACCGTCAAAACTGTCGTCGTTGCCGCGCAACCAAAATCTATACTTATCCCCTTTATTTATCACATCCAAAGACAAAATATTTTTATCTGCCTCTAATATTTTGCTCATAGTGTAAGACAAATTGAACAGCGAAAACAATTCACCTAAGGTATCTCCGTCTTCGACTATCCACTCGTAATCAGGAATATTTGGCTGCACCACAGTTTGTTCAGCAGCTGCAACATACTCAGGATCTGCCAGTGCGGGCAGCGCAATGTCAGTACTGCCCGACTGATAGCTAACAGGGGCAAGTACTAGCAGTACGCAAACCAGACACAGCCCCAAAATTAATTGCCTGTGTAATTTTGGCAATTTGGTAAATAACTGAAATAGGCTGATTAATTTTTGTTTGCTTGAATTCAACATCTATTTTCTACAATTCTCTATCCTGTTTTGCTAAAAGCTCCGTTTCAAAGCAATGTTTAACTACAGTAATGCTAATTGCTGACGCATTTTATCAATCGTTTGCCGATAGTCATCAGTATTGAAAATAGCGGATCCCGCAACAAATGTATCAGCCCCTGCCGCAGCGACTTCAGCAATGTTATCAACTGTCACGCCGCCATCTACTTCAAGGCGAATATCAAGCCCTGAACTATCGATCAAACTACGTACTTGCGCTAATTTTGCAAGCGTTGATGGAATAAATTTCTGCCCACCAAAGCCCGGGTTAACTGACATAAGTAAAATCATATCCAACTTATCCATTACATGCTCTAGATACTGCAGGGAAGTGGCGGGGTTAAAGACTAAACCCGCTTTACACCCTCCTTCTTTTATCATCTGCAAAGAGCGATCAATGTGCTCGGAAGCTTCAGGATGGAAGGTTATATAACTAGCGCCAGCATCGATAAATTGACTTATCATGCTATCTACAGGCTTTACCATAAGATGCACATCAATAGGCGCGCTCACACCATACTTTCGCAGAGCTGTACACACCATAGGCCCTATGGTCAGGTTTGGAACATAGTGATTATCCATCACATCAAAGTGTACAATATCAGCCCCGGCTGCTAATACATTCTCAACTTCTTCACCTAATCGGGCAAAGTCAGCCGCTAAAATGGAGGGCGCGATTTTAAAATCTTTCATCTAATACACTCTGCGTTTATGATTCAATTTATTGCGCACATTGTATCTAAATGGTTGTCGTATTAATATCCTTAGACTTTTAAATTTAACGACAATGATTGGTTTATGAAAAAGATTATTTTACTTAGCCTGCTGACCTCTCTTTACGCTAACTTCAGCTATGCCAGTAACCATGCAAGCGGGTCACAACCTGAACAGTCGCAGAGCACAAAGACTGAAGGTGATGATAAGCAGACAGAGAGCGCAGCAACCAGAGTTGTACCAAAGCCCAGAGCAGAATTGCAACGTGACCTGGCACTGCTACTGCAAAGTTCACTCACTCAAGTTGTACAGCTTTCTGCCCTGGATCAGCAGTTTGATTTGTATTATCTTGAAGCAGAGGCAAAAAAACCTGTAGGCAGCATATTATTTTTTCCCGATGATCGCAGCCATTCAAATTGGCCTGTGACTCTAGCCCCGCTACGTGAAGGCCTAACCCGCTACAACTGGCAGACTGCTGTAATCACACAGCCGGAGGCTATTCTTGCAGCGACTCCAGCGAGAACCAATTACACTGAATCAGCAGCGAGTGAGGGGGATACTGACAATAACTCAGCGACAGAGCATAGCACTGAGCCCACAGCCGAAAGTAAATCAGCATCTGAGCTTGCTCCCGATACCCGCAGTGGCAGCGATACAGCCACTGAACCTACATTGGCAGAGATAACCCTCGCCAGGGCAACTGCCGCCCGTGAAATGCTCAAAGAAAAATCACCAGTGTTAATTCTGATCGGTATTGGCCAGGGGGCAACATGGGCGACAGCATTTGCCGCTGGCATTGATAAATCAGCAAAAGCAAACAGCCGCTTGCTGCTGATCAATGCACAGCAGTCTGCTGACATCAGCGCACCGAATTTAATTGAGCTCATCGGCGATTTAAATATAGATACTTTTGATATTTATTCACAGCCACAAAACAGCTCAAGCTTCCCCTGGCAAGAAGCGCGCAGACGCGCTGCCAATAGGTCTGAGATTGAACAGTACATGCAAATAGCCGCTCCTAACAGCGCCTGGAGCCAGAGTGGGAACAACTGGCTATTTAGAAAAGTCTATGGCTTATTAAAAAACCAGGTACTAAAGCCACTACAACAACAAGCCGCAGAAGCCGCCGCCCAACCGCAACCCACTAAAAAAAGAAACATGAGGCCAGGCAGCAATACTAACAACTAATCATCTAAGTGAATTTTGTGTCGAAACCAACGTAATCCAGCAGTGGAGATTAGCAAACTTTGTATTCGCGCATGACCAGATTTATTTCCTTGAGGTCTTCACTACGTCGTAAGCAGCTTGTATTTCCTGGGTTTTTTCTTTGGCAAGCTGCATCATTTCCTCAGGCAACCCCTTCGCCACTAACTTATCCGGATGGTGCTGACTCATCAGTCGACGATAAGCTTTTTTCAACTCTGCATCACCGACATCGGCGGCCACACCTAATACTTTATAGGCTTCGGCTATCATCGACTGCGAACTGGGGCCAGCGCTGGAGCTATGAAACGACTGTTGCGCCTGCATTCTAGCCAACAGCTGATTCATCTCTTGCTGTGACATTTTCAAAAAAGTACAGACTTCCTGGATTACCTGCAGCTCATTAGCAGATATATCCCCGTCGGCCATCGCCGCTTGCAACTGAATCTCCAGGAACATGATTTTTACTGCACTGCGCCTTTGAATAAGCAAACTAAGAGGGCGCAGCACTTTGGACAAATCGTAATCCGCTTCTTTACCTTCACTAAAATAACCCATCGCTTCACGCCTTTTCTCCTCATTGAGGCGCATCCGGGTCATCACATCTCTGGCGAATTGAATTTCATGCTCTGTTACTCTACCATCGGCTTTAGCAACCTTGCCCATGACGATAAAAGTAGATTTAAAGAACAGTACTTGTGCGGACCCTTCTCCAAATAAAATACTGTGCAGCCAACGCTGAATAAAAAAGCCTATCCCGGCTCCAAATAACGCTCCCCAGACTCCGCCGCTCCAGACTCCTATGAGCGCCCCAATAATTAAGCCTGTTTTGAATTTGCCAATGTTCTTTACTGTCTGCTGATTCATAACTTCCACTTTATGTAAAACAAAAACCCAATCAAAAGATTTATAATCTCTCGCTTTTTATTTAGCAACTAGCAGTTGCCACCTAATTACTGACTACTCAGCTCTGCTGTAGGCCCAACTGCCATTGCTCTGCCAATTGTAGCCGCTCCACAGTACCTACATCGAACCATTTGCCTTGATAACTCTCACCACTGAGCCCACCGTGATCGATATATTTTCGAAACAAATCTCCGAGACTGAATTTCCCGGCGTTGCTTGAGGCAAACAGCTGCGGCGATAAGACACTAATCCCTGAAAAAGTCTGACTAAACGCCTGCCATTCACTGTTGATTACTTTTAACTGACCATCGATTAGTGCAAAATCGCCCATGGGGTGCTGCAGCGGATTTTCTACCATATACAAATGCGCCAAACTATCAATCTTTGCCGGCACATTTGCATAGTCAAAATCAGTCATCACATCGGCATTAATCACCAAAAAGGGCTCGATTCCGTCTGATAGAGCGGGCAGTGCAGCAAGCACACCGCCACCGGTTTCGAGTGCCTGCTGCTCGTGAAACAGAGTGATCTGCAAAGCACCTCGATACTGATCTCTAATATAGCTTTCAATCTGCTGCGCCAACCAACAGACATTAATCACCACTTGAGAGAACCCTGCCTTCTCCAGAGCCTCTAAGTGATACTGGAGCAACGCTTTGCCTGCTACTTTTATCAGTGGCTTGGGAGTACTGGCTGTTAATTGCTGTAATCGAGTACCACGTCCTGCTGCAAGTATCATAGCTTTCATTTCAGGTACCAAGGTTGCAGCTGCAGCGCCGGCTGGATATCAGATCTTAACCACTGATAAAATTCACTAAACTCGGGATATCTACCGGCAATTTTCAGTACATAGGCAAAGACTCTGGGCAGGTCGTGCAAATAACTGCTTTTCCCCTCTTCTACCCCCAGCCTGATAAACAGGCCTAATACTTTCAAGTGCCTCTGCATGCCAATTAAATCAAACCATCTGACAAACTGCTGCTTTTCAACATGTAACGGTGCAACTGCAGCACTTTCTAATTGCTGCAAATATGCATCTATTAAATCGTCTATCTGTTGATCCGATAACTGCCAGTAACAATCACGCAACAATGAAGCTAAATCGTATGCCAGCGGGCCTTGCACTGCATCCTGAAAATCAATCACCGCAAGGTCACCTGCCACTAATAGTAGATTCCTACTGTGGTAGTCACGGTGCATAGTTACTTGCGGTTGCTGCAGCGAGTTTTCTATTAAAACGCGATACACTTGGTTTAAACAATTCGGGCTGGTTTGTTGCAGTTGATACTGAACTAGCCAAGTATCAAACAATGTCATTTCACGTAATAGAAACTCCCTGTCAAACAGGGGCAGTTTGTCGCTGACTATTTGTTGAATCTTTATTAACTCGGAAATGGCCTGAAGATACAGCCCGTTATCAGCGCTCTTGTGCAGAAGATCAAACAAATGCACAGAGCCAAAATCTTCAATCAACATGAAGCCCTGAGCGCTATCCACAGCAAAGATCTGCGGCACATACACACCGGCGCTGCGCCATTGCCTGGCCCTGCTAATAAAAATATCGTTGTCTATTCGCGCTGTGGGACTTGCAACCACAATCATATTGGACTGGGCATTAAGCAACCGAAAGTAACGTCGACAACTGGCGTCCCCCTGAAGTGGTTCCAGGCTCCAGGACCCCTGTATAGTAATTTCTTGATTAACTATTAATAATTCTAGCCATTCTTTAAGTTTGGAAACTTGCTGCATCTTTTATTGTTTTCCACAAATACTGTAATTCATAACCTATATGCTCTATTATTCCGATTGCTAATTTATTATGGCCAGCTAAAACCAACAATTTGGTCATATTTAACACAATTCACTGCATACAGGTGTACTTAGTTAATGATTAATCACCAGTTTATTCCATTATTTCAGTACATCAACAATTGTTCAATTCATCGACAAAGATGCACTTCACTCTAATTTGGCTGGATTCCACTAGATGTATTTTAAGAAACATGCCCCTCAACAGCTCAGATTAGCTATTATTGCAGCCACTTTCGCGAGTATTCACGCGACCGCTAACGCCGA
>MABF01000086.1 GCA_002163025.1 'Osedax' symbiont bacterium Rs2_46_30_T18
GCGGCGATCGACTATATCACTCCAGAACTGTCTGCAGGGGTTGGCGACCATGAGGTGGATATCGCAGCGTTTGCCAAGTGTCACTAACGCTTGTAAATAATTTTCCGGCAGGGCTGAAATGCCAAAGACAAACAGACGTTCGGGTATGTCGCTTGCAGGGGCACTGGCAATAGCCTGGATGAAAGCGTCATACATGTTGGCACGATGCCAGTGCGGCAACTTACGTTTACCGGTATCCGCTACCAGAGCCCGCCACAAAATGGGCTGCCAAAGCTGTTCCGTATCGGCCGGGGCATTGTCGTTGCGCTCCCACTGGGCAATCCAGTCCGGACGATAGACCAGATACTGGTCAAATAGGTCGGCTATTTTTTCGCACAGTTGATACAGCCTGATCGGGGTTTCATCCCCTGCCAGGTAGTGCTTTAGCGCCTGAAAATCACTGGCTGATATATGCTCGGGCAAAATGCGCATTAATGTCCAGGTCATGCTTTCTTTGCTGTAGGCGGAGCGCTTGGGAACATCTACCAGCAATTGGGAAAAAGTACTCCACAAAAAACTGGCTGGTAGTGGGAACTCAATATTAGCGGCAATGCTTAAACGCTCGGCCAACTCTAACTTCAGCCATTGGGCCATGCCCGGGCTTTGCACTAATATTTGCTCGGCGCAAAAGGGGTCACGCAGAGGTTCTCGAGCAATCATCTCTACTAAGACATCGCGAAGTACATCAAGGGCGTTGGAGTGGTAAACTTTTAACAAAAAATTACCTGCAAATAATAAGGGGCTAGACAAACTCGATACAGTTCAGGCATTGGCCCGACTCAATTGCAGCCAGAGCACCGACGAATTAGCTTATCTAGCCATCACCAGGAAAATGCTACGCTGTGTAAAACCTTAATCACTCAGGTAGAGTAATGGCGAGCGCGTTTATCGGCGCTAACCGTCACCGGCGATCAGTTGCGCTTTGTGAAAGCCTTCATCAGTAGTCCAGTAATCTTTACCCATTTCTACTTTAACGACGCCTGGAAACCTTTTGTTTAGGTATTCCACCGCATCTTCGAGTGTCTCTATATCACACAACATAACTCCGCCGCGTTCATTATCCGTGCTAAAAATAAAACTTTTCACATTAAAACCTTTTCATAGAACATCTGCATGCACATAA
>MABF01000095.1 GCA_002163025.1 'Osedax' symbiont bacterium Rs2_46_30_T18
CCATTTCCTTCAATGACTCTTTGATCCGCCAAAAACTCCCCTAAGAAAGCGCGCACTGATTTAGCATCGGCATTGGTTGGGGTGCCGATATTGACAAGTATTACTGCTGTTTTTTCGATTTTAGGCATTCACGCTGTCCGTCATTCCTAAATTTGCTCTAATTGTAAAATAGTTGCTTCAAGAGCATCAGCGCTCAGATGGTTTCTGCACTAAGTATTACTCAAGGCATAGGTCTTTTTTAAATCCGTATCAGCCACTTGACTGATTCGTCCTGAACATAACGCTCTTTGGCATCCGTGCCACCGCTAATACCGTTCGTCCTGAACATAAAAAAAGCCGCTCTAGGCGGCTTTTAGTACAAGAGAGTATAGTGTTTATTTGCCAGCTAGGCCAATAAATACTTTATCCTTGATATCTTCAACTGTACCCACCCCTGCTACATACACATAGCTGGGAGCACTCTGCGCATTTTCAGCTAACCAGCCCTTGTAGTAGTCGACTAACGGGGCAGTCTGTTCATGGTAAACACTCAGGCGCTTAGCCACAGTTTCTGGCAAATCATCAGGGCGTTGTACTAACGCTTCACCTGTTTCATCATCAATACCTTCTACTTTAGGCGGATTAAAGATGACGTGGTAAGTTCGCCCGGTGCCTGGGTGCATTCTGCGACCGCTCATGCGCTTGATGATTTCTTCATCCGCCACATCAATCTCAACCACAGCATCTATTTCCACACCGGCTTCTTTTAGCGCATCAGCTTGGGGAATAGTGCGGGGGAACCCATCTAACAAGAAGCCTTTTGCACAATCGACCTGGGCAATACGTTCTTGGACTAAACCTATGATGATTTTGTCTGATACCAGCTGGCCGGCATCCATTACCGCCTTAGCTTCTAACCCTAAAGGAGTACCTGCTTTAACGGCTGCACGCAACATATCACCGGTAGAGATCTGCGGGATACCATACTTTTCAGTTATAAACTGAGCTTGTGTTCCTTTACCTGCGCCCGGGGCGCCTAGAAGGATGATTCGCATTGAGGATTAACTCCTATTATTATCTTAAAAAAAATCTGTTACCAAGCTACATGCCTAAGCAAGTGTGTTACTGGTATCTATAATGGCTTAAAAGGATACCTTATTGATTTTTACACGCCATAGGACATAAGTAGCAACGATCTATTCCAGTAGTAATATCTTGTTTAGTGACAATATTACTACTCTTAAATTCTATACAACTGGCTTTTATTCTCCAGTTCAAAGCAGCCGAGAGTAATCTAAAGCGCAATCGGACTCAACCTTTATTCACTATTAATGACCATTATTCGCCGCTGAAAATGTAGACAATACAGCAAAAGACAATTCGCTTACTTGCCAAAACACACCTTCTACAGGCCTTTTAGCTTCGCTTCATTCCAGAAGTGATCCAATTCGGCTAACGGATACTGCTGCCAATCTTTACTGCTATCACTGACACACTGCTCGACATAGCCAAAGCGGCGGCTAAATTTATTATTAGTACCTCGCAGTGCCTCCTCTGCGTTTACCCCCAAATGCCTTGCTAAATTCACTTGTGCAAACAACAAGTCTCCCATCTCATCCTTAATCGCCGGCATTTCACCACTGGCGACGGCCTCTTTAAGCTCGGCCAATTCCTCTTCAATTTTTTCAATAACAGGTGTTATCTCACGCCAGTCAAAGCCCACTTTTGCTGCTCTTCGCTGCAGTTTATCCGCTCTTTGTAGTGCAGGTAAGGCGTTGGGGATATCATCTAATAAGGTACTGGGGGATGCTTTTTTAGTTTGAGATTTTTGCAGTCGCTCCTGTACTTTGATGGCCTCCCAGCTATCAGCTATTTGCTGCTCTGTGGGTTTAACGGCCACTTTGGCGTGCAGGTCTTGATCAAGAAAAACGTGTGGGTGACGGCGAATAAGTTTGCCCACTAACTGATGTATCACATCGGACAAGTCAAACAACTGCTGTTCGCGGGCTAGTTGCGAGTAAAATAAAATCTGAAACAGCAGGTCTCCCAGCTCTTCACACAAATGCGGCCAATCGCGCTGCTCGATAGCGTCTACTACTTCGTAACACTCTTCCAAAGTGTAGGGAATAATACTGGAAAAATTTTGTTTAATATCCCATGGACAACCAAATTCTGGCTCTCGCAAACGCTCCAACAAATACACTAAATCTTCTAAGTTATACTTTTCCATTACACCTACTAACTCTATGCCAATACCAGATAACAGCTTAGCTCTGATTGGTTCGGTTGCGTCGCACATCTACCACATTAGAGACCTGATTGACTTTATCCATCAGCCGACCTAAGCTTTCCAGCCTTGATACTTCGATAGTAAACATGAAGCTAGCAGTACTGTTCTGCCTGTCTGTCTGAGTATTAGCCGATAGCACATTACAGTGTTCATTGGCAAAAACTGTCATCATATCCCGGAGCAACCCGGATCGATCATAGGCAGTGATGACAATTTCTACTGGATAAGTGCGCTCACCTTCTTCACCCCATTCAACCGGCACAATGCGCACCGAGTCATTTTCACGCAAGGTCATCAAGTTTGAACAATCATCCCGATGAATAGACACTCCCCTACCTTGAGTAATATAGCCACTAATCAGATCCCCAGGCACCGGCTGGCAGCAGGAGGCTATGTTAGTGAGCAGGTTTGCCACTCCGAGAATACTGATACCCGAACTGTCTGAGGGTTTGTCTTGCGCTTTTCTTGTGGCAGATAAGGCCAGTGGTAATTGCTCATCCGCTGCTCTATCGCCTAACTGCGACTGCGCTGCATTTAAAATCTGAGATAATCTGATATCTCCGGCACCAAGCGCCGCATACATATCATTAACTTGTTGAAAGTTAATCTGCCTAGCCGTCAGTTTCAGATCAATATCACCGCTATTTATGGCCAGACGGTTAAATTCACGTTCGATAATTTGCCGACCAGCCACAGTGTTTTTATCTTTATCTTGCAGCTTAAACCAGTGTGCGACTTTGGCTCTGGCTTTAGAAGTAGTGACGTAACCAAGGTTTAAATTCAACCAGTCGCGTCTGGGCTTTTCCTCGGATCCGGTTAATATTTCAACTTGATCTCCGGTAGTTAAAGGCTTGTTCAACGGCACTATTCGACCATTAACTTTAGCACCGCAGCAACGGTGGCCAATTTCAGTGTGTACCCGGTAGGCAAAATCTATGGCTGTAGAACCGTTTTGCATGTCGATTACATGACCATCGGGGGTAAATAGATAGAGTCTATCTTGGACCACATCTGCCCGTAAAATTTCTCCTAGCCCCTCAGCTTCACCTAAATCTTCATGCCATTCTAATACTTGTCTTAGCCAGGTAATCTTATCTTCGTAAGAATCGCTACTGCTATCGGCATCAGTGCCTTTATAGACGTGATGGGCACAGACTCCTAACTCCGCTTCTTCGTGCATTTCCGCGGTGCGTATCTGAATTTCTAACACTTTACCTTCTGGTCCAAAAACAGCGGTATGCAATGAGCGGTATCCATTGGGCTTAGGCGAGGCGATGTAATCATCAAACTCGTGTGGGATATTGCGCCAAATACCATGCACAATGCCAAGCGCCGCATAACAGTCGCGCACATCCGGGACTAACACTCGCACTGCCCGCATATCATAGACTTGCGAGAACTCTATATTTTTGCGCTGCATTTTTCGCCAGATGCTGTATATGTGCTTTGCCCGTCCCTGCACATCGGACTCTATATTTTGCGCCAGCAATTTCTGGTAAACAGTGTCCACGGCTGTATCAATAAATTCTTGTCTTTCAATGCGCTTGCCGTCCAGCATCTTGGCAATCGTTTTATAATCGTTAGGCTTTAGGTAGCGAAAAGATAAATCTTCAAGTTCCCACTTAATATGGCCTATGCCCAATCTGTGTGCCAGCGGTGCATAAATATCAAATACTTCACGGGCAACCAGATAGCGCTTCATCCGGTCGGCATTTTTAACACTTCGAATTGCGCAGGTTCGCTCGGCTATTTTTATCAGTGCTACGCGCACATCATCGATCATCGCCACTAACATTTTACGCACTGTGTCTACTTGCGGTGCATCCGATCCCAGCACTGCATCACTGGTACGTGGATTGATTCGACTGCCAATCGCAGCCATCTGCAATACGCCTTCAATGCGGGTACTTATTTTCTCGCCAAACTGTTTTTTTACCGCAGTGACAGAGAGTTTCTTTTCTCTGACGCAGCGATACAGTACCGCAGCGACCAAAGAGTCTTCATCTTGCTGCAACTCAGAGAGAATTTGTGCCATTTCCAGACCAATTAAGAAACAGCCGTTGCCATAGGCGCTCCAGTCGTCATCGGCACCTATATGGGCGATATAAACTTCTCGCGCCAACTCGCAGGCCCGCTCTAGCTTTTGCGGGTTTTCCAAACTCACTTGGGACTCAATCATTGAGATCCAAAGTGGAATATCTACTGTGCCATCCTCTTTCACCGGATGATCATCTCTTACCTTAACCATGGCTAATCGCCACTCCTTGTGCGTGTCGTCAAAACGAGTTTTTACTGTCAGCCTCTGAATTAATCCAAATGCTGCTTATTGTTATTATATTGATAGTTGCTACAGCTACTGCGCCTGCTCTGTATTGAATACACCGGTGGATAAATACCTATCTCCACGGTCACAGATAATGCAAACAATCAGGCTATTCTCAACTGTCTCAGCCACTTTAAGGGCTCCAGCGACGGCGCCGCCGGAAGAGACACCACAAAAGATCCCCTCTTGGGTCGCAAGGTTGCGCATAGTCACTTCTGCCTCTTGCTGAGTAATATCTAAGGTAGTATCAACTTTAGTCTCATCAAAGATAGATGGCAGATAGGCTTTTGGCCAGCGGCGGATTCCTGGTATTGATGCTCCGTCTGCAGGCTGCAAACCAACAATTTGAATATCTGGATTCTGCTCTTTTAAAAATTGAGATGTGCCCATAATCGTTCCAGTAGTGCCCATGGAACTAACAAAATGGGTTATTTTTCCATAGGTTTGGTGCCAAATTTCCGGCCCTGTCCCCTGGTAATGTGACATAGGATTATCTGCATTGGCAAACTGGTCCAATACAATACCTTTCCCCTGAGCTTGCATTTTCAAGGCTAAATCACGCGCGTACTCCATGCCCTGCTCAGAACTCACCTCTAATAACTGCGCTCCGTAGGCAGTCATTGAAGTTTTGCGCTCAGCACTCATATTATCCGGCATAATAAGTAGCATCTTATAGCCTTTGATCGCAGCTGCCATAGCAAGTGCAATGCCGGTATTTCCGGAAGTCGCCTCTATCAGCGTATCGCCGGGCTTTATTTCGCCGCGACTTTCAGCGCTATTTATCATGGAAATTGCCGGACGGTCTTTGACTGATCCAGCGGGGTTATTGCCTTCTAATTTGCACAATATAATATTGCCATTGGCCACTCTCAGCCGCTGCAATCTAACCAGAGGAGTATTGCCTATATAGTCTTCAATAGTGGGAAACTGCTCACTCATAACGGTACCTTTTTGTTAAGTCTTAACCTGGCCAGCTGTTGCGACCAGTCTAATAATTTTACTTTTTAGCGTGACGACATCTTTAAAAATCAACGTTCTAACACTACCATAGCCACAATGTAATCACGTTCATCACTGTAAGATAAAAAGCTACTTTTTACCCCGAGTGAATCTGCTCTAAGCAGTGCTCCACCATTGAGTGTGACTAATGGCTTACCCAACTCATCCCTACTAATTTCAATATGCTGCCAGCCTACTCCATTGCCGATTCCAGTGCCTAAGGCTTTTACGACAGCTTCCTTTGCGGCAAAACGCTTGGCCAGGAATCTGCTGCCTTGAGACGATTTTAGAAATTGCTGCAACTCCACTGGGGTTAAAATCCTCTCAGCCAATTTAGGAGTACGCTTGAGCGCTTTGTCAATGCGTTCAATCTGTAACAGGTCAGTCCCTATTCCTACAATCATACTCTATTCCAAAGCTCGCTAATTTTTTGTGATTAATTGTGCTTCTTGGATTGCAGCAAGTCGCGGCTATTTAACACTTTACCGTCAAGTAAGCTGTCTATTTGCATGCGCATAAAACGTTTCGCAGAGCGCCTGATTGCAGTATCAAAATAGTCATCATTTGCAATCGCCAGCAGGTGATGGCCATGAAAGTAACTGGACTTATGCCGCTCTTGTAAGACTGCAACTGAGGTTAACAGTTTCTGCTCGCTATCATAATAATAGATAGCAGATGCCTCAATCTGGGTCAGATCGACAGCGTAACCTAACTCGGTGATTAATTGCCGTTCAAAGATACGCAGGGGTATTTCAATGTCTGCATCGATGAGGGCACTAATAAGAAATTGATAATAGACAAAGAGTTTAGGTTGAGGATCAAATACTGTCAGCAATTTATGCAGTAGCTCATTGGCATACAGAGCACAAATTAGCGCCTTGCCTTTTAACAGGCCATTGTATCCAGTACTTTCAGCCAGTGTGAGAGTTTTTAAATCGTTACGTCCCTGCCAACCCACCTGAAGAGGCACAAACGGCTGTAACACTCCCCTGGTTTTTGACCCGGGCCTACGTAAACCACGACTAACCACACTGACTCTGCCATACTCCAAAGTAAGAAGGTCTACCAGGGCACTAGTATCTCTGTAAGGCCTGGTGTGTAGAACATAGGCGGCCTGTCTTTCAACACGGTAGTTCAATAATGCACCTGAGAGTTTGTCATCTGCTATTGATTTAAATCATAGCCTAAACTGCGCAGGGCACGTTCATCATCCGCCCAACCCCGACGGACTTTAACCCAGAGCTTGAGCATTACTTTGGTCTCATATAAGTGCTCTATATCCAGGCGCGCATCCCTGCCAATGGTTTTCATTCGATCGCCCTTATCGCCAATCAAGATGCGCTTTTGCCCTTCGCGCTCAACCAAAATTAGTGCACTGATAGTTAATAGTTGATCGTCACGGTAGAACTCTTCAATTTCTACTGTTGCGCCATAGGGCACTTCATCTCCGACGTTGCGCATAACTTTTTCCCGGACTATTTCAGCAACCATAAATCGACCGCTCTTGTCAGTAATTTGGTCCTCGGGAAAATGGTGATCACCATCAGGCATATAGCTATTAATCAGTGTTTCTAGCTTGTCAACATTGGTACCGGTTTTAGCCGATATAGGCATTATATCGGCAAATTTCATCATCGCCGAGACCTTTTCAATCTGCGGTAATAAATCATTTTTTGTGGCTAATTGATCTACTTTATTGATTACTAGAATCACCGGAGCATCAGAAAATTTTACTTTTTCTAAGACTATTTGATCTTCCTCTGTCCAGGCCGTTCTATCTATCATAAAGATGACTAAATCCACACCGCGCAGCGCTTCAGTGGCTGCCCGGTTCATGTAGCGGTTCAGTGCTATGTCTTTCTCTTTATGCAGACCTGGGGTATCTACATAAACTACCTGACGATCCTCTTCAGTTTTAATACCAAAAATTTGATGTCGGGTAGTTTGAGGCTTCTTTGAAGTAATGCTGAGCTTTTGCCCTAAGATGTTATTCATCAAAGTGGACTTGCCCATGTTAGGCCGTCCAACTATAGCGACAAAACCGCATTTTTGATTGAGTTTCCCCTCAGCGGTAAAGAAATCATCGAGAAGATTATCACTCATAATTTTACTCCATGCTGTTGCAGCAGCTGTAAAGCCGACTTAGCCGCTTCCTGTTCGGCTTGTCTTCTGCTATTGCCGACTCCGCTGGTCGATTGGTCCAACTCAGCGATAGTGCACTTAATATAGAAAGTCTGTTCATGGGCTTCGCCTTCTACATTTTCCAACTGATAATCAGGCAGCGGTAGACGGCGGCTCTGCAGGTATTCTTGCAGCCGCGTTTTAGAGTCTTTCATTGTCTGCTCTAAATTTAATAACTTCAACCGAGTTTCAAACCATTGCAATATCAAAGTACTGACGGTACTCATATCAGAGTCTAAATAGATAGCACCTATCAGGGATTCAACCGAGTCCGCCAAAATAGAATCACGGCGGTAGCCGCCACTTTTCAGTTCACCCGAACCCAGACGCAGATAGTCACCCATTTGCATGTCACGAGCAATCTCAGCCAAAGTTTTTCCTTTAACCATCTGAGCGCGCAGGCGACTCAATTGCCCTTCTTTAGCGTCGGGGAAGCGTTTATATAGATCTTCAGCAATGACAAAATTTACGATTGAATCTCCCAAAAACTCAAGTCGCTCATTATTTTTTTTGCCACAACTGCGATGGGTTAACGCCAACTCGCAAAGGCTGTTGTCTTTAAACTGATAGTTGATGCGGCGCATCAATATTTCTGGGGATTTAATGATCAATGTATTAACTTCGTTTGTCTTTGTTCAAATTTATTTATTGCTGCAGTCCCGGCCTCAAGCTTATTGATGCACCGTGACGACTTGCAGACACTGCATTTACGTTTAAGACCAACTCTATCGGCTAAAGCCGTAAACTCTGTGTAGAATTTACGGCTTCAACTTTGATATTGGTCTGTCAAAAACGCTTCAGCCCTACTCTATTAAGCGGGCCTTAGTAACATTTGGAATACTCAAGAATTCTGGCCAGTGCATCCACACCGCAAAAGCTTTACCTACCAATAGGTGATCGGGAACAAATTTCCAGAAGCGACTATCGTTACTATTGTCACGGTTATCCCCCATCACAAAGTAATGACCAGCTGGAACAGTCCACTCCCCTTCTCCACCACCTGTTTTACGGCCGTTGGTATAAATCTCATGCTCCACCCCAGATAAATTTTCGTCAAACAAAATATTGGGGCTGTAATCGGCCTTAAAGTCTTTCTGCTGCGCCACTCCATTGATAAAAATTGTCTTATGTTTATAACTGATCACATCACCCGGTAGACCAATCAGACGCTTGATATAATTAATAGAGGGGTCTAATGGGTATTTAAAGACAACTACATCACCGCGCTGCGGATCAGAGATGGGCACAATTTTGGTGTTGATAACAGGTAGACGCAACCCATAACTGAATTTATTTACCAAGATAAAGTCACCAATTTTTAACGTTGGCAGCATAGACCCTGATGGGATCTGAAAAGGCTCTACCACAAAAGAGCGCAATAACATGACAAATGCGATCACTGGGAACATTGAGCGCGACAAATCAGCCCAGCCAGGCAAATTTTCTATTTTGCGCAATTGTTCGTCAGTTAATTCTTGATTGCCTGCTTCTGCAGCTTTTATAGCGGCGTCAACTCTATCCTGCCTTGTTGGTGCAAACCAGACCTTGTCAATAAACCAGCCAGCACCGGTAACAAGAGTCAGTACTACTAACACTAGGGCAAAATCAAAATTCATCTAAATTCCTTTATTATAATATCAAAATAACAGACTGGTTTAATTAGTTATAGTTCAGTCTGTTATCAGAATTTGCTGTAATATAATTAACTGTCTATCTTTAACACCGCCAGGAAAGCTTCCTGAGGTATTTCCACATTACCGACTTGCTTCATGCGCTTTTTACCGGCCTTTTGCTTTTGCAGCAGCTTCTTTTTACGACTCACATCACCACCGTAACATTTTGCTATGACGTTTTTACGCAGGGCTTTAACCGTAGTACGAGCAATAATTTTTCCACCCAATGCAGCTTGAATTGCCACATCAAACATTTGACGTGGGATCAGCTCTTTCATTTTTTCACACAGTAGTCGACCGCGAAACTGAGAGTTATCTTTGTGTAGTATCAGAGACAGGGCATCTACTTTTTCGCTATTGATCAATATATCCATGCGCACTAGCTGAGCGGGTTCAAAACGGATGAAATTGTATTCCAGAGAGGCGTAACCGCGACTTACAGACTTCAACCTATCAAAGAAATCCAGTACTACTTCTGCCATAGGCAGCTCGTAGTTAACTTGTACTTGTTTGCCCACATACAACATATGTTTTTGCACACCGCGCTTTTCAACACATAAGCCAATAACCGGTCCCAGATACTCTTGCGGCACTAAGATACTCGCCTTGACGATTGGCTCGCGCATACCTCTTACTCTGGCCGGGTCCGGCAATTTGGACGGGCTGTCAATTTGCACTATATCGCCGTTGTGCAATTCAACTTCATAAATAACGGTGGGCGCAGTGGTAATTAAATCCAGGTCGTATTCGCGCTCCAGTCGCTCCTGAATAATTTCCATGTGCAACATCCCCAGGAAGCCACAGCGAAAGCCAAAACCTAGTGCATCGGAACTCTCTGGCTCAAAGAACAGTGAGGCATCGTTCAGTCGCAACTTGTCTAAAGCTTCTCTGAAGTCCTCATAATCATCTGAACTCGTAGGGAATAGTCCGGCGTATACTTGCGGTTGCACTTTTTTAAAGCCTTCCAGTGCCGGTGTATCTTTGGTTTTTAACAGCGTTATTGTGTCTCCTACCGGAGCTCCGTGGATATCTTTGATACCCGCAACTATATAACCTACTTCACCTGCTTTAAGATCTGCTGTCGGCGTTCTTTTCGGGGTAAATACCCCTACTGAATCGACCAGGTACGATTGACCCGTGGTTTTCATGACTATTTTATCTTTCTTGCGCAAGCTACCGTTCATAACCCGAACCAGTGACACAACTCCTAAGTATGGGTCGAACCAAGAATCTATTATCAGCGCTTGTAACGGGCCATCGATATCCCCCTTTGGTGCGGGGATGGTTTCTACAAGTGCTTCCAGAGCGTCTTCAATACCTAAACCACTTTTGGCTGACATAAGCACAACATCCGTTGCATCTATGCCTATTACCTCTTCAATTTCTTCCTGAACACGCTCGGGATCCGCCTGTGGCAAATCCATTTTATTAAGCACTGGCAATACTTCCAGCCCCTGTTCGAGAGCGGTATAACAATTGGCAACAGATTGAGCCTCAACACCTTGGGCGGCATCTACAACCAGTAGAGCCCCTTCACAAGCTGCCAGAGAGCGTGACACTTCGTATGAAAAGTCGACATGTCCCGGGGTATCTATAAAATTTAACTGGTAGGTTTTCCCGTCTTTAGCGTCGTAATTCAAAGTAACACTTTGCGCTTTGATGGTGATCCCACGCTCACGCTCAATATCCATTGAATCAAGGACTTGATTCGCCATCTCGCGATCAGACAATCCGCCACAATGTTGAATAAACCGATCTGACAAGGTGGATTTGCCATGATCGATATGGGCGATAATAGAAAAATTTCGGATATGTTCTAGATTGCTCACAAATGGGATCTCAGACTAAACTATGGTTAATATAAAGAAAGGCGCGCTATTTTATCCTATTCCCTAGCACTGGGATACCTGTTTAGATTAATTAGCGTATTACTGATTAGATTGCTCTCCCCTCAAACGCCTTTTTATCAACTTTAAAGGGTTGTTATAGTCTTGTGCCAATCGTCAAAAAAACAAAACTCCGGCAGTTGCCAGAGTTATGTTTAAACTGCTACATGAACAGTCTGTTTAATAGCGAGTTTTGCCACTATCACTCATCGAACTTTATCGGCACAAATAGTGGTGAAGCTCTGCGTACAATACGCATGGGCAGGGATTTATTTTTCGGAGCTGTATCTATGACTTCTAACAAATGTGAAATAGATTGAATTTTTGTCCCATTGAGCATTGTGATCACATCCCCCGGAATCAACCCCGCTCTGGCTCCAACACCGTCCTTAATCTGTTTTATCAAAACACCACTGGAAAGCTGCAAGGCTTCTTTTTGCTCACTGGACAAATCTTCTAACAATACATTTAAGGGATTATTTGCCTGAGCAGAGCCTGTGGAAGCTGGCTCTTTACTTGTCAGCGCTTTCTCGCTCGGCAAAGTTCCAATGACCAGCGACAAGCTCATAGATTCACCGGAACGGACAATCTGCAACTGTGCTTTATTTCCAGGTGCGACTACACCGACCTTATGGGGTAAATCGGCAGATAAATTTATCGGGCTGCCTTCAAACTTTAGAATAATATCCCCCTCTTGCAGCCCACCTTTTTCTGCGGGACTTCCTGGTAATACCTTAACAACCAGAGCTCCCTCTGCTTTCTTCAAACCAAAAGATTCAGCGAGGTCCTTACTTACCTCCTGGATTATCACCCCCAACCAGCCGCGACTGACAAAACCGTGTTCACGCAACTGATCAACTACATTCATTGCAATATCAATAGGTATTGCAAAGGACAATCCCATAAAGCCGCCAGATCTTGTATATATCTGCGAGTTTATACCAACCACTTCTCCGTCTAAATTGAACAGAGGCCCGCCTGAATTACCGGGGTTAATTGCCACATCTGTTTGAATAAATGGCACATAAGTTTCACTGCGTAACGCTCGCCCTGTGGCACTGACGATACCCGCTGTGACAGAGTGATCAAAACCAAAAGGTGAGCCGATAGCCAGCACCCATTGACCCGGCTGCAGATCGGCAGAACGGCCCAAAGTCACTTTTGGCAAATCTGACGCATTGATTTTCAACAACGCAATGTCTGAGCGCTTATCTGAGCCAACCACCTGAGCTTCAAGCTCACGGCGGTCATTTAAGCGCACTAAAATTTTCTCTGCATCTTTGATAACATGATAGTTGGTAAGGATATAACCATCTTCGCTGATGATAAACCCAGAACCTAATGACTCAGGTTTAACTCTTTCTCTGGGCGTCGGCCCCTGACCAGGAGAGGGGAAAAACGGTTTAAATATCTCAGGTATATCTTCGCCCTTAGGGGTTTTGAATCCGAAAGCACCCGGTTTCTTGATTTTTTTTACGGTAGATATATTGACGACAGCCGGCGCAGACTCTTTTACCAATGACCTAAAATCAGGAAGTTCGGCCCTTACCATCACAGACAATGACAACATCGCCAGCAGCACAGTGGCAACAAAAGCCGACTTAAACCTGTTAAAGCTATCGTATTTAGACACTCTTTGATTGATCATTTATTACCTTCCATAAAGCAGACTTTCCAAGCTAATCTGAACATACATTTGGGTTTTCGGCGCTCTAACTGCAACCTGTTAAACAACGACTTTAAGCACAACCAGCTGATAGTCAGGATTGTGCTGAAATTTCTTGCTATAAATTTTTATCACATAAAAGCTTAGCACTAATGAAGCTAAAGACGCGCTAATCACCATCCATTCAAGCGCACCTGCAGCAGTGGTAATCAAGCCTACGCCAAACATCACCAGTAGCGGTAAAAAATAAAGCAAGACTGATGCCCGAACAAAACTCTGCTCGTCTATTCCAACGATAACTGTATCGCCAATATTGATACTTATATTTTCAGGGTTGATTACTGGGATATTGACCATTTTCGCAGCAGCCCATTGCGCAACTGCACTTTGCCCACAGTCATTATTTGCTGCGCACTTACCACAGGCAGACTGCCTGCTTGCCTCGACTAAAATCTGGTTGCTTTCAACGGCTACAACCAACGCTTGTTCTTCTATCATTATATTGCCGACATATTACAAAATTATTTTTGATGGACCAAAACGGTCCTAGGACAGAGACTCTACAAATCAAGCGATGGAGGAATAAATTAAATGCGCCAGTATTTAAATACACAACATGAAGATAGGGGTGATAATCTATGTTCTGCCCGAAGCCTTTACGCTTTACTAATATTCAACAGTACTTCAAGGCTCTCAAGACTTATCTGAATTGATTTTTGATGTTTAAGTTTTCTAAATTGATCGTACAGGGGAATACGACCAATTTAAAAAGACTTAAAACTCCTGAAAAATCACTCGTGGTCTAATCACTCACAAAAGACCTATTTTCCAGTATTTACTTTCAGCGTCTTATGACACTAAATTTTCCCGTAACTACATCTTGCAACACCGCCTTCAACAGATAAATTACTGCTGGCAGTTCTGCAAAGCTACTTGTGTTACTTAGTTGCCGCATCCACCGACGCAGCAATTTTAGCAGCAACATCTTGTGACACAGGTCCTACTACAGTGATAAAATTATTCTTCGAGCGTACGCCAAAGGCCAATAATTCATCACTGTCAATCATTCCCTGAGAGGCGACTTGAGACCCCAAAGGTTCGATATTAATAGAGACACTTGCCTTGCCATTGGAGAACAGCAACACTTCAGCAGCGGCGGTAACTCTATGCTCTATCTTGGTAAACCCTTGCGGTAGCCAATTCACTTGCCAGCTGGCAGATTTGGCATAAGTCATATCTCTATGCTGCTGAACATACTGTCCCATACCGTAGGCCGTGCGCACAACTTGCGGTGCAGCCGCTTGAGATGATGCAGAAACAGTCGACAAATTACTACCGTACTGACCTTGAGGAAAACCATTGTTTAGCGATGACTGGCCAGCCAGCTCAAAACTTGCCGATGGGGCGACGTCAACCCCGCTAAACTGCTGAGATCCTAACAGCACCGCAGCCGTTACGGATGCAGCCACTGCCATACTGGCCATTGGTTTCCACCACAATGCCTTGCCCGATTCCAACTCACTTTTAGTAGTGGATTCGGTTTCTGTTATGGTGCTCGCATTGTAACTAGGCTCATCTTCAAGAGCACTACTTACCCGTGAGACCAAATCAATTTCGGCTGATACATTTATTGAGCGTCCTTTAATAACATCTTGAGCTAAATGATACCTCAGCCACTTGGCCTTCAGCTCTTCATCGTTTGCAGTGCGATCAATGACTCTGCGCAATTCAAACTCTTCAATTTCACCGTCCATCATAGCCGATAGAGGTTCAAGTGATTTTTGGTACATTATCTAGATACTCCTAACAGATAAATCATTTTTTATTTTTAGTAAATACTCAATAAAGCTACTCGCTATAAGAGCTAAATCAATACTAATCATCTTAAATATGGGGAAACCTCTTTATCAATGGCCTCCCGCGCCCTGAAGATTCGGGATCTGACGGTTCCTACCGGACAGTCCATGATCACTGAAATATCTTCATAGCTCATATCTTCAAATTCGCGTAGCGTTAAAGCGACTCTCAAATCAACTGGCAAGGCATTGAGCACGTTTTTAATCACCTGATCGATCTCTCCTCTGATCAAATTGCTCTCAGGGCTGCCAAGATCATGTAATTTATTCTCGCCTTCAAAATATTGCGCATCCGCCACATCTATATCTACATCCGGAGGCCTACGTCCCCTGGACACTAAATGATTCTTTGCTGTGTTTATCGCTATTCGATAAAGCCAAGTATAAAAAGCACTGTCACCTCTGAACCTAGGTAACGCACGGTAAGCTTTGATAAATGCTTCCTGAGAGATATCCAGCGCCTCATCTTGATCGAATACGTAGCGACCAATTAATGCAATAATCTTGTGCTGATATTTAGCCACCAGCAGATCAAATGCGCGCTTATCTCCCTCTTGTACTCTTTTTACTAGCTGCTTATCGATTTCAGCGTTATTCTCGCCCGACACTTAAAACCCTTAATATAAAAACTCTACCAAACCCAAAACTGTTATTGATGATCACAACAAACCTTGTACGCTGTGCTTCAAACAATACCTACCTAGGGCAACAAATACACAAACCGGGAGATTTTTCCCAGCGGTCGAACCGAGATTACTGACATATATGAGTGACGGTTGTATAAATAGTTCCGCCATTTTAAAAAATTATCAATTTAATTTTAACTCTCATTAAATTCACAGTGAGCTTTCTTTAAATTCATTTAATTCAATAAGATTTTCATTTACGATAAACGACTGCCGTAGCACTTCCTGGGGTGATGAAATTAAACCTTGTCCGCAGAGTGACAACTAAATTTTATATTTACTCTGCACAATTACATGCCCCCATTGAGCCGATTGTGCATTAACACCTTAACCGGCCATACCCTTAATTCAACCGCTGAAAACTAGTGCTTAAGTCTCAACCTTACTCCTATCCTCTGTTCTATATATAATTTTTATTCCCAACTATGCCAATGAGGAGGAGTAATGACTTTAATGATTACCTTTGTGATTATTTGACTAGCTTTTTGACCTGCAAAGTCGTTAAATCCGTGCGGGTACTCTTTAATCGTCCCGCAATTTATTTCCCCGAAGCCAAATAGTTGTAATGCCATTATGAAAGCGCAGCGTGAGTTTGATATTTTAATCATCGGCAGTGGAGCTGCAGGTTTAACTTTAGCCTTGAAACTAGCAGCCAACGCCAGTATTGCGGTACTCAGCAAAGGCGACTTGACCAGCGGTTCAACTTGGCTGGCTCAGGGTGGAGTAGCGGCGGTGATTGACGAGTCGGATATTGAGCAAAATCATGCCGCCGATACTTTAACTGCCGGTAGTTTTTTATCGCACAGCGATGCGGTTAACTACACAGTGGAAAACGCCCGTGAGTCTATTGACTGGTTGATCGAGCAAGGAGTTCCCTTCAGCAAGGAAAATGGCCAGCTACACCTAACAAAAGAGGGCGGGCACAGCCACCGACGCATTATCCATGCTGCCGATGCGACAGGTAAAGCGATACTACAAACCTTGATTGAAAAAGCTCAGGCCGAACCCTCGATCAGTTTAATCGAGCACAGCGTCGCTATAGATCTTATTACTACAACCAAACTGGGCCTCTCGGATAATCAGTGTCTGGGCGCTTATGTACTCAATAGTGACACAGGTGTGATCGATGTTTTTAAAGCCAGACATACAGTTCTAGCCACAGGTGGCGCCTCTAAGGCATATTTATATACCAGCAACTCCGATGGCGCCAGCGGTGATGGAATAGCCATGGCCTGGCGCTCAGGCTGTAGAGTCGCAAATATGGAATTTAACCAGTTCCACCCTACTTGTCTCTATCACCCGCAGGCAAAATCCTTTTTAGTCAGCGAAGCGGTGCGCGGTGAGGGGGGGAAACTTAAGCTACCTGACGGCTCTGCTTTCATGCATAAATTTGACTCCCGAGGCGAATTGGCACCTCGTGACATCGTCGCCAGGGCGATTGACCATGAAATGAAGCGCCTCGGTGCTGATTGCCTGTACTTGGACATATCCCATCGCGATGATGAATTTATCAAAAGCCACTTCCCGACCATTTACCAGCGCTGCCAACAACTGGGAATTGATATCTGCAATCAGCCAATACCTATCGTTCCCGCAGCTCACTATACCTGTGGTGGCGTCATTACTGATATCAATGGCAATACGGATATCGAGGGACTTTACGCTATTGGTGAAACCGCCTTTACTGGCTTGCACGGGGCCAATCGCCTAGCCTCCAACTCACTACTGGAATGCATAGTATTTGCCACCGCCTGCGCCACGACAATCAAAAAACAATTAGATACAAAATTTTACTACCCTGTGATCCCCTCCTGGGATGAATCCCAAGTTACCGATTCTGATGAGGACGTTATTATCGCTCACAACTGGGAAGAATTAAGACGTTTCATGTGGGATTACGTAGGTATAGTGCGCACCGACAAGCGCCTGCAACGAGCAAAACACCGCTCCGATCTTCTACACAAAGAGATTGCCGAGTACTACAGTAATTATAAAATTAGCAAAGATTTATTGGAGTTACGTAATCTAGCGCTGGTATCGGAATTAATCATCCAGTCGGCTATGTTACGAAAAGAGAGCCGCGGGCTGCATTTTACCTTGGACTACCCACAACTGGGCCCCCAGGCGAGAGATACCATTTTGACCCCGATAAACTACCAGTGGCCCTAGCCTAGTCTTGTAGAAGAATCGCAGCCAAATTACTCATCGGCCACTTTTACTCTGGCCCAGCGCGCAGCGACTCTGAGCCTCCTATAGCTGTTGGCATCCACACTGTCGGGAAAAATCAACAGCTTCACTACTTCGCCTCGATTCTCTTCTACATATACTAAGTGCAAATACAAGATGCCAAAAACCAGATAGAGCTCCGAAATAGCAGCCAACTGCAGAGGCCCTGCACTGTTGGCCACTCTGAGCTGGTTGTTGATTAAATCCCAGTGCAAGATCGTAATGGGTTCAGTGTGCATCAGTAAATAACAAAAACTGATAAACAATATCAGCAAGATCACCCCCTGCCAGACAAAAGGGAGACTCGCGGCATACACACTAATAGCCGCCAGGGCGTGAATAAGGCAATATAGCCAACGCTTAAGACGCGAGGGCCGGATAATGACATTAAGCGGGCTGAACACGCTGCAAAATCAAGTTAACCATGTACTGCAACTCAGGGTCTTCTGACTCTCCGCGGCGCATCAACCAAAAAAACAAGTCCTGATCTTCACAGGTTAACAATCTGACAAAAATATCTTTATCTTTTTCACTCAATTCTGCAAATGCCTGCTCCATAAAGGGGACAAATAGCACATCTAATTCCAGCATTCCACGACGACTCTGCCATGTTAGACGTCGTACATCTTCTTCTGTATACATTTTACTTTTACCTGAATCTAATAATTGTCGATATTAGAGCAAAGCCAGAATTAAATGCCAAGCAATATGTTCCCGTCTGTGATTTTATCATCAAGTCCCCGCCAAGCCAGAGTGCCCTGAAGCTCACTTTAACCCTGCCAAAGCTGGGCTTAGTAGCTGTAAAATCAGGGTATCTGATGATAGGCATCCTTTCTCTGTGCCGAGATTCAATTTCATTTAATTCCTCGCGGGCTATGGCAGCTGATGGTTTTAAGGTAGAGTAGCGGGCTATTCTAAGCAGCACCCTGTTTGCAACTTCTAAGGCTTGATCAATGAATACTAGCGCTGATTATTTATCCATTATTTTGAATGACATACCGCTGTTCGATGTACGTGCACCCATAGAGTACGACAAAGGCAGTATTAACAGCGCGCTGAACTTACCACTGATGTCCGACCTAGAGAGAGAGAAAGTAGGTACTTGCTACAAAAATTCCGGTCAGGAAGCCGCCATTGCCCTGGGCAGAGAACTAGTCACTCCCCAGTTACAACAACAGCGTACTCAACGCTGGGTTGAGTTTTGTAAACAGCAGCCCCAGGGGCTTTTATATTGCTTTCGCGGCGGCTTGCGTTCCAAAATCACTCAACAGTGGCTCAGTGAAGCAGGGATAGAATACCCTTTTGTAGAAGGAGGCTATAAAGCGCTGCGTCGCTTCCTAATCGACGAACTGGAAATCAGTGTCGAGACTGTGCCTATGCAGTTGATAAGCGGCCGAACTGGCTGCGGCAAAACCAGGCTGTTACTAAACCTTGAGAATATGATTGATTTAGAAGGGCTAGCCAATCACCGGGGCTCAAGTTTTGGCGCGGCACACGATCAGCAGCCTAGTCAAATAAATTTCGAGAATGCTGTTTCTGCCGCGCTACTGAAACAGCGCCACCGCCATCAAAGTACTGTCTATCTGGAAGACGAAGGACGTATGATAGGCTCGCTTTCAGTGCCTGTGGTATTAAAGCAAAAAATGCAGAGCCTCTCCCATATCGAGCTGGAAACTCCTCTTGAGCAGCGCATCAGCTATGCCATAGAAGATTACATACTGATATTGTTAGAGGGTTATCAGCGCACTCATGATCAGGAGAGTGCTTTCGAATTATTGGCCAACAGACATAAACAGAGCCTATCGAGAATACAAAAACGCTTGGGCTCTGAACGCTACATCCAGGCTTGTGAACTACTGGATCGCGGAATCAGCATGCATCGCAATCAGAATAACACTTTGGGTTACAGCGACTTTATCGAACTGATCTTAACCCAGTACTACGATCCAATGTACGACTACCAACTGGCTAAACGCGCTGACAAAAGTGTATTTTCAGGCTCAGCCGCTGAGATTAAAGACTTTATCAAAGTCGCAGCACACACCAATACTGCCCTATAGATCTATAACCTATTAGTTGAAGCCAATGTTACCCACTGATATCAAATACAAAGACATTGTATTAATTGGCGGCGGCCACGCCCATGCCATCGTTGTTAAAATGTGGGGGATGCGCCCTGTCCCCGGAGTGCGTCTGACCTTAATATCCAAGGACCCGGCAACCCCGTATTCTGGCATGCTACCGGGACTAGTTGCCGGTCACTACGACATCCAACAGACCCATATTGACTTATACAGACTTTGCAGCTGGGCTAATGTGCGCTTTATCTGCGCCAGTGTTACATCCCTAAACACCGTCGAAAAATGCATCTCACTGGCACAGCGTCCCGATATTAACTATGACATTCTCTCAATCAATACTGGTTCGACACCTAATATCGCACAGACTACCGGCGCCGCAGAATTTGCTATCCCAGTTAAACCAGTATCGCAGTTTTATCGCCAATGGCAGCAACTACAAAAGAAAATGCAAGCGGCGCCTAAAGCGCTGAATATCGCCTTAGTGGGTGCAGGTGCCGGCGGTTTTGAGTTAATAATGGCGATGCAGCACACCAGCAAAGCCCAGTGTAAATATGCCGACAAAGCAGGCCAACAGCCCCACCAATTTCACTGGATAATCAGCGGCGACACAGTACTGCGCGGCCACAATAAAGCGGTACAAGCGCAAGCATTGCGACAGTGCCAGCGTGCAGGCATAAAAGTGCATTTCAATTTTATGGTTTATCGAGTCAGCGCCGATGCAATCGTTGGCAAAACCCCGACAACCGGAGAAGCTAACTCACTGGCGGTGGATGAAGTGATCTGGTGCACTGCCGCAGCCGCAGCCGTATGGCCCGCCAAGGCCGGATTGGCATTGGATGAACAGGGTTTTATTGCCATTGAGGATACATTGCAATGTTGCTCAGACCCAGATGTTTTTGCCGCCGGGGATGTCGCCACGCAAATCAACTCACCCCGCCCTAAGGCCGGTGTTTTTGCAGTGCGCCAGGGACCGGTACTGTTCGCAAATTTAACCCGGGCTATTTTACAAAAACCATTACAACAGCATCGGCCTCAGCATAAGTTCCTAAGCATACTCGCCTGCGGGGATAAGCAGGCGATTGCCAGCAGAGGCGCCATTAGCATGACCGGCAACTGGGTATGGCGCTTAAAAGACAAAATTGATCAGCAGTTTATGGATAAATTTAACCAACTGCCGGATAAACCAGCAATGTCGCTGAAACACTGTGACCCTGTTTTGCTGGATAAACCTGTTGATTTTTTAGCTCAACTACTGGGGTCGGACAACAGCGATAGCGAAAAAATGCGCTGTGGCGGCTGTGGCGCCAAAGTAGGCTCGGATATCCTCAGTGAGACTTTGCACAAAGTAACTACTGATATTCCGGTTTGCCACCGAGAAGATGTCATTATTGGCCTCGAGGCTCCGGATGACGCGGCTGTTATCAGCACCCAGGGGCAGGCGCTGGCACAAAGTGTCGATCAATTTCGCTCTATCATCGACGACCCCTACCTATTCGCAAGAATCGCCACTAATCATGCACTCAGTGATTTGCATGCAATGGCCAGCCAGGCGCAATCAGCACTTTCTATCGTGGCGATGCCTTTCGCTGGCGAAGCCATCCAGAAACGTGAGTTGTATCAACTGATGTACGGAGTGATTGAAGAACTAAACCGCGCCGGCTGTACATTGACCGGCGGACATACCAGCGAGGCACTGGAACTAAGTCTGGGGTTAGCGGTGAACGGCTTAGTCAACCCTGAGGCGCTCAAAACTAAACGTGGCGTCAATATAGGCCAACAGCTTATCATCACTAAACCGATTGGCACTGGGGTGATCATGGCCGCTCATATGCAGGCAAAAGCCACAGGCGAAGCTGTACAGCAGTGCCTTGAGACTATGCTGAGCAGCAATGGCGAGGCCGCCACTATACTCACTAGCTTTGGCTGTACCGCAATGACCGACCTGACCGGATTTGGTTTGATTGGCCACTTATTAGAAATGCTCAAGAGTTCGAAGCTGCAATGCAACTTATTGCTCGAGAAAATACCTACAATTACCGGGGCCCAGCAGCTATCAGATTTAGGCTTTAGCAGCAGTTTACTCGAAAAGAATATTGCGGCCCGACGGGCAATAAAGGACGAGCAACGCTGGCGTAAACTGCCGCAATATCCATTACTTTTTGACCCGCAAACCAGTGGTGGTCTGCTGGCATGGGTGGATCAAGATCAGGCCATTGCCTGCATTGAAGCATTGCAGGCAGCGGGTTTTTCCAGCGCCTGCGTCATAGGAGAAGCGGTTACTGATTCTGCTGATCCAGCTATGCTAAACCTACAGACATACGTCAATCTGATCCACTAGCGCGGCGAAAAATCCCCAGCGTATCATTAGAAGCCAGCGCTTAAGAAAGCGCTTTACTCAGCTCAGCTTACCTGCTGCTGAGCCAAGTGCTCCTCGCAATGGCCACTGACAGGGCTGAGCTGCGATTGTGCGAGAGTCGATTGCGCTGTGCCGATGTATAGATCTAGTTCAGCGCATTGCTCAACGCTTAAGTACATGCCCATTTTGGTACGGCGCCACAGCACATCTTCGACACTGCACGCCCACTCATGCTGCAACAGGTAATCGATTTCTAACTGATACAAACCGGCACCAAAATCTCTGCCCATATCTGTGTAGCTGGTCGTATTGCTTAAAAATTTCTGACACAAAGTACCGTAACTGCGCACATATCGATTGATTAAGTCAATCTCCAGCCATGGATATTGTTTCTGCAACTGCTGCTGCAGCGCAGGCTTACTGGCGAAATCTCCACCAGGTAACACTGCGGATTTAGTCCAGGGCTTCGTCGCTTGTGGGAAATATTCGCAAAGCTTGTTAACCGCCGCCTCTGACAATTTACGATAAGTTGTTATCTTGCCGCCAAAAACTGACAGCAGTGGCGACTTACCTGCGATATCTTCTATCTCAAAGGTATAATCTCTGGTCACCGCCTGAGCCGAGTCTGACTCGTCGTTGAGCAGCGGTCGTACTCCGGAATAACTGCTGACTATTTCAGAGGCAGTAATTTGCTGCTTGAAATGCGCGTTACAGACATCGACTAAATAGTCGGTTTCTTGCTGATCGATACTTACAGCACTTGGGTCACCCAGATACTCAACATCGGTTGTGCCTATCAAGGAGAAGTTATCTTCATAGGGGATAACAAAGACAATTCTGCCGTCTTCATTTTGCAAAATAAATGCCTGCGGCTGTGAGTGAATACGCGGCACAATGATATGACTGCCTTTGACCAGCCGGATTTTTTTGGGAGACTCAGAGTGCAGCACATCTTTAAACAAACTTGCCACCCAGGGGCCCGCGGCATTAGCGACAGCTTTCGCATAGACAGTTGTTTGCTTGCCAGCGCTGTCCTGCAGCACTACACACCAGCCTTTTGGGTCACGTTTGGCCTGCACACACTTAGTTTGGACTAAGATATCCGCACCTTGTTGCTGCGCTGCCAGGGCATTACAAATAACCAGCCTGGCATCATCTACTTTTGCATCGGAGTACTCAAAACCTTTTGTCATGTTCGACTTTAAAGGGCTGAAATCACTAAACTTAATACTTTCAGACTTAGCTAAGGTAGCCCTCTTAGCCAAATTATCGTACAAAAACAGTCCGGCTCTGATCATCCATGCTGGGCGCAAATGTGGTCGATGCGGCAACTGAAACCTCAGTGGCGAAATAATGTGCGGGGCATTTTTCAGCAGCACTTCACGCTCAGCCAAAGCCTCACGCACCAGGCGGAACTCGTAGTATTCAAGATAGCGTAACCCGCCGTGAATCAACTTACTGCTGTTGGAAGAAGTAGCACTGGCCAAATCGTTCATCTCGCACAACAGTACTTTAAGTCCACGTCCTGCCGCGTCCGCTGCAATACCCGTACCATTAACACCGCCTCCTATTA
This sequence comes from 'Osedax' symbiont bacterium Rs2_46_30_T18, assembly GCA_002163025.1. Taxonomy (GTDB): domain Bacteria; phylum Pseudomonadota; class Gammaproteobacteria; order Pseudomonadales; family Balneatricaceae; genus Rs1. Next base: position 23,776 of record MABF01000095.1, read on the forward strand.
CCAGCAGGTCATAAATATTTTTCTGTTCAGCGGCTGCTTGCACTGGGCTTCTTCTCCATATCACTTTAACTCGAAACAAAAAATGCAGACATTAAATCAACCCAAAGGGCAAAAATAATGAACACATATAATTAACTACTGACACTATAAGCCTGAATTATGAAAATAACCATTTAAATACGAACATATTCGAATATTTTTAAACAACACATTTTCGATCAGTACAATACGGCCAACACAACTATCGATTTGATCTTCTGCATGCTATTTATCAACTGAAAAACCTGCAGTACCAACGGACACTGTCTACAGCCTTAAATTCAAACAACAGCCATTAACGCCATATTAGTGCAGATAAACTCCGCCTAACGACTGGAGCAGCCAATCGTCAAAGCTATATCATCAGCTGCAATACTCGAGGTGCAAGTTGACATTCTCATCTGCTATCGCCTCTAAATTAAGGTTAAAAGGGCAGTCAAAAAACATCATCGATGAATATCAACACTTGATAGATAAGACGAAAACATCCGCTTTGGACTGGTTTAGAAAGGAAAAACATCAGCCCGATGAAACAGTCTACTGAAAGAGTTACGGGAGAGGGAAATCAACTTGATGCTTCTGCAAAATTCTCAGGTAGCTGCCATCGTCTTTCAGTAACTGCAACCCTCTGTTGAAGTCTGCAATAATTTGTTGGTAGGCAATTTTTTTGGAAATAGTATTGTAGATACCATAGGTTTTTATCGAGGGCAGCAAGGTTATTATTTCTGCCCGCTGCAGCGGATAGTGCTGTTTTAACAGATATTGGAAATTTAATTTATCACTGGCGACTAAGTCAACACGGCTGCGCAGTAACTTCCTTAGATTAGTGTCGATATTATTCACAGGTGACAATTTCAGCCCCTGCTCTGCTAACATTTTTGCCGTTAACCCACCCCTTAGTACGCCAATTTCATACTGACTTAAACTCTCTAACTCAGAGACCTTAATCGGCTTCTCGCGACGACAAAAGAACACCACTTCAGAATTATAGACAGGTTCACTATAAGCCATAAACTCTGACCTCTGTTTACTGTGAAAAATACCCAGCGCGCCCTGCACTTCACCTTGCTTAACTTGCTGAATCATACGCGCAAAGGGTAAAAATTTGACTTTCAAGTCATAACCTACACGCGCGAAAGCAGCATAAGTAATTTCTGTAACAAAACCGCCGCCGGGAAGCTTTTCACTAAAATACGGAGGCCATTCAAATGCTCCTAAAACAATTTTGCTCTTTTCACTGGATGCGGCAGTTACACTTACGATCAGGAGCAAACCAAAGCATTGTAATGAGCGGTAAAGTAAGTGCTTAAACCCCATAGTAATACCCAATCTGAATGTTCGGTACTCTTGTGCTTCGTTTAGCATGCCAGTAGTTCGGACCTTAGACTAAGAAGCCTCGCTGAGCGGATGCAGGGGTATAAAATAGATCTAATAGTGTAGCTGGGCTATAGGTGCAATGATTATTAGCGTTGTTTTTACAAACTTCTCCAGTCCCACATACAAACCCGCTACGTGCAGCCCTTGCAATCAATGAAAGCAATCATAGTAACGGCTTTTACTGTCAGTAAAAAAACTGCAGGCAAAAAAAAACAGCTAAGGCTACTTAGCTGTTTTCATGTATCGCGTCTGTTTTATAGACTAGATTCTAGCTCTGGAACTGCTTCAAACAAATCAGCCACTAAACCGTAGTCGGCGATGGAGAAGATAGGTGCCTCTTCATCTTTGTTGATCGCCACTATCACTTTAGAGTCTTTCATCCCCGCCAAGTGCTGGATAGCACCAGAGATACCGACGGCAATGTACAAATCCGGAGCGACTATCTTACCGGTTTGGCCCACTTGCATATCGTTGGAAACAAAGCCCGCATCAACTGCAGCTCTGGATGCGCCAACTGCCGCTCCCAACTTATCCGCTACCGCTTCCAGCAAACCGAAGTTCTCACCGTTACCCATGCCGCGACCACCAGAGATAACTATTTTTGCAGCCGTTAACTCAGGGCGCTCAGACACTACCACTTCTTCGCCGATAAATGTCGATTTACCTGCATCACAAATTGCAGTAACTTCTTCTATGCTGGCGCTGCCTGTATCGCCCGCTTCTTCAAAGGCCGTGGTTCTGACAGTAATCACTTTGATAGCATCCAGTGACTGGACTTTAGCAACCGCGTTTCCTGCGTAGACAGGGCGTTCAAATACATCGGCGCTCTCTACTTTAATAATTTCTGAAATCTGCCCTACATCTAACAGCGCCGCAACACCTGGCATAATGTTTTTGCCAGAGGTAGTGGCCGGTGCCAACAAGTGCGATTTTCCTTCGGCAAGCTCAACAATCAGCGCACGCATATTTTCTGCCAACTGGTTCGCATAGGCTGGATTATCTGCGACTAATACTGTGCTTACACCACTAATTTTTGCTGCACTTTGCGCCGCACCCTGACAATTACTACCCGCTACTAATACTGTTACATCATCAGCAATTGCCAAAGCTGCAGTTACGGTATTTAAAGTGGAACTTTTGATACTGTCGTTATCATGTTCTGCAATGACTAAAATAGACATAATATAATTCTCTACTTATTTCTCAAATTCATTAAATAACTTTGGCTTCGTTTTTAAGCTTATCTACTAACTCAGCGACGTCGGCAACTTTAATGCCCGCTTTACGCTCAGCGGGAGCACCTACAGAAAGCAACTTAGTATGTGCTTTAATCGAGACACCTAATTCTTCGGCAGTCTTCACTTCCAACGGCTTTCGCTTAGCTTTCATAATATTTGGCAAAGAGGCGTATCTTGGCTCATTTAAGCGCAAATCAGTAGTGGCTATGATAGGCATCGCCAATTCTATAGTCTGCAACCCGCCGTCGACTTCTCTGGTCACTAATGCCTTGTCACCTTGAATATCGATTTTAGAGGCGAAAGTCCCCTGTGCCATACCCGTGAGAGCTGATAACATTTGCCCGGTTTGGTTGTTGTCGGTGTCAATGGCCTGCTTACCTAAAATCACTACTCCAGGTTGTTCCTGTTCAATGACTTTTGCCAGTAATTTAGCGACATTTAAAGACTCTAACTGCTCGTCTGACTCAACCTGAATAGCACGATCGGCACCTAGTGCCAAAGCAGTACGCAGCTGCTCTTGACAAGCTTTAGGGCCCACTGAAACGGCAATCACTTCTGTGGCGACTCCCGACTCTTTTAATCTGATTGCTTCCTCAACTGCTATTTCGCAGAACGGATTCATAGCCATTTTTACGTTGTTGAGATCGACATCACTACCGTCTGCCTTGACTCTGACTTTTACGTTGTAGTCGATAACCCGCTTGACCGTTACTATTACTTTCATAAAAACACCTAGTTCACATGAGAAAAAAACTGTTGTTCTGACAGCGACATCATTGTATCGCCACCGGCTTTGATACTTGCCAGGCAAGTGCTTGTTCTTACTAAAAAATGTTCTGCGTAAAACTGAGTCGTGACTAGTTTTGCCTGTAAGTAGTCACTGTCTGGAGACTCATTAGCTAACAGCGTACTGGCTATTAACTGGGACTTAGCCATCAGCCAACCCCCGGTTAAATAGCCCCACATCTGTAAATAATAGACCGCCACGCAACTGCTCTCACCCGGATTGGCTTGCAGCCAACTCAATGCTGCACGCCCATCTGCCAAAGCAGTGTTCAAGTTGTGGTACATAACATCACAACCTGGAGATTCTCTCAGCTGAGCTAATGTCTGCTCAATTTCTGCAAACATAAGTTTCGCCTGCGCCCCATCATCCAGTAAAGTTTTACGCTTTACCAGATCCAGCGCCTGAATGCCGGTAGTACCCTCATAGATAGTCAGTATCCGGGCATCACGTACCAGCTGTGCGACACCTGCCTCTTCTATATAACCGGCACCACCGTGTATTTGCATCGCCAATGAAACCAGCTCTTGTGTCAGTTCAGTACACCAACCTTTAACAATAGGGGTTAAAAAGTCGATCCGAGCAGCGCATTGACTCGACTGCTCAGTATTATCTGCAACGGCGTTTTTCTTATCGGTCTCCAACCCCGCGTAGTAACACAGTGCTCGCATCGCTTCAGTAGCAGATTTGAGCAGCATCAGCATTCTGCGCACATCACCGAACTCAATAATACGCAGGCTATTACCTGCTCTGTCTGTCCCTTGAATTCTATTGCCGGCGTACTCCAGTGCTGCCTGATATGCGCGCTCTGAAACACCTAACCCCTGCACTCCTACTCCCTGGCGAGCGTGATTCATCATACTGAACATATAATGCAGGCCATAGTTATTCTCGCCTATTATGTATCCAATAGCGCCATTTTCGTCACCATAACTCATCACACAAGTCGGACTGGCGTGTATTCCCAACTTATGTTCCAGTGAAATACAGCGCAGGTCATTTTCAATACCGGGCTCGCCCTGTTCATCTACCAAATACTTAGGCACCACAAACAGCGATAACCCTTTCACCCCTGGGGGCGCATCCGGCAATCTGGCTAACACTAAATGAATGATATTGTCACTCATTTGATGGTCGCCCCAAGTGATGAATATTTTTTGCCCGAATATTTTATAGTGGTCATCTTCAGGCACGGCTCTGGTCTTGATCGCCGCTAAATCACTACCCGCTGAGGCTTCAGTCAAATTCATAGTGCCAGTCCACTCACCGCTAACCAGCTTTTGTAAAAATCGCTGTTTCAGCGCTGTACTGCCGTGCCGCTCAATAGCAGTGATGGCGCCTTGCCCCAACAGTGGACAAAGAGAAAACGACAAGTTGGCGCTCTGCCAGATTTCATTACAGGCCACCGCCAGTAGGTTAGGCAGACCCTGTCCACCATACTGCTCGCTGGCGGACAGCGAGGGCCAACCCTGTTCTATAAAAGCGCGATAAGAGCTGGAAAAGCCCGGAGTCTCTATCACTTTACCGGCAATTAACTGCGCCGGTTGCTGATCGCCCTGACGGTTTTGTTCAACCAGATAATGGGCGGCAAACTTTTCCGCCTCTTTTAAAATCAGCTGACAAAAGTCACTGTTGAGATCATCCAGAGTGTTATCCCGACAAAAATCATCAAAGGCCAGTAAGTGTCGAACAACAAAATCAGCCTCTTTGTATGGGTGTCGGTAAACGCTCATCTTAACTATCCTTAAATAATATATTGCCAACAGTAAAAGTTGTCTTTCAGGCCACGCATTTATAATGGTTTGCGTACTAAACAGTCAATACCCCATAGCATAAAAGCATTTACTTTATACTTAAACTATTTTCACGACTATTTGTTACATTCTTAGCAGGCATTCATTCTCAGGGCGCCATCGAGTCGGATCACTTCGCCATTTAAATAACTATTATCAATTATATGGGCAGCCAACTTGGCATATTCAAGAGGGGCGCCAAAACGTTTGGGGCTCTGTACTAACGCAATCAACGGCTCTCGAATTTCATCTGTCATTGCCTGCATCATAGGCGTGTCAAAAATGCCAGGTGCGATAGTCATATTGCGAATCCCCAACTTGGCTAAATCCCTGGCAATCGGCAAGGTCATACCGGCTATACCCGCTTTACTGGCGCTGTATGCCGCCTGCCCCATCTGTCCATCATAAGCGGCCACAGATGCAGTATTGATAATAACCCCGCGCTCACCTGCCGCATCCGGCGTATTTTTGGCCATTTGCTCGGCGGCTAAACGCAAGACATTAAAGGTGCCCAGCAGATTGACCTCAATCACCTGAGTAAATTTTTCTAGCGCCAATGCGCCATTGCGACCGACAGTCTTGCCACCTGGAGCTATACCTGCACAGTTGATACAGACGTGAATTGCACCAAAAGCTGCTATTGCCTGATCGATCCCCGCACTCACTGAGTTGGCATCGGTGACATCCACCGCGACAAAAATCGCATCGGTTAATTGCGCGGCCAGGGTCTTTCCTGCCTGCACGTTAAGATCAAAGATCACCAGTTTGGCACCTGCCTCAGATAACTGCTGGCATGTCACTAGCCCCAACCCAGAGGCACCACCTGTCACTACTACTACTTTTTCTTTAATATTCATGTTGGTCTTTAACTCACTTCTTTTAGCAGTTCCCTGCTGATAATGACGCGCTGGATTTCACTGCTGCCCTCGTAGATAGAGGTCACCCTTACATCGCGAGCATAGCGCTCCAGTGGGTACTCACTGATATAGCCGTAGCCGCCTAAGAGCTGTAGCGCGCTGTAGCAGGCCTGATTGGCTTTTTCACTGGCGTAGAGTTTGGCCATAGAGGCCTCCTTCGAGAAAGGCAGTCCTCGCTGCTTTTTATCGGCGGCACTCATTAATAACAATCTGGCCGCCTCCAATTCGGTGTAGGTATCGGCCATCATCCACTGCAAGCCTTGAAACTTGGCGATAGCCTGGCCAAATTGCTTGCGCTCTAAAGTATAATTGCGCGCATAATCCATAGCTGCCAAACCAATGCCCAGAGCCAGCGAGCCAATCCCGATACGACCACCGGCAAGCTCAGTGACGGCAATTTTAAAGCCTTGATTGAGTTCGCCCATTAGCGCATCTGCGGGTATTCGACAGTTATCGAATAACACTTCATTCGTCACTGAAGCTTTTTGCCCCATCTTCTGCTCCGCTTTGGCGATACTCATGCCTGGCGTTCCTTGCTCTACCAAAAAGCAGGAAATACCTTTACCTCTAGGCGCACTGGGATCGGTAACAGCCCAGACGACAAACACCCCAGCGTACTCAGCACTGCTGATGAACTGCTTAGCACCTTTTAGCACCCAACTATCACCGTCTAATACGGCGCTGGTTTTCATACTCGACGGGTCTGATCCGGCACTGGTTTCGGTTAAGCAAAAAGCCCCAGCGGCGTACTCTCCGCTACAAAGCTTAGGCAGGTACTGCTGCTTTTGTTTGTCTGAGGCGATGCTTTGGATCACTTCAGCAACCATGTTGGTTACTGACATAGTCACGGCGGTGGAAGCACAAGCCCTGGCTATTTCAGTAATCGCCAGGCTAAATGCTACGGATCCCGCTTGCGTCCCCTGGTATTGCGCATCGATATTCAGCCCCATAAAACCCAGCTCTGCCAATTTCTTTAAATTAGCTAAAAATGCGACTCTATCGCCGCTTTGATCCAGTTTCTGGGCCAGTGGTTCAAGCTCAGTACGGGCAAATTTAGCCGCCATTTCCTGAATCAGTTGTTGCTCTTGCGATAAACTTAAATCCATAACTGCACTCTCTAGAATATTTGAAGCTAGATCAATTCAAGGGCCACGGCTGTGGCCTCGCCACCACCGATACACAGTGAGGCAACCCCTTTCGTTTTCTGCTGCTGCTGCAAGGCGTATATTAGTGATACTAAGATTCTGGCACCGGAGCAGCCGATGGGATGACCTAAAGCACAGGCACCACCATTAATATTGACCTTATCCTGATCCAACTCTAGATCCTGCATCGCAATCATAGTGACTGCTGCAAACGCTTCATTTATTTCAAATAGATCCACCTCAGCGGCGCTCCAGTTGACTTTTTTCAGCAGCTTCTGCATTGCACCTACAGGTGCCAAGGTAAATTCTGCGGGCTTTTGCGCATGAGTACTGTGGCCCAGGATGCGGGCAATGGGCTGTAAATTTCGGGCTTTCGCTTCACTTTCACTCATCAATACTAAAGCGGCTGCACCATCCGAGATGGAGCTTGAGTTAGCGGCTGTAACAGTACCGTCTTTTTTGAAAGCGGGGCGTAAGTTGGGGATTTTCTCGATGTTGGCTTTAAAAGGTTGCTCGTCTTGCTCAACAATAGTATCGCCACTGCGCGATGTAACTGTGACAGCAGCGATCTCGTTGCTAAAGCGCTGACCTTCAATGGCCTGTTTAGCTCTGGTCAGGGAGCGTATGGCGAACTCATCCATAGCCTCGCGACTAAATTGGTAGTCATCGGCGCTTTGCTGAGCAAAAACACCCATCAGTTTGCCTTCGTAGGCATCCTCAAGACCATCGTAAAACATTGAATCTAATAACTGTCCATGACCCATGCGTAAGCCTGTACGCCCTTTAGGCACCAGGTACGGTGACAAACTCATGTTCTCCATACCACCGGCCACCATCACTTTGGCACTGCCCGCCTTGAGCTGATCGTGGGCAAACATCACCGCCTTCATTCCCGAGCCACACATTTTATTGATGGTGGTACAGTTGGCGGTTATACTCAGCCCCGCTCCCAGAGACGCCTGGCGCGCCGGTGCCTGGCCAATACCAGCTGCCAGCACACAACCCATGATCACTTCCTCGACATCCTCAGCTTGCAACTGCGCTCGCTGTACCGCCTCTTTAATGGCCACTGCGCCTAGATCTGCAGCAGATACTGAACTTAGCGCCCCCTGCAAACCACCGATAGCGGTTCTGGCTGCTCCGACAATAACAATTGCATCTTGTTGCTTGGACATAATGTGTCTCCAGTTGTCTCATTTACATCTTCACTCTCAATACTTTGCCTGATTCAAAGAGTGAGCTATATAGTCGATTAAATTATAGGCGACACTATAGTAAAAACGAGAGCGTTATAAAATGACATTAAGTGACTAAATCAATCACTATATGTTACATTTATTTTCTCTTTGTATCAGATCGGAAACAGTAATGGCAACAGTAGACATGCACTACGCCAGAGCAATATTGCAGTGCAGTTTGCGCAGGGGAATCTGCGCTACACAAATAATGACAGAGACACAGCTATCGGCACAGTTACTGGCGGGTGACCAACAGCGGGTGGCGGGTGAAAAAATTACCCAACTGGTTAAATACACTTGGGCAAAATTGCAGGACGAATTTATGGGCTGCACCGAAAACATCAGTAAACCAGGGGTGTTTGCCTTAATGGCCAGACACTCTCTGCGCCACGATTCATTGCAAGAAGTACTGCTACAGGGCATTCACTTTTACGATTTGTTTACCGACGACATAAAAATGCAATTAGTAAAAAAAGGCGCATTGGCTGAATTAACTATTCAGTTTCGCCACCCTGAATTGGATCCCGGTAATTTCTTTCAAGAATTTTGGCTGATGATCTGGCACCGATTTGCCAGTTGGGTAATTGGTCGGAAAATCACCCTCAATCAAATCTATTTCCCCTACCCGAAACCGGGTCATCATCACGAGCTTAAGAACGCTTTTCCCTGTCGCCATAACTATAGCCGCAATGGGATGAAAATTAGCTTCAGCAGTGATTACCTATCCCTGGCACCCGTACGTACGCAAAGAGATTTGTCTATTTTTTTGAAAAACTCACCGGCTGACTTGATTACTATTCCCGGAGAGGAAAATAATTGTAGGGCCAAGATCCGCACACTGTTGTTACACCAACAACAACAAGTGCTTTGCTGTCCTGACTTTGAGTTACTGGCGCAGAGCTTTAATGTCAGTTCGCAGACACTCAGACGCAGACTAAAAAGTGAAGGGACCTCCTATGCGCAGATTAAAGATGAGATTCGCCGAGATTTAGCCATAGAGAAAATGTTGTCACAGACAGTGAATATTGCCGATATCGCCCGTTCTTTAGGCTTTAGTGAATCGAGATCTTTTAGCCGCGCTTTTAAAAAATGGACCGATTATACACCCACAGATTATATGGCTAAGCAACAGGAGTAATGGTTGCTAGAGTCATGGGGGGGGAAGGGAGAAGATAGGAAGGCAAACAACTTGTAGCGCCTTTAGTAGACACTACAAGTTCTAGCGAGGTTAACAAATACGCTTATGCAAGAGAGTCGTCGGCAACTCTATATTTAGGATCTTCGTCAGCATTCGCTTCGACTAAGCTGCCGGATTTTTGCAACAGCGCAGTACACTCGGCACTTAAGTGGCGCAAGTGTAACTTGATACCCGCCGCCACGTATTTATCTGCAATGGCATCTATCGCTTCAATTCCTGAGTGATCGACGACTCGGGCGTCTTTGAAGTCGATGATTACATCGGCTGGATCTGTGGATGGAGTAAAGTTATCTTTAAAGCTTTGCACTGAGGCAAAAAATACTGGCCCATGTGGCAGGTAAACTTTAGTTCCATTCTCTTCACTTGTCTCCATTTCCACATGCTTTGCGTGACGCCAAGCGAAAATCAGCGCCGACATAATGACGCCAACGACGACGGCTATCGCCAGATCCGTAAACACTGTCACCACCGCCACGGTAATGCCGACAAAAGTATCTCCCAGTGGGATGCGCCCTAACAGGCGGAAACTAGACCATTCAAAGGTGCCCAACACCACCATAAACATTACTCCGACTAATGCGGAGAGCGGAATCATCTCAATGTAGCTTGAACCAAACAAAATAAAGGCTAATAAAAACAGTGCGGCAGAGACGCCGGACACACGAGAACGACCACCGGAGTTAATGTTGATCATACTCTGGCCGATCATCGCGCAGCCACCCATACCACCAAAGAAACCAGTGGCGACATTGGCAACCCCCTGGCCGATACATTCTTTATTACCGCGACCGCGAGTGTTAGTTATTTCATCAATCAAGGTCAAAGTCAGCAGCGACTCTATAAGGCCGATAGCCGCCAGGATCAGTGCGTAAGGAAAGATGATCACTAAGGTCTCCATGTTCAACGGCACCATCGGCAGATGAAATTCAGGAAGACCACCGGCGATAGTTGCATTGATGTCACCCGTTTTCTCCTGCAGGAAGTCAACCACTGTCAGAGTTTCTAAATCTAAGCCAATGACCAGCAAGCTCACTACCAGGATTGCCACCAGCGCAGAAGGTACTGCTGTAGTCAGCATCGGCAGGAAGCGAATAATCGCCATGGTTAGGCCGATCAGTCCCAACATAATCCACAGTGCAGAATCCGTTAACCAAGTTCCCGACATCCAACCCCACTTGCCCCCTGGGGTCTCTGATTGCAGCATAGGAATTTGCGACAGGAAGATCACTATCGCCAGACCGTTAACAAAACCTAACATGACAGGGTGTGGCACTAAGCGGATAAATTTACCCATGCGAAACACACCCGCCAACACTTGCAATATTCCCATCAGTACCACAGTGGCAAACAAGTACTCAACACCGTGATCGGCAACTAGCGCCACCATCACTACTGCCAGGGCACCTGTAGCCCCGGAGATCATTCCCGGGCGCCCGCCTATCAGCGCTGTGATCAAACCTACCATAAACGCCGCGTATAGACCGACCAGTGGAGCTACACCTGCAACAAAAGCGAAAGCGACGGCTTCCGGTACTAATGCAAGGGCAACCGTTAAACCAGAGAGCAAATCGTTTTTCATGCTCTGTGATTTTGAAACAAGCATTTGGAACATTGAGTTTGAAGTCCTTAACTGTGTCGCCAGATAAGCCCAGCGAAAAAATGGCTGCAAGTCTAGCAAATTGCATACATAGTTAGAAGCAGCCAACTAAAATAGCGCAGATATAATACAGTTATTGGACATCGCTATCAAAGAATGGGTAAAAACCGCGGCAATATAGGGGATTATAGCTGAACGCTCGACAAGCAAAGAGGGAATAAATCTTAAATTTCTAACATCAACTGCCGAAAATTATTCTCTGGTACTGGTGCCAGTCGATAGCCTAAGCCTAAAAGCCGCACCGCTTTGTTACCCCGATGGTAAGCTTGCTGTAACAGGTCAACATAGAGTTGCTCCTGACCTATACCGGCCTGTTGTTCAACGGTTGTTTGGGTAAAGTCATGAAACTTAACTTTAACAAACAACCCTGTGACTATTCGTGGCTGTTTGAGGTTCTGATAGCGTTTCACCAGCTCCTGCTGTAGTGAACTGATCTGTTCAATACACTGGGATAACTGCTCAATATCTTTGGGATAGGTATGCTCCACACTGATGGATTTAACGTTTCTGCTATTGCTTACTTTGCGATTATCTATACCCTGACTGAGCTGGTATAAGCGCTCACCAAAAGAGCCAAAATGCTGTTGTAAATAGTCTGGGCCCTTCTCGCGGATATGCAGACAAGTTTCTATGCCCAATGCATACATTTTTTCAGCGGTTTTTTTGCCTACTCCATGTATTTTTTTCACCGCTAAGTGCTCTACAAACTCATTCACTTGGTTCGGTGCTATAACTTTCAAACCATTGGGTTTATTCCAGTCACTGGCGATCTTGGCCAAGAATTTGTTTGGCGCAACACCTGCAGAAATAGTAATTCCCACTTGCTCTTCTACTTGAGCACGCAAGTATTGCGCTATTCTTGTGGCGCTTCCAGAATATAAATCGGATTCGCTGACGTCCAAATAAGCTTCATCCAGAGAGAGCGGTTCGATCAGTTCGGTAACTTGACGATAAATGTCAAATATTTGCCGGGAGGCATCTCGATACTTCTGCATGTTGCCAGGTATCAGATGTAATTGCGGACAGCGTTTTAACGCTTGGGCGGTGGACATTGCAGAGTGAATGCCAAACTTGCGGGCGACATAATTACATGTAGAAATTACACCGCGTCGATCTGATCTTCCACCAATGGCTAAGGGGATGTTAGCCAGAGATGGATCATCACGCATTTCAACTGCGGCATAAAAACAATCACAATCACAGTGAATTATTTTTTGCATCATTCAAACCAGTACTGTATTTACATACAGTATATAGTGGCTTAAATATTTTTTACAGTCTTAATCCATTCAACTTCTATAGGACACTATTATCCTTGTATTAATAGCTCAAGGTATCTTGGTTGACTGCTGAAAAATTCGGATCAGTAATCAGCTTCAGATATTATCTTGCTAGCTTTTCAACTAAAAACATATTAGTCGATGAGTTTGCGATATCGCGCTGCGAGATAAAAACTTTGCGTACAGCTTTAACCGCACTTTTAAAGGTAGCTGTTAAGTGCTCGCTACGCATACGACTCGCTTCAGCCTTATAGAATTCAATATCTACAGCGCCAGATTTAGTTTTTGCGATTTCTACATCATATTGGAAAGACATGTTAGAGCTCCTTGTTGGGCCAGGAGTCTCCACCTGAGGCCCCTGTAATAATATGACGCTATTTTAATCAATTCAGGGGACTTGCACAAAAGATCAATTTTCAGCACAATGATGAATATAATTCAGCAATGGAGTTTTCATGTTACGCCTCCCCCCGCTTAATACACTGCGCAGCTTTGAGGCCGCAGCACGCACCGGCAGCTTCTCTCAGGCAGCAGAAGAACTGGCTGTTACGGCCTCTGCAGTCTCCCATCAGATCAAAAGTTTAGAGAACTACCTGGGAGCAATGCTGTTCTATCGCAAGAAGCGCAAGGCCGAACTAACAGAAAGTGGTGAGAAATACTTAATTTCAATCACCCATGCCCTGCGCGAGATAGCCAGCGCTACTGAACAGCTAAAATCTAGCTCCGGGACTGACGTCATTACCATTAGTATGACCCCGCACTTCCTGACCCGCTGGATGATGCCACGCATCGGTAAATTCCAGGAGCTGTATCCCGAAATAGAATTGCAAATTAATGCCTCTATGGGTTTAATCGATTTCGACAAAAGCAGTACTGATATGGCGATCTATTTCGGCAACGGTGACTGGCCTGAAATACAAGTGCATTTTTTAAAAGATATCCACTTAGTACCTATCTGTAGCCCGGATATAATTACTAAAAACAAACCGTTAACAGAGCCTGAAGATATTCGTTTCCACCCATTAATACACGTCAGTAAACGACGCTCTGAGTGGAGCCAATGGCTGGCAATGGCCAACGTAAAATTTAAGGAGCGCCGTCAAGGATTACAGCTTTCCAATAGCATGTTAACCAATGCCGCTGCCGCTGAACGCTTGGGCATTGCACTGGGAGACCCCACCTTACTGGGACCAGAACTGCAGGCGGGCAAGTTAATTATCCCCTTCGATCTACCGCTAAACATCCACCGATCATTTTTCCTCGTCTATCAAAAGGACCGCCCGTTAAGCTATGGTATGGAAGTATTTAAGAAATGGGTAATGGCTGAGATGGATACTAAAACGTCTCAAGCGTAGTGAAAACAGCGTTAGATGAAAAATTGCTATCCTGTCAAACAAGCCTGCAGCGCAGAGTTTTTCCTCTGATAAAATAGTAGATTTTAATGTGGTAATAACAACCACTATAACCATTCAAATTATTCTACCCAACCTATACTAAGGATGAGTAAATGAGTTTAAAACCTGAACTACAACAAATGTTAGATGAAAATAGCCAAGGTACAGGCCCAGCTCTGCAGGATATGTCAGTTGTCGATGCCCGTACCGCGCTAAGAGACAGCTTTATTAAGCGGGGTTACCCACTAGAGCATCCTGTTGATATTGAACATTTAGAGATCAGTGCTGAAAACGCCGACTTCAGCATAGACATATACCGACCAATAAACAGCGCTGAACAAGAACTGCCCGTACTATTGTATTTCCACGGCGGGGGCTTTGTATTGGGAGATGCCCAGGCCTATGACAGACAGTCGCGAGCTTTTGCCTATTTACTCAAAGTTGCAGTGGTCTTTGTCAATTACCGTCTAGCCCCGGAGCATCGCTACCCCGCAGCCACCAACGACACCAGAGAGGCAGTCAACTGGCTGGCCAGTCATGGTAAAGACTATAATTTGGATGTGCAAAAAATAGTTTCCTGCGGTGAGAGCGCCGGCGGTAATTTAGCCGTGCACGCCGCTCTGCACGCCAAAGCATTAAACGCTGAAAACGATCTCAGAGTAGATATCATTGCCACAAGCCTGATTTATCCGGTAACAGACCTTCGGCCTTTTTATCAGTCCAATTTGCAGTACCCTAGCATGCAAAACTATGGTCAAGATCACAATTTGGACATTGCAGAATTAAACTGGTTTTGGCAGCAATATTTAGACAGCCCGGAACAAGCTATTCTTGCTGACAACAGTCTGATATTACACCCACAGCTGCACAGCCTGCCGCATACTCAGATCTTTGTCGCCCAATGTGACCCCCTGCGTGACTTAGGCATTGCCTTTGCACTGAAGTTGCAAGAGCAGGATGTTGACGCGTCCATTGATTGCCTGTCGGGAATGCTGCACAGTTTTATGTTCCACGGCGGGGTCTGCCCTGATGCTTTAAGACACTTCTATAAAATCATAGAAAAAATAGACCAGCAGTTCCGCGCTTAACACCGTATTGAATGCTGCAGTTTTTCTAATGTGTTAATACTCCTCATAAGGTTATAGAACGGATAACTGTGGAATTCACGTTTTGCGAAGCTATTACTACTTTAATTTGACTCGCAGATTTATCCCAAGCATAAAAAGCCGCTCGAAAGCGGCTTTTTAAATTCAAACTCTTTGATTCAGTTATGACGCCTTGCATCATGCTAAACTTCAACAATCATTTAAAACCTAAATTTTGATAAGAGAAATCATGAAATTACGTATCTTGGGCTGTCATGGCGGTATAGGAAAAAAATTAAGAACTAGCTCTTTTTTAGTTAATGACCGCTTACTACTTGATGCAGGCACTGGGGTCACAGAATTAACCATCGATGAAATGTTATCAGTTCGTCATGTTTTGTTAACACATGCCCATTTAGATCACATTGCTGGTTTAGCGCTTATGTTTGCCAGTGTTTATGAAGATATGCTCGAGCCCGTCACTCTTTACGCTCCAGAAGATGTATTAGCCGTATTAAGAAAGCACCTATTTAACGAGGAGCTATGGCCAGACTTCAGCAAACTGCCCAGTCAAGAAAACGCTCTCCTTAAGCTCCAAGCTATTGAAGAAGATAAAGCAGTTACTATCACACCGGGCTTTACTGTAACGCCTATCGCATTAAGCCACACCGTTAAAAGTGTTGCCTATATCATCGAACATAACGATGTAAGACTTTGTTTTTGTGGTGATACAGGACCAACAGATAAAATATGGCAAACCATTAATCACTTACAGGGTGTGGACCATCTTATCATTGAAGCATCTTACCCTAATGAACAAACTAATTTAGCACAAATATCAGGACACTTTACTCCCAAATTATTAGCCTGTGATCTAAAAAAAATAAAGCAAAAACCAAGTGTTCATATTCAGCATATGAAACCAGGCTATGAACAGTGCTTAACCTTACAATGTAAAAATGATTTAAAGGATTTCAAGGTAAATATATTAGCCCAATGCAATGCTGTTGAACTAGCCAAAGCAGGTCAGTTTAGCATCACCAACACCGCGATGGACTATAAGAGTATTGAACAAAACTTATCAAAATTAACCGATATGGCGATTTCTTTGTCGGCCGAACAAGATAATGACTTATTACTTGAAAAAATACTCAACAGTGCCAAAGAAATAGCGAATGCTGATGGTGGGACAATTTACACATTAAAAGATGAAAAATTTTTACAAATGGATATTGTGAAAAATGATTCTATGAGTATATCTCTGGGGGGCAGCAGTTCCCAAAAATCGACCTTCCCCCCTTTACCTCTTTATTCAGAGAATGGCGAGCCGAATAAACAAAACGTTGTCACTTGTGCTATTCATGAAGATAAGATTATTGATATTAAAGATCGTCACGAAGACAGCCGTTATGATTTCTCAGGAGCGCAACGCTTTGATGAAAGCACAGGCTATAACTCTATATCCTTCTTAACCATCCCTATGAAAGATCACAAAGGAGATACGATTGGCGCCCTGCAGCTCATCAATGCCCTGGATGAAAATGCTAATATTATTCCCTTCAGTCATCAAATAGCGACTTTAGTAAAAGCATTAGCATCTCAAGCAGCCATTACTCTTACTAAAAAAAACCTTGTTGATGAACTTGAGTTATTCTTTGAGTCTTTCATCGAAATACTGGCGGGCTTAATCGATGAGAAATCACCTTATACGGGCGGTCATTGTCGTCGAGTCCCCGAGCTCACAATCATGCTCACTGAGGCAATTCATGCAACACAAGATGGGCCATTAGAAGACTTCTATATGACAGAAGATGATCGTTATGAGCTTAAAATAGCTGCGTGGTTACATGACTTTGGCAAAATTACTACACCGGAGTATGTCGTCGACAAAGCGACTAAACTTGAAACCATTTTTGATCGTGTTCATCTTATTGATTCGCGCTTTGAAACGGTCCGACGTGATCTTGAAATCTCGCAATTGAAACAGCAACTCACAGCAGCGAAAAACCATGTATCACTGAGTAATGATATATCACAGCAATACAAAAAATCGCTCGCAAGGGTATCTATCGATCAAGCTTTTATCAGAACACATAACTCAGGTGCTGAATTTATGACTGAAGAAGATCAAGATCGAGTGATAGAAATTGCTGATCGCTATCAAATTACCGACTATCAAGGTGAAAAAAAGAACATTTTGTCTGCTGATGAAATTGAGAATATGCAAATTTCACGCGGCACCTTAAATGCTTCTGAGCGCAAAATAATCAATAAACATATTGTCGTCACCATTGATGTGCTCAAAGGTCTTAAATTGCCAAAACACCTTAAAAATGTTCCCGAAATAGCGGGAGGGCATCATGAGCGGATGGACGGTAAAGGCTATCCTTATGGCTTAACTAAAGAGCAAATGTCTGTTCAAACTAGAGCCATGGGAATAGCCGATATATTTGAAGCACTGACCGCATCCGATCGCCCTTATAAAAAAGCAAAGACAATCACTGATTCTTTAATGATTATGAAACGCATGAAAGATACAGGTCATATTGATCCTGATATTTTTGATATATTCATCCGCAATGAAATATATTTAGAATATGCCGATAAATTTTTAATGGCAGAGCAAATTGATCAGGTCAATAAAAGTGATTTTCTTGATTAACTTCAACACTGGCTGCTACCAGGTTAGTTCAACAACCTTGAACCTAACTCGTATTTGCAT
>MABF01000159.1 GCA_002163025.1 'Osedax' symbiont bacterium Rs2_46_30_T18
ATGTCAAATTCCCCTATAACGGCTTCTGGCGGATGCTTGTGTAAAGCTGTTCGCTATCGTGTACAGGGGCCGTTGCGAGATGTGATTGCCTGTCATTGCACTCAGTGTCGTCGCTCCAGTGGGCATTTTGTCGCCGCGACGGCTACTGCGCCAGAGAATTTAATCATTACTGAAGATCGAGGGCTTTGCTGGTATGAGCCACCGGAGTTGTACAAGCGCGGTTTTTGCAAACATTGTGGTTCGAGTTTATTCTTTGTCTCGCAAACGAAATCGCATGACAGGATTTCCATCGCTGCGGGTAGCCTTGATAATTCTGTTGGGATCAAATTGGCGGCGCATATTTTTGTCGAAGAGGCGGGCGGTTATTATCAAATTTCTGATGAGGTTGAGCAGGTGAACGGCGGTGCACATGCTGTGAAAATGCCTGAGCCTTACTGAAATCTTTAGCCCACTAGGTTGTTTAGAAATTGGTCTTTATTGGCGACTGATACAAGAGCTTTTAGACCATTGTTGGACTTGTGAGCTAAATTTTTGCAGCCAGAGTTCAGCCGCTTTCTTTTCGCTATAGTCATCAAAGTCTGCCAGTGCAGCGGCTTCTGATATCATTTCATTGCTTAAATCAATCTGCGTAATAAACTGATAGACACAAGGGAATTTCTGTTCGAATTTTGGCCAGGCATATTTCTTTATCCACGCATTTTTCTTGTTACCGCAGTCATACGCTTTATTTGGATTTACTCCCCAGCTAGGATCTGACTCACAGGAGGGATGATAGGTGGGAAAATGAATAAATTCACCGGGAATCCTTGCATCTGTCCAGTTGGGAGACCAGTTCAGCATGATGATTGGTTGCTGGTGTTTCATCGCCTTACGCAGCTGGTGCCATATGGATTTAGCATCATCCAGCCTGACCAAGGTAAAGTCGAGACCTAAGCTGCGGATTAATTCTGGGTCCCGATAATTCCAGGGGCCAGTATAGTAGCTGCCTTTGTCACTATTTCCTTGCGCAAACAGTGCTGCACATCTGTTAAGTGCGCGCCAATCTGGCAGACCTGGGCAAAGTTTGGCAACGTAATCTGGATACCACCAGTCCTCTACGGCTTTGGCGCTGTGGCTGCCTAAATCAAGGATACGTTTTTTACTAACAAATGAGCGTGTTTCTTCATCCATTGAAGGTTCCCATACTTCAATTTGAAAATGCACTAGTCCGCGGGCCATTGCCCCCCACTGGTCTTGCGAATTAATGTTTCGATATTCCACTGGGTATTTATGCGCTTGTAAAACCTTACCGATTGCATTGGAGATAACTCTTTGGCTGCTCCAGTTATTAAGGGGAATGATGACTGTGTTTTTCAAAGGGAGGGGGGTTGATGAGCTATTAGTGGCGAATGGTACGACAAATAGCAACAACAGTATCAAAGCTAGTTTTGATGCTGAGTTTGCAAATAATAAACGCAAGCGACTGGATAGTTCCATGACTCTACAATTTGTTGGTTGTCATTGCTTTGCTCAATAGTATCAGAAGGGCTGTTAGATTTCATAATCGGCCGGGTTTTAGTCTAGGTTTAAAATTAAAAATAGGTAGTGGGGAGTAATCAGTTGTCGAAATTACCCTTTAGAACTGCGTTTGGATTACATATGTATCTATTTAGACACAGCTAATGGACTGGAAAAAGAGAGTTCTTTACTAGAAATTAAAAGATAATGATTATCATTAGTTCTTATAATTTGGTATAAGCTTAGTTGTAAATTGTCTTTGACATATTAGCTGAGAAGCATACAATCAAATTAGTTATAGATAACGTGATTAATAGAACCAAATAGAATATAAAGAATTTCAATACTATCTTAAGCAGTTAACATTGAGGGTAAAATGTCTAATATTGTCGCAGAAGAAGTTTTGAGTGTACATCATTGGAATGACACTCTATTTAGCTTTACTACTAGCCGTGATCCAGGTTTTCGTTTTAAAAACGGTCATTTTACCATGATAGGCCTCGAAGAGGGTGGTAAGCAGTTGATGCGTGCTTATAGTATTGCCAGTGCAAACTATGAAGATGCATTAGAGTTTTTCAGTATTAAAGTGCAAGATGGCCCACTGACTTCAAAACTGCAAAAGATCAAAGTTGGAGATAAAGTATTGGTAGGACGCAAGTCTACCGGCACTTTAATAGACGATCATTTATTACCGGGCAAACGTCTGATTTTGCTCAGTACAGGTACTGGCCTGGCGCCGTTTTTAAGTATTATCAAAGATCCGGAAATTTACGAGCAGTACGACCAAGTTATATTAACCCATGGAGTACGTTTTAAATCTGAACTGGCCTATGCCGATCACATTGAAAATGTGCTGCCCAAGAACGAGTATTTCGGCGACATCATCGCTGAGAAACTGCTTTACTACCCAACAGTCACCAGGGAAGAGTTCCGTAACCGCGGACGTCTGACAGAACTGATGACCAGCGGCAAGCTGACCGCAGATTTAGGTATTCCCGATCTGAATGTTGAAACAGACCGCTTCATGCTTTGCGGCAGCCCGGCAATGCTTAAAGATTGCTGTGGTATCTTAAAAGAGATGGGCTTTCTGGAGGCGCGCCGTGGCAACTTAGGCCACTTCGTAATCGAACGCGCCTTCGTCGAAAGATAGAGACAGTCGTAAGTAGTGAGTTGGAAGTAGTAAGTTAAAAAGCAAACAATACTTCCAATTTCCAATTTCCAACTTCCAACTGGCTAGCCAGGCTAGTCCCTAACTATGATTCCAATTATCCGGGTCGTCAGACTGATTTGGAGACAGGCCGATAATATCCTGGTCAGTATTGATCCCCAGGCCTAATACCATACGGTTCGCGTAGGCAAAATAGCTGGCTACTTGGTTGATTTCCAAGATTTCTCCGTCTTCAACACCAGCTTCTTTAAGGTTGTTAACATCTTCTTCAAGCATCTGAGCTGGCTTAGTGGTGAGTTTTCTGACGTAGCGCATAATCGCCAATTCAGCGTCGGCAAAAGCCTGTTGCGGTGAATCTTTGATGATAGCCTGGCGAATGCTCTCGCTGCGATCGTCATCCTTTAGCAACCGCTGCATCCCGGCATAGTGATGTTCGAAACAATAGCCGCAGCCATTGAGATGGCTAACATAGACTCCACAAGCTTCTAAAAACCACTTCGGTACTTTGTTACCTGTGTGATGGATGACATTTTTATAGATAGCCATATGCCCTTCCATGCTGTGAGGACGCAAGCTATGGGCGAGCATAATGTTATCGACATTGTTATCAGGTCCTTTTACTCGCTGGTACAGTTTCTTCAGGCGGCCGGTAGCGTCTTCAAAAGCGATGGTGTTTATCCAGGTCATTATATGCCTCTTTTATTTATTGTTGCAGATGCAACATATTATTGTGATAGGCCTGCCAATACAATCAGCTAATTTGAATTAATAATTATTTCATGTGCTTATATTCTTTATTAAGAAGACAATATAGTAAAAATTTATAATAAAATCAAAGCATAACAGAGCAGGTAGAGGTTATTATTGGCAGGACATCATGAGAAAAATATATTAAAATAATAGCGTTAAAAATCATAAATATGCTAAATTATTGTGCGTACAAGTGTTCTGTTCAGTTTGAGTATAAGCAGTAGCGAGTAGTATTCGCCGCAATAATTAACTCTTTTGCTATTAGGTAGACATTTACTTTGATTAAGGTTGCTGTTGTAGGTTACGGATTATCCGCGACTGTGTTCCATCTCCCCTTTGTTGCGCATGCCAAACAATTTAGCCTAGTGGCTATTAGTTCAAGTCAGCTGGAATCGGTACAGAAAAAGCACCCCAGAATAACTGTCTATGCAGATGCACAGCAAATGATAGAAGAGAGCAGCGCAGATTTAATCATTATTACCTCGCCAAACTTGAGTCATTTTCCATTAGCTAAGCTCGCTTTAGAGTCTGGAAAGCACGTATTAATAGAGAAGCCAATGACGGCAACCAGCGAACAGGCGTTGAGCCTGGCGAAGCTGGCTCAGCGACAATCTCTGGTCTTGTCCGTGTATCACAATAGGCGTTGGGACGGTGATTTCCTGACCTTGGCGCACTTGGTGAAAAGTGCCCAGTTAGGAAAAATTAAAGTCTTCAATTCGCATTTTGACCGTTTCAGACCGATAGTGAGAAACCGCTGGAGAGAACAGCCAGGTGCCGGAGCGGGGATATTGTATGATTTAGGTTCGCATTTAATTGATCAGGCCCTGTGCCTGTTTGGCGCGCCGCACTCCCTTACTGCTAACTGTGCTATGTTGCGTGATGGAGCCACTACTACTGATTATTTTCAAGTGATGTTGCACTACACCAATATGGAAGTTGTATTACAATCCAGTCCTTTTTCGGCCGACCCCAATATCCGCTTCCAGCTGCAGGGAACTAAAGGTAGCTATATCAAATATGGCTTAGACCCACAGGAAGACCAGCTTCGGGAGGGGCTTTCTCCCAATGTTCCAGCATTTGGGGTTGAGCCGCCTTCAGCTTATGGGAAAAAATATATTGCAGATGGCGAAGGTGAGCTGCTCAGTGTCACTAAACTGCAAACCATGACTGGTTGCTATATGGATTATTACAGTCAGCTGGCGGGTGCAATCTCTAACGGTTTGACAGTGCCTGTCACTGCGCTTGAAGGGGCTAAAGTGATTAAGCTGATTGAATTAGCAGAGCTAAGTAGCGCCACCAAGCAAAGAGTAGAAGTTGATTTAACAGCCTTTAGTAATGAAGCTATCACCCCAGCTTAAAAGACTAGACTGAGCAGGTTGAGGCAGCGCTTGGCATGTTGGCTAATTTTTAACGCATCGTCTCAAGAACAACAACTCCCTTAGGGGTATCTAGCTCTACTGCTAAATACCCTGGCTGGTCTTTTTTAAGCGGCTTTATCTGTACTAATTCAATAGCTCCGACTTTCGTTAAGGCATTTTCAATCCAATCGGGATACGGGTGGTGGATCACAATCTGTTTTAAAGAGCAGCCTCTATTAGCCATGTTTACCGCAGGGTGTGAGTTGTGCCACTGCAAAACGTAGGGAATTAAACCGTCGGCTATTAATGTCCCGTCATCGGGCATGGCGAAGTGCCAACTTAAATTACCGCGGCTAATTAAACGGCTGTTGCTTTGGCGGTAGATCCCCTGTGAAATACTCTGTTCGATATTAGGGCTGTTAACGACCCAGGTCAGTAGCTGCGGTTGCTGCTTTAACTGTTGTTGCAATAGCGGGTTATCGAGCGAGAACCAACGTGGTTGATTGATTTGCAAATCACTATTGGTTAACGAATCAGGATTAATGGCAATTATTTCAAAGAACAAATCATCACTGAGCTGCATCAGGGCATTGTGGGTGCCCATACTGGGATGAATTCCTCCCAGGGGGACCTCAACACCAAGCTGCTGCTTAATGTAGTCAATTCCCTGTTCCAGAGTTGCAGCGGCCACTACTATATGATCGGTTGTTAACTTCATCTTAGCTTTCCTAAAAAAATCTACCAATATCAGTAAAATAAGCTTATGTTGGGTGTTTTTAAAATCCCCACAGCAGAGTATAGCGGAGTGAGTATGAGCTTAAAAGAGAGCAGCCAGGCAAATAACAAGGCCATAGACAAAATGCCATTGATCATCGATTGTGATCCAGGCCAGGATGATGCGCTGATGCTGTTTATGGCGCTAAATGCTCCTGAATTTGATCTTCGCGGTATAGTTGCGGTAGCGGGTAATGTGCCACTAGCGGCGACTGAGCTTAATATTCGCATCTTAGCTGATATTTGTAATCGAGCGGATGTGCCGCTGTATAGCGGCTGTGATAAACCTATGCAAAGGTCGCTGATTACTGCGGAATACGTACATGGAAAAACCGGTATAGACCCATTAGAGATCTATCAGCCGCAGGTTCAATTACAAGCTCAACACGGTGTAGATTTTATTATTGAGACATTGACTAATGCCGTTGATAATGAAATCACAATAGTGGCTACCGGGCCCATGACCAATATAGCCACTGCATTGTGCAAAGCGCCGCAGTTGAGTGCCAGGATCAAGCAAATAGTGATGATGGGCGGGGCGATGTTTGAAGGGGGAAATGTAACGCCCTCGGCTGAGTTTAATGTCTACCTCGACCCCGAGGCGTTAGACATTGTGCTAAAAGCTGGCAGACCTATTTTTGCCTTTGGTTTAGATGTCACTCATAAAGTGATGAGTTCCCCTAAAAGGGTTGCGGCAATTCGTGCCTTAGGTAACCCAGTGGCGCAAGCTGCCGCCGATATGCTGGAGTTTTTTGACCGCTATGACAGTGAAAAATATGCCAGTGAAGGGGCACCTTTGCATGACCCTTGTACAGTGGCTTTTTTGTTGCAACCTGAAATGTTTAAAATGAAAGCTTGCGCTTGCCGGGTTGAGCTTGATAGCGAGCTAACCCGAGGGCACACGGCGGTGGACTTTTGGCAGGTAACTGAGCAACCACCCAATATTCACTGGGCGTACGCAGTAGACCCCGAAGCATTCTTTGACTTGCTAACTGAGCGGCT
>MABF01000243.1 GCA_002163025.1 'Osedax' symbiont bacterium Rs2_46_30_T18
GTTATTAAAGCTAAAAGGCGATGAGATACTCTCACATGGGAGGTAAAAGAGCGCAACTTGTTGCTGCGAATACCATGTGATAGTAGGGGAGTTTTTTGATGCTTTAGAAGCATGCTTCGTATCAAAAAATCCGTAGCGGCGCTTGCGCCTTCAGCTAAGGTTTACCACGCCAAGCTTGCGGTTGCCCATCACTACCGGGAATTGCTTCTAAAGCTGCTCTTTTTTATTTGTGTTTTTTGGCGATGACGGTACTCTCACATAGACGTGATAGTAGGGGAGTTTTTTGATGCTTTAGAAGCATGCTTCGTATCAACTCTTTATTCGCTGAAGGCTCCGTAGTGCGCTTGCGCTTTCCTAATGCACTTCCACGCCAAGCTTGCGGTAATGCATCTCTACCGGAAATCGCTTCTTAAGCTGCTCTTGGTTACTAAAGTTTTTGTTATTAAAGCTTTAAAGCCGATGACCGTACTTTCAATCAATAAGTGTTATTGGCTGGATTTGAAATTTTTTGAACCAACACTTTGCACCCACTCCATATACTTTGAAGCTCCTCGTACAATACTCAGTTCAAAAGACTATAAATACGCTACTTAAAGATTACTCATACTAGCCAAAACAGGAACAAGTAGCATCTAGTGATCCATCCAGATATGTTGGTTTTAACAGCAAACAACATAAAAAGGATCCTGATCATGCAAACAAAAGACACTGTTATAAAGCACCCTAGCAATACTTATAAAATCGCATCTTTAGTGACCCTGGCAATCGGCGCTGCCGGGTATTTATTGGGATTGTACAATGCCGAAATACTGCTGAGTGAAAAAGGCTTTTATTTTGCGGTCTTTTTACTGGCGTTGTTCTCAGCCGTTAGCTTGCAAAAAACAGTGCGTGATCTTGAGGAGGGCATTGCTGTCACGGGTGTATTTACCACTATTTGCTGGGCCTCTTTTGCCGCGTCTATTACTCTTTTAGTGATAGGGTTGATTAATGCGCAAATGCTGCTCAGTGAAAAAGGTTTCTATGCTATGTCTTTTCTGCTGAGCTTGTTCGCTGTAGTGACAGTGCAGAAAAACACCAGAGACTTGGCCAGTGAGCTACCTGAGCAAGTGCTACATGATAATGAAATAGATAATAGTTTACTCAGCGATTAATGACTATTGCATTATGAGTTTAAATCTCTGAATATAGGTCTACGGCAACTGCAGTTGCCGCATTTTAGAATTGATATCAAGAATCTAACAGGCTTGGCAGTTCAGTTATTTATTTAGCAGTAACAGCCGATGTACCTACCGTGCACTAAGTCTTCTTCTATAGGTTGGCAATGACAATACATATCCAGACCCCATTAATTGAATCTCTATCAGTAGGTAAAAATCTTCAGGCCAAAGTCTGGTTGAAGATGGAGGCTCTACAACCTTGTGGGTCTTTTAAAGCCAGGGGAGTAGGCTTCGCCTGTAGTCAATACGCAGCCGAAGGTGCTACTGAATTTATTTCCTCTTCAGGAGGTAATGCCGGTCTGGCTGTCGCCTATTCAGGGCGTTGTTTAAAGGTTCCTGTCACTGTGGTGGTACCAGTAACCACGAAACAAAAAGCCATTGATTTGATGGAGCAAGAAGGTGCTACAGTGGTTGTCCATGGGAGTATATGGATAGAGGCCCACCAGCATGCAATGTCTTTAGCTCAAAAGGGGGCAGTGTATATTCATCCCTTTGATGACCCCTACTTATGGGAAGGGCACGCAAGCCTCATTGATGAAGTTAAAGCGGCGGGAGTCAGACCAGACGTCATTGTCCTTTCGGTTGGCGGTGGCGGATTATTAAGTGGTGTAGTGGCCGGATTACAACGTAATGATTGGCAGGACATACCGATCCTGGCAGTAGAGACCAAAGGTGCAGACTCCCTAGCCGTGGCTGCTGTTGCAAAAGAGCATATTGGTCTGTCAGCCATTTCCAGTATAGCAACTTCTCTGGGGGCAACTAAAGTCGCCGGGCAGGCCTTTTCACTATTGCGAGAGTACTCGATCAGTCCTTTGGTCGTAAGTGACAAACAAGCTGTTGATGCCTGCTTAAGCTTTTTGGATCAGCATAGAGTATTAGTGGAACCTGCTTGTGGAGCGAGTTTGGCAGCTGTTTATCAACAGTCTGAAATTTTGCTCAATAAGAAAAATATTTTAGTGATCGTCTGTGGTGGAGTAGGGGCTACTGTGGAACAATTAAATCAGTGGAGTGATAGCTTATAATCGCATCTGTAGTTGAATATGTATAACATGGCAGACCCAATGAGTGATCCAGGCAAAGGAATTATCAGCAGAAAATGAAATACCAAGTAAACCCTAAATTTCCCGGGTGCTCATCGCTGTTAGCTGTGATTGAAACTGAGTTTGATCGCAGTAAATGTATACTACAAGAGGGTCGTAATACCATAAAAAAAGTTCAGTATAAAGGTACTGAATTAGTGGTTAAATCCTTTAAAAAACCTCATTTTATCAATCGTATTATGTACAGTTTTTTGAGGACTTCAAAAGCTAAACGCTCTTATCAGTACTCGCTGGAAATCGCCAATTTTGTCCCCGAAGCTATCGCTTTCATTGAACTTCATCAAAATGGACTAATTGCTAACAGCTACTTTATCTGCGAACACTTTGACTATGACTTTACCATCAGAGCTCCACTAACAGACAATAACTATCCCGAAAGAGAAGCCATCTATAAGGCCTTCGCCAAATTTACTTTCGAATTACATCAACAGGGAATTCTACACCGGGATTATTCCCCTGGTAATATCTTAATAAAACAGGTCGGTGACCGCTATATCTTTAAAATTATAGATCTCAACCGTATGGATTTTAAGCAGCTGTCTTTTGAGGATAGGATGCGTAATTTCGCCATGCTCTGGGCCAGCGACGCCGACCTTAATCTGATTATGCTAGAGTATGCCAAGCTAGCTGAGTTCGAACCGTCAAAGTGCCAGCAGCTAGCACAGTTTTATAATCATAAAAATAAACGCATTAAAAACTTCAAAAAGCGGTTGAAAGGCATGCCAGTCAATGATTAATTCAGGTCGCCATGAAAAATAAATTTGTCTGGGATAACTACTCCGATCAGCCTTGTATTATCAAAGATAAAAAATACAAAAAAATGATGCGGCATAAACATTTGGCCGATTACTTGCCTCTTTTTTTTTATAACTTGGTCTTTTTTCCGCTGGCTGCTGTTATCAGCGGATGCTTCAAAGTTAAGCCGAAAGTCGCCAACAATTTTTTTGCCCTGTGTGTCAATTTAGATAAAGGTCAACAGCAAATTCAGTTGGTCGAAGAGCTGGGCTGTAAAAACCTGCAAATACGGGTGCCTCTGGCGGATATTGAAAACTTAGCAGAGTATGTCGACTTCGCTAAAAAGTTTAACGATTGCCACATATTGATCAATATTCTGCAGGATCGAGCTAACATTGATAACCCTATTCTATTACAGCAAAATATAGGTTTGATTTTTACGGCTTTTAGAGGTGTGGTCTGTAATTTTCAAATCGGCAATGCCATCAATCGCTCTAAGTGGGGCTTCTTTAGTGTTGGCGAATATTTAAGATTTTATCAGTTGGTGCAAACTATTCGGGACCGGGAATTTGCAGATTACGCTCTGGTCGGGCCTTCTGTGATTGATTATGAATATCACTTCACAGTCAGGGCACTGTTTAATCATTTTAAGATCAAGTTTGATAAAGTATCGGCGCTCTTGTATGTAGACAGGAGGGGGGCACCAGAAAATCGACAAATGTTGTTTTTTGATACCCGTAAAAAAATTGATTTTCTGTATGCTTTGACTAAGCTCAGCTGGCGCTCTGGGAGCGACATTATAATCAGTGAAGCAAATTGGCCTATCTCCAACACCGCTCCCTGGGCCCCAACCAGTGAAACCGAATGCGTTGAAGAAGATGATTACTGCAATTTCATGCTGCGCTATCATTACTTAGCACTTGCGACAGGAAAAGTTCAGAGCTTGTATTGGCACCAGCTTATCGCCCCTGGTTACGGTTTGATTGATAGTAGGGATGGTCTGCGAAAAAGATCGGCTTTTCAGGCCTATAAAGTGATGCTAGATCTACTGCAAAATAGCACTGTGCTGGAATACCAATTCAGCGAGCAGTTGTATCGATTAGTTTGTGATTGCAACGGCAAAAGCATAGAAATATTATGGTTGAATGGGCAGGGCACAAAGAAATTTGTAACTGAACATCTAGTGCTGGACAAGTTGGGCCAGGCTCTGGGCACTGATATTTGTATCAGTCAGAGTCCAATTTATGTACTTCATAATACAAGGGTTTAGTTTATTGCCTGTCGATTTCGGTAATGACTGGGGCTCATGCCGTAAAAAGACTTGAAGCTGCGACTGAAATGACTGGTATTAGCGTAACCTGTGGCGAAGCAAATACTGGTAATAGTTTCGCCGCTTTTCAACAATTGCGCCGCTTCTTTGAGTCTTAATTGATAGAGAAAGTCATTCGGTGTGCAGCCTAAAAGCTGCTTAAACTGGGCGAAAAATTTGGTTCTGCTCATACAGGCTAATTTGCATAAATCATCAATGTTTAAGTTTTCGTGTAAATTGTCTCTGATATAAGATACAACGGCATTCAGGCCACTGTGGTCCGGCTGTGCACTACTGTGGGCAATCAAAAACTCACGGGTTTGATGGCGTAGTAATCTCACTATTAACTCGGTTACCGCCAGGTCGATCATGAAACTGCGGTCCTGATGATTTTCAGTGTAGATTTGCACGATGCGATTAAGCAGTGCCTGGGTTTGACCATTGTGGTGTGTATGCACTAAGTTTGCATCGTATTGCCAGTCTTTACCATAATTTAGTAGCGGTGTGTCCGCATTCAGGCCATTGACTACTTTGTTAACTCTCTCGGTGCTGATCTCAACCGCCAGACAAGTAGTGGGCTGGGTGATACTGGCAGTGGGGAAGTCAATTTCGATCGGACTGTTAGGGGCCATAACAAAAGACTCATGGGGTAAAAACTCACATTCAAATGCATTGTTGTGTGCATGTATGACTTTTTTTCCAGTGACCATACCGCAAAAAAGCAGCTGATCGGAGACCAGTTTTATCCTAGATGCCTGCTCAAACGTGTCGTAAATCCCCAATTCTGAATCGGCGGCGGCAAATGAGATTTTATTTTCAACTAAGAGTTGAGGGGCTTTCCTCTGACTTTCTAAAATGTCCTTGATCATAGGGCCTCTCAATTAAATCAAAGCTAGGCCAAACAGGGAGCAGCTCTATCCTGGTGGCGGTAGCTTGATAGTAATTATTGATACAACGGATACTAATCTTTATCTGTGATGCCAAGAGACAGTACAGCTGCTCTGACAACGAATTAATAATCTGTTGTGGCTTTCAGATGATTAAATTTTTGAACTCACAGACAAGTATTCTGAATTGCCAGTACTGTTGTTTTTATTGTTGTCTCTAAGATATTACACAAGACAACAAAAATAACTAGAGGTAATTCAGATGTTATATGCAAATCCAGGAAGTCCGGGCTCTGTAGTAAATTTTAAGCAGCGCTATGAAAATTTCATTGGTGGCCGCTGGGTTGAACCGGTGAATGGTAATTATTTTGATAATATCAGCCCGGTAAATGGCAGCGTTTTCTGTCAGATTCCACGCTCAGACGCCGCTGATATTGAGCTGGCACTCGATGCTGCGCATCAGGCAAAAGAGAGCTGGGGAAACACCTCGGTAACAGAGCGCTCAAACCTTCTGCTAAAGATTGCTGATCGTATCGAGCAGAACTTGGAAATGCTGGCAGTGGCTGAAACTTGGGATAACGGTAAGGGAGTGCGTGAAACTATGGCGGCCGATATTCCACTAGCTGTCGATCACTTCCGCTATTTTGCAGGTTGTCTGCGTGCTCAAGAGGGGTCAATCGGCGAGATCGATGAAAATACTGTCTCCTACCAGTTCCATGAGCCATTAGGGGTTGTTGGACAGATCATTCCCTGGAATTTTCCGATACTGATGGCGGCCTGGAAGTTAGGCCCGGCGCTGGCGGCGGGTAACTGTGTTATTTTAAAGCCCGCAGAGCAGACCCCGGTTTCAATATTATTAGTGGCTGAATTGATTTCTGATTTACTGCCTGCCGGAGTGCTGAACATTGTCAATGGTTATGGTGCCGAGGCTGGGCAGGCTCTTGCCACGAGTAAGAGAATAGCTAAAATCGCCTTCACTGGATCGACTCCTGTCGGGTCACACATATTAAAATGTGCGGCGGAGAATATTATCCCCTCTACCGTAGAGCTTGGTGGCAAGTCACCTAACATTTTTTTTGAAGATGTGATGGATTTTGAAGATGAGTATCTGAGTAAATGTATCGAGGGCGTAGTGTTGGCTTTCTTTAATCAGGGGGAAGTCTGCACTTGTCCATCCAGATTGTTTGTACATGAGAAAATTTACGACAAGTTCATCGCCAAAGTCATTGAACGGACCCAGCAAATCAAGCGCGGTAATCCCCTGGACACCGATACTATGGTAGGTGCTCAAGCTTCTGCAGAGCAGTTTGATAAGATTTTAAGCTACTTTGATATAGGTAAAAAAGAAGGCGCGCAAGTGTTGCTAGGAGGGGCAGCAGAGGCCTTAGATAATGAATATTCATCGGGTTACTATATTCAGCCGACGCTACTGAAAGGTGATAATTCGATGCGGGTTTTCAAGGAGGAAATTTTTGGCCCGGTAGTCTCCGTCTGTACTTTTAAAGACGAAGCAGAAGCGCTGGCAATGGCTAACGATTCCGAGTTCGGTTTAGGTGCAGGTGTCTGGACCAGAGACATGAATAAAGCCTATCGTATGGGCCGCAAGATCCAGGCGGGACGAGTCTGGACTAATTGCTATCATCTATATCCAGCACATGCCGCTTTCGGCGGTTATAAAAAGTCTGGCGTAGGACGTGAAACTCATAAAATGGCACTGGAACACTATCAGCAAACCAAAAATATGTTGGTCAGCTATGATGTAAATCCACTGGGCTTCTTCTAAACGTTATTAACATTTGAAATTGCTATTCACTGCGAAGAGCGTGGTTGATTAATACCACGCTTTTTATAGCTAGGTAACTGAGCAGAAGATCTTACTGTTGTTGTGGGTCTAGAGGTGAGGACCTGCAGATAGGTTTTCTTTCACGCTAACCAGAGGCAGTTTCACAATGCAGTATTGCCCTAATAGTCAAAAATTTAGCGGGATCGATTAAACCCAAAATATAAGCAGTTTAAATCGCGACTGTATCGCACAGCAATGCTAATTGTTGTTGAAGTCGTAATCCATCTCCTCAGTGGGGACCTGGAAGTAGTAGCCCTGTATCATACATACCCCCGATTTCCATAACAGACTCATGATTTTTGGGTCTTCTACATGCGGTACTATGGTTATTTTGTCGCGGTTTTTCAAATCGGACAACAGCTTCTCAAAGGCGGGGTCGATAACCTCTTGATCGGAAAACTCGCGGATGTAGCTACCATCAAATTTAATGTAGTGCGGATCAATGGCTTTCAAAATATTTTGTGAATCATTGGTGCTGCCGTAGTGTTTCAAGCATATCAGACAATTGAGCTTTCGCAGACCGGCGACAAAATGGCTCGCTTGGACGAGTTTGTTAGCACACTCAGTCTCGCTTAACTGGATGATTAAGTGATCGGCATCAATTCTACTTTGTCGCAACAAGTCGGCCACCCATATCAGCAGTTCTTGCCTCTCCCAGACAGTGTCAGTAACACTGATAAATAACTTTAGCTTTTGGTTTTTGGCCAGTTGCTGAAATTGACTGATGCTTTCAGACAGTACCCACCTATCCATGTGTTCGTTTAAATCGGCGTGGCCAATACTCGGCAGAAATCTCGCAGGCACTATGTTCTCATCATCCGCCCCTATCATGCGCAATAGTACCTCGTAGTGATGTTGCTCACTGTTGAACACCAAGGGGACCAGAGGCTGGAACAGCAGGCGCAATTTTTGCTGGGTGATAGCCTCGCGCGCCTGTTCAATCGACTGTAGCTCGCGTCTGTTAAAGCCATTGATTGCATGGCTGTATAAAATAACTGGCGGCTGCTCCTGAGGTAGTTGCCGTGCTTCTTCAATGGCTTTTTTCCCCCGTACAATCACACCCTGGGTTCCGGGACTGGTATCGGATAAAGTAACGATACCGATAGAGCATTCCAGGTAGATGGTTTGTCCTGCAACTTTAGTCGGCTGATGGCTAATTCGATGATGGAGGCTGTTGGCGATTTTTTGAGTTTTTTCGCTATTGGGGTCGAGGAAGATAACGGCAAAGAGATGGTCTGATATTCTCGCTTTGAGGTGAGCTTTACTGAAATCTTGATTTAATAGTTCAGCGGTGTCTCTGACCATGGAATGGCTTGCTTCATTTCCATACTGGCTGCGGATGCTGTTAAAGTTGTGGATATCAATCAACAGCAAGTGGCTGTCATTACCGCCGCGTTGAGCCAGACGTAAAATACTTTCCAGGCTATCGGTAAAGTATTGCAAGTTGAACAGTCCGGTAATAGCGTCAATGTCGGTGAATTTACTCCCAAGTGATGATAGCTTAGAGCTGTCTATGAGAATTTCAATGCACTCTTGGTTGTTAAATTGTATCAGCTGTAGCTCTAAGTGAGCGGTAAAGTTGCTGTTATCAGAGCGCTGAGCAAGCAATTGATAAGCCTGTTTTCCCTGGCCGCTGTCCATGAAAGTTGCAAACAACTTGCTCATGCCCTTGCGCTCTTGGTCGGCGACCAATACTTGCATTGATTTGTTTAGCAGTAATTCGGCAACTTGAAAGCCAAATAGATCACAGAATGCCTGATTGGCATAGACGATTTTTTGGTTTCGGACAAAGCTGATAGCCAGCGCGGAGTTATCCATTAAGTGCCGGCAGCGCTTTTGGCT
This sequence comes from 'Osedax' symbiont bacterium Rs2_46_30_T18, assembly GCA_002163025.1. Lineage (GTDB taxonomy): Bacteria > Pseudomonadota > Gammaproteobacteria > Pseudomonadales > Balneatricaceae > Rs1. The sequence continues at coordinate 8,934 of MABF01000243.1, forward strand.
TTCAGAAAGTTGCAACTGTAATTGCCGGGATCTCCTGCGGCTTGTTAAATGGCTGTATTCACGTCGAATATGCAAAAGCATAAGATCGTATTGGCCTGCTACCAAAACTGCTTGCATGTTGTTTCTGAGCCCATCTGCTATATCTTCTTCAGAAGGGTGTTCAATAAGTTGTAAAATCGGTATATCTTTCTCTAAAAGTGTTAGCTCCTTACTCAATGCAAAGGGATCAAAGCTGCCGTGTTGAGATTTACAGAGGACTAGGTCCCAGCTGCGCTCACTCAGGGCGCTAACTACTTCTGATACGCTGCTAACAGACTTTCCTCTGGGGGCGAGTTGATGGAGTCGCAAATAGGAAATGATAGCGCTAGATTCATCACTGCTAAACTCGACAAATAATATATAGATATTTTTATGCTGTGATTCAGTGGTAGGTCGTTCCCGGGGGTCATCGCCGCGGTGGCTTAATAACAGGTCGTTCATTTATTACACTCCTTGTAATATTTCGCCAATGCCCCTTATATGCCTATTTGCGATAAATTAATATAAAAAGTTACTTATGTAGGATTAATTATAGGATTGAGTAGTGCGTATGCCAGTGAATAATAGTAGAAAGTAGAAAGTAGGAAGTAGGAAGTAGGAAGTAGGAAGTAGGAATAGAGAGTATGATATTAAGGCTTTTAAATTGGCTGGGGTAGGAGGATTCGAACCTCCGCATGACGAGATCAAAACCCGTTGCCTTACCGCTTGGCGATACCCCAGTAACAATTTATGGTGGCAATAGCGGGACTCGAACCTGCGACCCTCGCATTATGAATGCGATGCTCTAACCAGCTGAGCTACATTGCCATTGCTCCATGACACAACACTTTAAAAAGCTTGGCTGAGATAAAATAAATCTGCAGTCAGTTAGATAAAGTTGGCTGGGGTAGGAGGATTCGAACCTCCGCATGACGAGATCAAAACCCGTTGCCTTACCGCTTGGCGATACCCCAGTAACAAATGAATGGTGGCAATGGCGGGACTCGAACCTGCGACCCTCGCATTATGAATGCGATGCTCTAACCAGCTGAGCTACATTGCCTCTTCATTTGAGGCGCGAATTATTCTCTGTTTTGGCTTTGGTGTCAACAGCAAAATAAGAAAATAACTGCAATAATTAGAAAAACATTATCCCTGCTTAAATACTGATCTATTACCCGGCAGTGATTTCGAGGCAGCTTCGGTTTTGTAAATACCAACCCAACTCAATAGTGCTCATGAAACTAGCTGCCGAGAAGTTTTTATACGTTAAATCTGAAGTGCACTACATCTCCGTCTTTGGTTATGTAGTCCTTTCCTTCTAAACGCCACTTTCCGGCATCTTTAGCGCCTTGCTCGCCACTAAATTCGATGAAGTGCTCGTAGGAGATTACCTCTGCGCGAATAAAGCCCTTTTCAAAGTCTGTATGAATGACGCCTGCGGCTTGTGGTGCTGTTGCTCCAACTTTGACTGTCCAGGCGCGTACTTCTTTAACGCCCGCAGTGAAATACGTCTGTAAGTGTAGGAGGTCGTAACCAGCGCGTATCACTCTGTCCAGTCCAGGTTCTTGCATGCCCAGGTCTTCCAAAAACTCATTGCGCTCTTCGTCGTCAAGTTCCGATATCTCAGCTTCCAGTTTATTGCAGATAACAACGACTACCGCATTTTCAGCTTGCGCTATGGCCATTACGGTGTCTAAGTGCGGATTGTTTTCAAAGCCTTCTTCATCTACATTGGCAATGTACATGGTAGGTTTAACTGAAATCAGATGAAAAGTTTTCACAATTTTCAGTTCATCGGCATCTAAATCGAGGGCGCGCACTGATTTACCCTCTTCAAGGTGAGGTAGTAGCCGCTCTAGCATGGCCTGTGCGGCTAGCGCGTCTTTATCGCCTCCTTTGGCGAGCTTTTTGTTGCGTAGTAATTGTTTTTCTACTGACTCCAGGTCGGCCATTGCCAGTTCTAAATTGATAATGTCGATATCGGAAGCGGGATCGATTTTGTTGGCGACATGAATCACGTTCTCATCTTCGAAACAACGTACTACGTGGGCTATGGCATCGGTTTCGCGAATGTTGGCCAAAAATTTGTTACCCAGTCCCTCTCCTTTAGAAGCTCCGGCCACTAGACCGGCGATGTCAACAAACTCCATGGTAGTGGGAATTACTTTTTCCGGCTTGACTATATCGGCCAGATGGTCGAGTCGTTTATCGGGCATAGCGACCACGCCAGAGTTAGGTTCAATAGTGCAGAATGGGAAGTTTTCAGCACTGATGCCCGCTTTGGTAAGCGCGTTAAAGAGTGTTGATTTACCGACGTTTGGCAGGCCTACGATGCCGCATTTAAAACCCATAATCTTTGATCCTTAAGTGTATCTTTATCTTCTCAGAGTTCCCTATACAGGGCTGGGAGAAGATATAAAAAAGTGTCTGATATGCCTATTTTAGAATAGTGCATTTTTGAATAGCGCCATTGTAATGCACAGCTGAAGTTTGTGGAAATATAATCTTAAATTAGCAGCTGAATTTACGGATAAGAGGGCGACGCTGCCGCTGTCTTTTGGCGAAGTACGTAGGAGTGGCGAATTTAACTGGCTTTGAAACTGTGCAATTTGTTCATGGCGATATTCCAGTCACCATTGATGGCATCAGCAGTGTTCTGCAATGCTTCATCTGTTGCCGCTTGAGTCATCTGCTGCTCACTAATGGGAGCTTTACTCAAGACAAAATTTGCAACATCCTTTGCTTGTCCCGGGTGACCAATACCGATACGCAGGCGGTAGAAGTTTTTATTGTTGCCAAGTTTGCTGATAATGTCCCGCAAGCCGTTGTGGCCACCGTGGCCACCGCTTTTCTTAAAGCGTGCAGTGCCTGGGCCTATGTCTAGCTCATCGTGGACAACTAAAATGTTTTCAGCTGGAATTTTATAGAAATTGGCCAGTGATGCGACAGAACTACCACTTAAATTCATATAAGTAGTGGGAATTAGCAAGTGAATGCTTTTTCCGTTGAGTGTCGCCTTAGCGTAGAGTCCAAGGTACTTTTTGTCGACAGCTAAAGTGACGAGCAGCTTGCTGGCAAGCTGCTCGACGTACTCTGCACCGGCATTGTGGCGAGTTTGTGAATACTTTGTCCCGGGATTACCCAAGCCAACTATTAACTCAATATTGTCTATCATGCCTGTTACCATGCAGAGTTATGTGCAGCAATTATTATGCTGTAGCGCCACGTGGAGAGTAAACGTAACCGATACTTTGGTTGTGATCTTCACCGCGACGCAGTGCAGAAACTTTTACACCTGCAGGTACATTGATGTCTGACAAGTGTAATACCTGACCGATTTCAACATTAGACAGATCAACAGTTACAGATTCCGGAAGCTTGTCTGCCATGCAGATAACTTCAACGACGTTAGCTTCAACGGCAAATTTAGCGGCTGCTTTAGCTACAACAGACTGTTCAAAATTGATGAACGAGATAGGCACTTTAATGCTGATCTTGTTAGATTTTGTGATGCGTTGGAAGTCAGCGTGTAGCAAAAGTGGCTTTGCAGGGTGACGCTGTAAATCTTTAATGATTACTTTTTCTTCTTTACCATCGACCATTAGAGTGATGATTGAAGAGAAGAAGTTGTCATTGTTAGTCAGCTTTACAAAATCTTTGTTGATAAGAGATAGTGAAAGAGGCTTTTTGTTCTTGGCTCCACCGTAAACAACGGCAGGTACAAGACCTTCGTTACGCAGGCGGCGGCTCGCACCTTTGCCCTGATCTTCACGAATTACTGCTTCGATTGTAAAATTGCTCATTTTATTACCTATAATATTCCAGCGAAACCGCGACCAGTAACACTGTGGTTAAAAAATCTTCTAACATTGTTGTTAAAAGAGAGGTTATCCGTACCCGTTTCGTCTAGCGAAACATAGCACTGATGGATTCTGCGTTTGATACTCTGCGTAATGCCTCTGCTAACAGCGGAGCAATCGTCAACTGACGGATTTTGCTGCAGTCGGCTGCCTGTGCTGTCAGTGGGATAGTATCGGTGACTATTAACTCATCAATTGCTGAGTTCTCAATGTTATTAACTGCCGGGCCGGATAATACCGGATGTGTGGCATAAGCGTATACTTTATCGGCGCCATGATCTTTTAGTGCCTGGGCTGCTTTGCACAATGTTCCCGCCGTGTCCGTCATATCATCGATTAATATGCAAGTGCGACCACTGACATCTCCGATAATATTCATCACTTGTGATTCATTGGCCCGCTCGCGGCGCTTATCTATTATGGCTAAATCGCAATCTAGTTGTTTGGCCACAGCTCGCGCTCTGACCACCCCGCCTACATCGGGTGAGACAACCAGCAAGTTGCTGTATTTTTGATCAACAATATCGTCGAGTAATACGGGTGATCCATAAACGTTGTCTACTGGGATGCTAAAGAACCCTTGTATTTGGTCCGCGTGTAAATCCATGGTCATCACTCGGTCGACACCGACATTGGTAATCATGTCTGCCACGATGCGGGCGCTTATTGCAACTCGTGCTGAACGCGGTCGTCTGTCCTGGCGAGCGTAGCCGAAGTAAGGTATTACCGCGGTAATGCGTGTAGCTGATGCTCTGCGCAACGCATCTACCATGACAATTAGCTCCATCAAATTATCATTAGTAGGAGCGCAGGTGGATTGAATGATAAAAACGTCTTTACCGCGAACATTTTCTTGAATTTCAATGCTGACTTCGCCATCACTAAAACGTGCCACGTGGGCTTTACCCATAGGAATGTCTAAACGCTCAACAACCTTGAGCGCAAGCTCTGGATTGGAGTTACCACTAAAAACCATTAACTGGGACATGCAGCATACCTTTTGGGATTGTCATTATTAGCTTTGGTCGTTTTTGGATCGACAATGAATTTAATCATCAGCGGAGCATTATTGCCGAATCACTTCTGTATAAATACTCTAATAATGAAGCATTCATCGTTAACAGGGCGTCCAAAAATCGCGGCCACATTTTGATGTAAAAACAGCCAAAGGTCAAGCTGTGAAGTAATTTAACTGTCGCTAGTGCAGTCGTTGCTTACCACCACCAAGGGGCTGCCCGGCAGTGTGGAGCTAGAGGTATGTGTTTATGTGTGATGTGCTTGCTGAAAACTTAGGATGCAAGTCGCCACTTGCCCAGGGAAGCTGGCATTTAAGCCGTTGGGGTAGCCTGAGGAATATGTTGGCCTCTGGCTCCCACTGGGGCTTAGCTTAGAGCGCCTGTTGGTCAAGATTCCAGCAGAGGCTGTTGTATTTGCCATTTGTAAATCACCAGCAATAAACGTAAATCGCCTCTACTAATAACCATTTTGGCGGGCAGGTATTGATTGGCTACTTGTCGGTACTTCTCATAGGTAATGGTCCAGCCATCTTGTTCAAGGGTATATAAGCGCTGGTCCTTAAGGCTGAGTTGGCTATCGGTTAAAGGAGAGGGGATTCCCTTGATCCAATACTGAGCGTTTTCTACAGGAAGCTGCCATCCCAGACGTTTTTGCAGTAGCGAGCTGGTGTTGGTGTCTGTCAGTGGGGTCTCTTTGGGGATTAATAAAGTGGCTGATTGGGTGTCGCCATAGAGCTTGGGGCCTGCCTGTCCGAAGGGGCCGAGAAAGCTGATGTCATATTTATGCTGATTTTGCTGCCAAATCATTTTGGCCTTTTGGGTTTTCTTGTCTATTTTTATGGCGATTTGCGCATTCGCATCCCATTTTTTTAGTGAACGCATGCTATTAAAATGTTGTTGCCAATTTAGCGGCTCGAGCTGTGCTGTTGCGTTCTGATTGTGGGTAGTGCTGGCACAACCACTGATAATGATGGCGGCAAAAAATATACTGACTATTTTTTTCATTGTTTTTTCTCTAGAGATTGACGAGCTCTTTCGACGAATTTGTTATCCGGGTGGCTGTTGCTGATTTTAATAAACAGCTCCTGGGCACGCTCCCGATCATTGTTGTCGGCCAGGGCCGCAATCAAATGTGATGCCACCTCCGGATCGTCATACAGCAAATAGGCCTGAGACAGATATACAATTGCCTCGTCATAGCGTTTTAATTTGTAGAGTACCCAGCCCATTGAATCTATGGTGGCGGGATCTTTAGGGGCTAATGCAAGCGCTCGCTCAATCAGGGTGAGTGCCTCTTGATAGCGGCTGGTATGTACCGTTAATGTATAGCCGTATGCATTCAGAGCTACGGCATTATCGGGTGTCAGTTGTAGCAGGCGCTTAAAGTCTCTCTCTGCCCCGGGAAAGTCGGTAGGCTCTAAATACATAGCCCTAGTGTAAAGAAGGTCTGTATTATCACCTTGCTGTTGGATATTTGTATCCAACAGGGAGATGGCGTCCTGGCGAAATTCAAATTTAATTAACCAGTCGGCTAACATCAACAGGTAAGTCGTTTGGTTTTCTATGTGGCTATTAATTAGCTGCTCGGTAATTTTCTCAACTTTTTCTTTGTCTGTAGCGTTTTTGTGCAAACTAATGGCCCGGGTGTGAGCTTGTAGCAAGTTGCTACCAGAGTCTACCTTTAGATAATAATCGATAGCTTGCAGTGGTTGCTCGTTGCGCTCGGCGATAATACCCAGGTAAAAATAGGGGCTGCTATTGGCTGGTGAAGTCAGCAGTAATTTTTCCAATATGGATTTGCTTTTGTCTAATTGATTAAAATCCAGTGCCGTGAGCGCCAGGTAATTGTGCAGAGGTACGTCGTCTTTATTGTTTATTATTAGCTGGTCAATTTTGGCTATTCCCTGCTTGTTCTGCTTTAGCAGAAATAGCAGCTGAATTTCCAGAGCGTTGTACTGGCGATCATCAGCTGCATCTACCAATAATAGCTGCACAGTAGATAGGGCCTCAGCATACCGGTTTAGGCTCTTCAGAGTCTCGGCTTTCTGATAGAGGGCGCTAGGCAGGTCGGCGGAAGATTCCAGGGCGCGATTAAAATTTTGCAGCGCTACTGTATATTGTTTTAGGTGACCTTGTAGTATTCCCAGTGCTACTAAACGCTCGTTATTAAGGGATTTATCTATGTCTACAGCTTCGAGTAGCTCAATATAGGCCGTGACCTCAGTGTTGCTCATTTTTCCCAGCTGAGAGGTTATCAGGAGCAGTGCTTTGCCTTGGCCCTGATCCAGAGCGGTTTTGAAATGGGGTAGCGCTTCGGTAAACTTTCCTTGAGTAATTAGAATGTTGGCCAGTATTTGTCGTGGCTCTGGTTCACTGGGGTCGGCTATTATCCACAGCTTGACGGCTCTGGTTAAAGCGTCAGTGTCGCGTAAATATTGTGCGATACTGGCGGCTCTTTTTGCCAGGCCTGGATCGCGGGTAAGCTCAGCCTGTTTCAAGTATTTTTCTAAGCTATAGTTGTAGTGATCCTGGTTGGCGGCGAGTTCGGCGCTGAGGATATCAAACAAGGTTTCACCGTTGAGCTCACCGGGCTGATAAGTCGCTTTAGGAGTTGCTGCACTTGAGGACGAGTGCAAATTGGTGGCACAGCCGCTAAAGCTAATAAATGCGGCCAGCAGCAATATAGGGCGTAATGTTCTCACGTTTAAATCTTATCCTTTTGAGCCAAACGATAGGTCAGGCAACAGCTGAGAGTTTATGTTTAAGGTTTCTAGCGATTGTCTGGCGTGCGCAATTCAGGTTTGTGCTAGTGACTAAGTCAATGGCAGCGCTAAATTAAGAGTAGCATATGCGCAGTGTGTCTTGTGACTTAGCCGTACTAAAATAGCGCAAAAATATTTTATCTTAAACATAAGCGTATTGGTAACTTATAATGAACTCAGACAAGTAGCTTTGGAATGAGTTTCAATAGGAAGAAAAATTTGCCGGGCAATGCTATCGGCTATAATTAACGACTGCCGTATATATCCGCCGGGAAATATACATCCAATAATGCAAAAAATTTTGAAAGAGATGTCGCTAAAGGTGTATTATAGCGCGTTTCAAAATGCTGCTAATGGCCCTCACAAAAATGACTGTTCTTATATGACCCTGTTAGTTTTGGGTATTAATCATAAAACTGCATCTGTCGATGTGCGTGAGCGCTTAGCCATTGCTCCTGCCGCCATGGAAGGAGCATTAATGGCTGCCAGGCAAGTGCCGGGCATCAGCGAAGTGGCAATATTATCTACTTGTAACCGCACTGAAATATATTGTTCCGGAAGTGACTACGCTGCATCTGAGGTTGTGCAATGGCTCAGTGAGTTCCAGAGCATAGCCTTGAATGAGATTGAAAGCAGTCTCTATAGCCATACAGATGCCGGTGCCGCTCAGCATATGATGAGAGTAGCCTGCGGATTAGATTCTCTGGTTCTGGGAGAACCGCAGATTTTAGGCCAGCTGAAATCCAGCTTTGCGGTTTCGCAAAACCTGCAGTTAATTAAAGGTGATCTGGGCACATTGTTTCAGCAGACTTTTAGTGTGGCAAAAAAAGTACGCACTGATACCGCTATCGGAGAGAACCCTGTATCTGTGGCCTATGCAGCGGTGAGCTTAGCTCAGCATATATTTTCTGACCTGGCGGATTCCCGGGCACTGCTGATTGGTGCCGGTGAGACGATCGAGCTGGTCGCTCGGCATTTAGTGAATGCCGGAGTGTCAGAAATTTGTGTGGCTAATCGAACCCTAGATCGGGCCCAGGCACTGGCTGCTAAATTTTCCGGTGAGGCAATTATGCTAGGTGATATTCCTCAAATGCTGCACCGTGTAGACATAGTGATTGCCTCAACGGCATCGCAGTTGCCAATACTGGGGAAAGGTGCAGTGGAAACTGCTCTGTTGAAACGCAAGCATCAGCCTATGTTTATGATCGATATTGCAGTGCCCAGAGATATTGAAGTACAAGTTAAAGAGCTGGATGACGTGTACTTGTATACCGTAGACGATTTACAGCAAGTCATTCAGGAAAATCAGCAACAACGGCTGGTGGCTGCGCTGGAAGCTGAAAAAATTATCCTGGCAGGTGTAGAGAATTATGTTACCCAGCAGCGTTCCCGAGAAGTGGTGGATACTCTGACAGAGCTGCGTTCGCAAACAGAAATGTTGCGTGACCACGAAGTAGCTGCCGCATTAAAACTGTTGGCTAAAGGGATGGGTGCCGAGCAGGTTATCACTGAACTGGGGCGGCGTTTGACCAATAAAGTATTGCACTATCCCAGTATTGGGCTCAGGAAGGCCAGTGCTCAAGGGCGAACTGATATCACTGAGCTGACGGCAGAGCTGTTCCAGTTGGGCAGTGCAAATAAAGACAAATAATATTTACTTAAGATTACCTGTTTGCATCTTAAGGGGTTTGAGGAAAAAAGGATGAAAGAGTCCGTAAGTTTAAAGTTAGAGAAGCTGGCTGAACGATACGAAGAGCTGGAAGTGTTAATGAGTTCGGTAGAGATAATCTCCGATCAGGAAAAATTTCGCTCGCACACTAAAGAGTATGCCGAGATAGAGCCTATCGTCTTCGCGTTTGCTCAGTATGGTGCGGCTGAGGACGATTTCGCAGAAGCAAAATTAATGGCGGAGGACAGCGATCCGGACATACGTGAAATGGCGGCGGAAGAGTACCGGGATGCCAAGTCGCGGATTGAAAGTTTGGCTGCTAAGTTACAAGTATTACTGTTGCCAAAAGATCCCAACGATAGCCGCAATGTCTTTATTGAAGTACGCGCCGGGACAGGTGGTGATGAGGCCGCTATATTTTCTGGCGATTTGTTTCGCATGTACTCTAAATATGTCGATACTATGGGGTGGCGCATTGAGATCATCAGTGCTAATCAGGGAGAGCACGGTGGATATAAGGAAGTTATTTGCCGGGTGGTCGGTACCGACGTTTATTCCAGCTTGAAGTTTGAGTCCGGAGTGCACAGAGTGCAGCGAGTGCCGGAGACTGAGTCTCAAGGGCGAGTGCATACTTCTGCCTGTACAGTGGCGATTATGCCGGAAATGGACGAAGTCGATGAAGTGCAAATAAACAAGGCAGATCTGCGTGTTGATACTTATCGCGCCTCGGGAGCAGGTGGTCAGCACGTTAACAAAACTGACTCAGCGATTCGTATTACTCACATCCCCTCGGGTGTGGTTGTCGAGTGTCAGGAAGAGCGTTCCCAGCACAAAAATAGGGCTAAAGCGATGTCGCTGTTGGCTTCCCGGTTACAATCTGCTGCAGACGAGAAGCAGGCATCTGAACAGGCTGATACTCGTAAGAGTTTAGTGGGCAGCGGTGATAGATCCGAACGGATTCGCACTTACAACTACCCGCAGGGGCGCGTGTCGGATCATCGGATTAATTTAACCTTATACAAACTCGGTGAAGTGATGGAAGGGCAATTGGGGCAATTGATCGGTCCGTTGCAAATCGAACATCAAACTGAGTTGCTTGGGGAGTTGGGCGATTAAGCTCAAATTTGATGACGCAAATATCAATCTCACAAGCGCTACAGAAAAGTCACTCACTGATCGGAAAAAGTACCAGTCCCAAGTTAGATGTGCAATTGCTCTTAGCTGAAGTTATCCAGCAATCGAACAGCTATTTGTACACTTGGCCCGAGCGTGTTTTGACCGAAGAGCAATTACAGCGCTTCACCGCTCTGCTGCAAAGACGCATTGAGGGTGAGCCGATAGCCTATTTGTTGGGCTATCAGGATTTTTGGACACTGCGTCTGCAAGTTAGCGAAGATACTTTAATTCCCCGTCCCGATACTGAATTGTTAGTAGAGCAGGCGCTGCGACTATTAGAAGATGGTGATTCCAGAGTAGCTGATTTAGGCACAGGTACCGGGGCAGTGGCGCTTTCGCTGGCCAGTGAGCGGCCGCACTGGAAAGTCTGGGCCTGCGACTATGTCCCGGCTGCGGCTCAACTAGCTGAGGCAAATCGAGTGCAGCACCAGCTTGAAAATGTGCAAATAGTTACTGGCAGTTGGTTTGAGCCGCTGTCTGGTGAATTTGCTTTAATCGTCTCTAATCCACCGTATATCGAGGCCGAAGATGAGCATTTAAGTTGCGGTGATCTTCGCTTTGAGCCACGCAGTGCTTTGGTGTCCGGCAGTGATGGGCTAATGGATGTAAAGCATATTATTAGCCATGCTCCGCAGTATTTGCAATTGCATGGCTGGTTGCTATTGGAACATGGGTATAATCAGGGGGTTGCGGTGCGCCAACTGTTCGAGGATAGAGGTTTTAAGCAAGTGCAGACAGTACAAGATTTGGGTGCCAATGACAGGGTGACAGTAGGGCAGTGGTGCCGCGTTGCCAATTCGGGGAGCAAGCATGTTAACGGATGATCAGTTGTTGCGTTACTCCCGGCAAATTATGTTAGCGGATATCGATATTGCTGGCCAGGAAGCGCTGCAGCAGGCCAGAGTGTTAATTGTGGGTCTGGGGGGGTTGGGCAGTCCGGTCGCGATGTACTTGGCCGCCGCTGGAGTTGGCGAGCTAATTCTGGTTGATGATGACAGTGTAGAATTATCAAATCTGCAGCGACAGGTAATCCATCATAGCAATTGCTTGGGTGTTGCCAAAGTTGATTCGGCAGCGCAGCGCATTGAATCGATAAATCCCCACGTCCGAGTACAGTGTGTAAGTCATAGGCTTGAGAGTAAAGAGTTGCTTGGCTGGTTGGAAAAAGTAGATTTGCTGGTGGATTGTAGCGATAACTTTAGCACTCGCTTTATGCTTAATCGCTGTTGTGTGGCGCAAAATACTCCCTTGGTCAGTGGTGCCGCTATCCGTATGGAAGGGCAGCTGTTGACTGTCGATCCCAGAGTTGAATCCAGTCCTTGCTACCAATGTTTGTACCCTGAAGCCGGTGACGACAGCCTGTCATGTGCTGAATCCGGGGTGCTGGCGCCGGTGGTTGGGGTTATAGGCTCAATGCAGGCGCTTGAGGCGATAAAAGTGCTCACCGGGGTAGGTGAAACCTTAGTGGGTAGGTTGATGATTTTTGATGCAAAGAATATGCAGTGGCAAACGTTAAAGCTAAAAGCTGATGCCAATTGCCCGGTTTGCTCAACTCGTTAAGCGTGTGCCAGGCGTTTGCTATGGGTTATAGGGAGTGTGCAAAATAGGTTTACAGATATGTATCTAGATTTATATACAAGTCTGTTACTACGTCTTCCAGTGTTCTCGAGCCCGCGCTAATCACCCCGAGCTGGTTTAAAGTTGAGCCCACTGCATAGGTTCCTTGAGAAACAGCGCCGCCATAGCATTGGGTCATATTGACTATCACAGCTCCCCGCGATCTTGCCTTTTTTAAGGCATCCATTAAAAAGCTATTTTTGTCGGCGAGGTTGCCGGCGCCAAAGCTTAGCATTACTACTGCTTTTGTGTTTTGCTCAAGTAGGGTGGCAGCGATAATGGCATCACTGATTCCGGGATAGAGTAAGAGTACTGCAACACTGTTTTTTAGCAGTGGCTTGAGCAGGAAGTCGATCTGCTCTTTGTTCTTTGTCAGCGTGCTGTTTGGCACTAGCGCAGAAAACTCCAAAGCTATATCGGCCCTCGCCAGAGGTTGGCCATTGGGGCTGTCGAATGCGCACAGCTGGCTACTGTGTACTTTAGTGGCGCTATTGGCGGCCAGCAGTTTTCCGCCAAAATACAGGCAGACCTGTGAGACTTGATCGCTGCGGGCAAAAGATGCGGCATCTATCAGATTGCTGAGTGCATCGCTGCGTGGCTGGCACATAGGGATTTGCGAGCCAGTGATAATAATCGGTTTCGTGTTTTCACCGAGCATATGTCCGAGCGCGGCGGCGGTATATGCCATAGTGTCAGTGCCGTGCAGGATAATAAATCCAGCATATTTCTGATAATTTTGGCTTATGCACTGGGCTACTTGCAGCCAGTCCTCAGGTTGGGCGTTAGAGCTGTCGATTAAATGTTCAAACTCTAAACAGTGAAAAGGTTGCAGTTGCGCAATTTGCTTTTCGCCAAGGCAGCTGTTAATCAGCTGGTTAATGCCAGCGCTTGGGCGGTAGCCCTCTGTGCTGGGCACCATGCCAATAGTGCCGCCAGTATAAATAATTAAAAGCTGTTGTTGCATGCAGTTTCTTCTTTCGCTGTCAGGGTTTGTGGTCAAACTAGTCTGGCTGTTGCGGCTGGCTGGTTTCCAGAGCAAACAATCTTGAAGATTTGATTTGATTATCTGAAATTTGCAGTGTCTCTATATGGTAGTTGCCAACTTTTAGGCAAATGTTGGCGTCGGGTATGACTTCGAGGGTTTCAGTAATCAGACCGTTCAAGGTTTTAGGGCCGTCAGTGGGTAAGTGCCAGTTTAACGATTTGTTGATATCCCTAATAAACGCTGTGCCTTCAATGATGTAGCTATTGTCGTCCTGTTGGTGAATATCATTGCTCTGTTGCTGCTGTACGCTAGAGAGCTCGCCGACAATTTCTTCAAGGATGTCGGACAGTGTGGCAATGCCTTGTACATCACCGTACTCATCGACCACTAATCCCAGTCGGTGGTTGCCCTTTTGAAAGTTAAACAGCTGCATTTGCAGAGGAGTGCTCTCGGGAATGAAATAGGGTTCGCGTATAACTTGTACCAAAGTTGTTTTAGTCAGGTTGTTCGCGGCAATCAATTTGGTCAAATCCCGCAAGTGCAGAATGCCTATTACTTTGTTGACGTCTGAATTGTATACCGGCATCAGAGTGTGTTCTGCGCTAGTGATGATGTCTAAGATTTTTTCGAGTTCTAAATCGAGGTCGATGCCCTTTATTTCGTTGCGCACAATCATGATGTCTTCGACAGTCACTTCGTTTAGCTCCAGTACACCAAGTAGCATAGATTGTTTGCCTTTGGGTAAGGTTGCTCCCGATTCGTGCACAATAGTGCGAAGCTCTTCAGTGCTTAAATGTTGGTCCCCATTGTTGCTAGTGTCAATTCCACTCAAGCGTAGCAAGCCATTGGTAATATAGTTGACGACAAACACCAGCGGGTACATGAGTCTTAGTAGTGGGCCCAGAACGTAGGCAGCGGGAAAGGCGATTTTTTCCGGATGCAGAGCTGCGATGGTTTTGGGAGTTACCTCTGCAAAGATAAGAATGACAATAGTCAGGGAAGTTGTCGCTATGGCTATGCCAGCGTCGCCCCATAGTCTGACGGCAATGATTGTAGCGATTGACGCGGCCAAAATGTTGACGAAGTTGTTGCCGATTAAGATCACGCCGATAAGGCGGTCTGGTCGCTGCAGTAATACGTTGGCTTTCACGGCGGCGCGATGCTTTTTCTTGACTAAATTTTTTAGGCGATATCGGTTAAGCGACATCATGCTTGTCTCAGAGCTTGAGAAAAAAGCTGAACAAAAAATCAAGAAGCAGAGAATAGCTAAAAGTAGGCTTATCGACGCGTCTTCCAAGGTAGTAATTCCTCTATTATTTAGAAGAGGCTATTGTCTGATCCATGGGGGTCGCTGTCAATACTAATGATTAGATAAAACAACAGTTACTGAGTAAAGCCCAATGCCGTGCCTGAATGTCGATCCCGAGCCAGATTTTCTGAGACTAAAGCTTGATCGAAAGAGGGTAGAGCGGGCGGCAGGTGAGTCTACTGCAGTAGCTCTAGCACCAGTTTTGATCCAAAAAAACCGAGCATGAGGGAGAGAAAGCCACCTATTGTCCAGCGGATTGCTTTATGTCCGCGCCATCCCCAAAAAATTCGACCAAATAACAGTGTTGCGAAAACACACCATGAAACTAATGAAAGAAAGCTTTTGTGAACCAGATGCTGGCCGAAAATGTCCTCGACAAAAACAAACCCGCTGATCAATGAGGCCGATAGTAGGATGAAGCCGGTCCAGAGCATCTCGAATAAAAGTCGTTCCATGGTCTGTAGAGGGGGCAGGCTGTTTAAAAAACCGCCGCCAATGTTGTTTTTCAAAGCGTTATTTTGCAGTTGCAGTAAGACTGCCTGAAAAGCTGCCAAAGTGAATATGCTGTAAGCCAGTATCGATAGAAGAATGTGGCTGATCACCCCAAGGGCATACGGTTTGGGCTCTGGGTGCGCAAACATTGTTTGCAGCACTAATACCAGGGCAGCCATGGGAAAAACGGCGATAAATAAATTATCTACCTGTTGTCTGAGGCTGCTAATCAATAATACCAAGGCAACTAGCCAGCTAACCAGTGAGCCAGTGTTGAAAAAGCTAAGGTTAATTCCCTGCTCTAGATGCAGCGAAAACTGCAAAATAATGGTATGTCCTAAGAGGGCGGTTACGGCAAAGAATTTCACCGCCCAGTAAGGCAGCTTGAGTCTGGTGGGGTGAGATTTCTTGGCCAGTTGCAGGTATTGAGCAATCCCAGCTAGGCTGTAAAGTAGAGCTGTAGATAAAGTGAAAAAAGTGTACATTGCGCGACTCCTACCCAGTGGGGCGCTAGTTTGGCATATATTCGGTGTTGTTTAAATATATCTCGGGCGACTTTTTGGTTGTGTTGGTTGTTTTTGCAGTGATTTAGATGCACACATGGCTGTTTCTGAGTTCTGCAATGTGCGGGTGGGTTGTGGATGGCGTTTTCTGACAGCTAAGTGGCTTGAAAAATATGCTTGTCTGACTACTGTGTCTGCAAAGTCGCTGGGAATTTATCGACAAGTTGGATAATAAATAGGAAATTTGAATTGCGGTAGGAGAATACCGCTGATTTGAGTTACAATGCTGTCCATTATTGGCAATTAAAAAAAGCAACGGGCATTAGCTGTGAATTTTTTACTGGGAATTCATCGAGTAGGCTTAGATTGTTGCGAAGGATCTAGAGGTAAACATGTTCGAGAATTTATCAGAGCGCTTAACCGGCACGCTAAAGGCGGTTACTGGTCAGGCGAAATTAACTGAAGATAACATCAAAGAGACTCTGCGCGAAGTGCGCATGGCTCTGTTAGAGGCTGATGTTGCTCTACCCGTAGTAAAAGACTTTATCGGCGGTGTCAGGGAGCGCGCAGTTGGCCAGGAAGTGGTCGGCAGCTTAAAGCCCGGTCAAGTATTCGTTAAGATTGTTAACGAAGAACTTATTCGCATTATGGGAGAGGCCAATTCCAATCTGAATTTGGCGGCAGCTCCGCCGGCAATTGTCTTGATGGCGGGTTTGCAGGGTGCGGGTAAAACGACCACTGTGGCCAAGTTATCGAAAATTCTTAAAGAGCGTGAAAAGAAAAAGGTCTTAGTTGTCTCCGCCGATGTATATCGTCCAGCGGCTATTAAACAACTGGAGACATTGGCCGCAGAAGTTGGAGTAAGTTTTTTTCCCTCGAGCGAGCAGCAAAAACCTATAGAAATAGTTAACAGTGCTGTTGAACATGCAAAGCTGCAGCATTTTGATGTGTTGTTGGTTGATACCGCTGGTCGTTTAGCGATTGACAACGAAATGATGGCCGAGATCAAAGAGTTACACAGCGCCATTAACCCAGTTGAGACGCTGTTTGTGGTTGATGCCATGACAGGTCAAGATGCAGCGAATACGGCCAAGGCCTTTGGTGAAGTGCTGCCATTAACCGGGATAGTGCTAACCAAAGCGGATGGTGATGCCCGAGGTGGTGCCGCGCTTTCAGTCAGGCATATAACCGGTAAGCCGATCAAATTTATTGGTATGGGTGAAAAAATTGATCAGCTGGAGCCGTTTTACCCCGATCGATTAGCTTCGCGAATCTTGGGCATGGGAGACGTTTTGTCTCTTATCGAAGAGGCTGAGCGCAAGATAGATAAAAAGAAAGCTGAAAAATTCGCCAAGAAGATGACCAAAGGTAAGCGCTTTACTTTGGAAGACTTTAAAGAGCAAATACAGCAGATGGATAACATGGGCGGTATGATGTCGATGATGGACAAGCTGCCGGGGATGGGGCAAATGATGCAAGCTGCACAGGCCTCTCAAGCAGAAAAAGGCATGGGCAAGCTGGTTGTTATCATTAATTCTATGACCCTTAATGAGCGTAAAAACCCTGATATTATTAGTGGTTCGCGTAAAAAGCGCATCGCCACTGGGTCGGGAACACAGATTCAGGATGTCAATCGCTTGTTAAAACAGCATAAGCAGATGGCTAAAATGATGAAAAAAGTATCTGCAAAAGGCGGAATGTCGAAGATGATGCGCGGTATGAAAGGAATGCTCCCACCTGGAATGGGTGGTGGCGGTTTTCCTGGAATGCGCTAGATCTAGAGTAGAGGCTTTTTTGTATCAGAGCTCGTTGGTCTAGTGTCAAAGTTTTAAGTACTTCACTTTTGGCTGGATATGACGTAGAATTCGGCCTCGGAATTTTTTTGCCTGTGCTTTTTAAGTGCAGGCGCCGTTCTATAGCGAGTGTGAATTTTTTTAAATTTGAGCTAGCTGTGGGAAATTTAACGTTGGGTAATATTAACACCCACGCAATATATAAAGGATCACTATATGGTCACTATTCGTTTATCTCGTGGCGGCGCTAAAAAGCGTCCATTTTATCAAATCACTGTTGCCGATTCGCGTTGTGCTCGCGATGGTCGCTTTATTGAGCGTCTAGGTTTCTTCAATCCTCTGGCTCAAGGCCAGGAAGAGACTCTACGTCTTAACTTAGAGCGTGTTGCATACTGGATGGGCAAAGGCGCTCAACCATCTGAGCGCGTTGCTCAGTTGATCAAAGACGCTAACAAAGCAGCTTAATAGCTGGTCTTTAAAGGTTCTCAATGAAAGCTTATAAAACAGAAGATCTGGTTGTATTAGGCCAAATCACATCGGTTTATGGTGTTAAGGGGTGGCTGAAAATCTATTCCCACACGGATCCGATGGACAGCATTCTTGGCTACAAGCCCTGGTTAATTCAGCGCAACGGTCAGTGGGTGTCTGTTAATGTTGAAGTTTCAAGAAAACACGGAAAAGGTCTAGTCGCTAAACTGGAAAAAGTAAATGATCGTGATGTCGCTCGTCAGTACTGTGGTGCTGAGATAGCGATTGAACGCTCTTTATTACCTGATCTTGAAGTCGGGGAATATTACTGGAGCCAGTTGGAGCAATTAACTGTTTACACTTTGGCCAATGAAAAATTGGGTAAAGTGAGCCATCTGATCGAGACCGGATCGAACGATGTTCTTGTGGTTAAAGGTGATAGTAATAGCATCGATAGCCGAGAGCGTATGATTCCTTACCTGCCCGACCAAGTGGTGAAAGAAATTAACTTAGAAACAGGTACTATGCGGGTCGATTGGGACCCAGAGTTTTAGATAGTGTGGTTCGGTGTCGTATCGCTGTTCCCTGAGATGTTCGAATCGATTACTCGTTTCGGCGTAACAGGCAGGGCAATAAAACGAGAGCTTGTACAAGTCGAATGTTGGAATCCTCGAGATTTTACTGCAGATAAACATCGCACTGTGGATGATCGCCCCTTCGGAGGTGGTCCCGGAATGTTGATGAAAGTACAGCCGTTAAAAGATGCTATACAAGCGGCAAGGAGTGCGGCCCCGGGGGAAGTTAAGGTAGTTTACCTCTCTCCTCAAGGTCGTCAGCTAAACCACCAATTAGTAAAAGAGCTGGGGTCGATGCAAAACTTGATCTTAGTCGCAGGGCGCTACGAAGGTATAGATGAGCGCCTGATAGAATCGGATATCGATATGGAGCTATCCCTAGGGGACTTCGTATTGAGTGGTGGCGAATTACCCGCCATGACGGTTATTGATGCAGTTTCTCGCCTTGTACCAGGAGTACTGGGGCACGTAGATTCAGCATCTGAGGACTCCTTCGCTGAAGGGCTCCTGGACTGTCCGCACTACACGCGACCAGAAGTTTTCGAAGACCAGCAAGTACCTGAAGTGTTGTTGTCTGGAGATCATGCAAAAATCAAACGCTGGCGTTTGAAACAGCAGCTGGGGAGAACCTATCAAAGGCGACCCGAACTGTTGCAGGCATTAGATCTAAATCCGGAACAACAGCAGTTATTAGAAGAATATATCTGTGAGACTGAGAAGTCTGGCAGTTAACATTAGGAGCTACGCATGAGCGCTAAGAACTCTATCATTCAGCAAATTGAAGCTGAACAGATGTCAAAAGAAATCCCTACTTTTAGTCCTGGGGATACAGTGATTGTTAAAGTACGTGTTGTTGAGGGAACTCGCAGCCGTCTACAGGCCTACGAAGGCGTTGTAATTGGTATTCGTAACCGCGGTCTTAACTCTGCGTTTACTGTACGTAAAATTTCTCACGGTGTGGGTGTTGAACGTACTTTCCAAACTTACAGCAAGATCGTAGAAGAAATTGAAGTAAAGCGTCGCGGTGATGTTCGCCAGGCGAAGCTATACTACTTGCGTGAACTAAGCGGTAAGTCTGCACGTATCAAAGAGAAGTTAGGTTAATCATTAGCGATTAACCAATAAAAAAGACGACTTAGGTCGTCTTTTTTTTTATCTTTAAAAGTGTTTTCTTTGAGATTTGCGAAATTTAAGCGGGCCTGTAGTCTGCTAAATTCAGATTGTTGGTTAACTTGTAGTCGGCGTATCTGTATGCTTGCCTTGAAAAAGGTGCGCATGCTGGGAATATCTGCTATAGATTAATAGCCACTGGTCGTCAGTGAATCAGAATCAATGGATGGGTTTAATGTCAAAAAAAACGCTTTTATGGTCAGTGTTGTCGATTCTCTTGTGCGCAGTGGGCAGTAGTTATTGGCTGTATCAATTCCAAAGCAAAAGTTTCATCACTGACCTGATAGAGCAGTTTTCCCCTGTAGCAAACATTAACGTTGCTGATATAACAGTTGATTTAAAAGGTAATATCATCATTAAAGGGCTTAAAATCGCCCCTATTGGCTACCAGGATGTAGTGCAGATAGAACAAGTTAATATAGTCAGCGGAAGTGCCTTGTCATTGTTGCAGGCAGATTCTTGGTTTAAGGGAGGGATGCCCGATAGTTTAAGGCTGCAGTTTTCTAGTTTAATTTTTAGTATAGATTCAGATTTCATGCGCAGCGATCACCGCCAGGCTAGCATTCAAGCCAGTCAGAGAACTTTGTGGGGACTCGCTTGTACTGAAGAAGTAAACTTTACCTCGATCGTCACTAATTTAGGCTTGCGCAGAGTGTTAGTAGATGTGCAAGTGAATATTGAATCAGTAAATGGCGGGCGTGTACTGAAGAGTAATGTTGCGGTAAGTGCCCCGGGGCTGGCCAAGGGGCTGTTTGAATTCGAGCTAAACAGTAAGGCGCCACTGAGCTTCTATGAGCGCGGTGTGCTAGGTAAAACAGAAATCAGCAGGGCGCTGTTGAGTATCACTGATGCCGGTTTTAATTTAAAGCGATTAAAGTATTGTGCTAAAAAGGAAGAAGTAACAGAGGGTGATTATCCCGACTACTTTTTAGCCAGCGTGCAAGCAAAAATGATTGAGGATCAACAGGCAGATAGCCAGGAGTTACACAAGAGTGTGCTGGCGTTTTTTAGGCCCAGAGCCAGTGTGGTGTTGCGGTTGCAGCCTAAGGGCAGGTTGTTGTTTTCGCAAGTGTTAAATTCAAATTTTCAGCTGCTAAATAGAGATGACTTGCTACTGAGTGTCAACGCCAATAAAGCCTCTACCCGCTATTTACCACTGCTAGGTGGACAAATTATTGAGCGGCAAGTCTTTGCGGCTGAGTCTGTTGTAGAAGAGACTGAAGAGAAAGCAATCATCCAAGAGAAACTGCTCAGCAGAAAAGAGGTTGAGAAAAGCCGGCCTAGGTATCACAGTATAGATCTTGCAAATTTAGTCGATTTTAAAGGGAAAAAAATTAGGCTCAGGACTCAATTGGGTAAAGAAATAGATGGTGTTCTGTTAAAAGTAGATGACAGAAAGATTGTAATGCGCCGGCGTGTAGAACAAGGGCTAGTGACTTATCCAGTGCTCAAGGAAAACATTGCGAGTATTAAAGTATATCGCTGATGACTAAAACTGATAGCAGTAAAAGAGCGCAAACGCTCTCCAGGTTAGCTGATGCTGATTCATTACTTATTGACAAATACCTGGTACATATCGCCAAGGCCAGGCGGCTAGTGGAAAATAGTTTGCTGGCTTATCGCCGTGATTTGTGCAATTTTTCTGTATGGCTTTTATCCCAGCAGTTATCCGTGACGCGAGTCGACACATTGTCGATGCAACAATATTTCATCTGGCGACTCACTGAAGGCTATCATGCCAGTTCCAGTGCTAGGATGTTGTCCTGCCTTAAAGGTTTTTACCGGTTTTTGCAATTGCAGAATCTGATAGTGACAGACCCCTGTTTTAATTTAAAGCCACCAAAGGTTGTCCCTATGCATGTCCCGGCTCTGACAGAGGCCGAAGTGGAAGCCCTGTTGCAAGCGCCCGATCTGGCAACGGCAATTGGATTACGTGACAAAGCAATGCTGGAGTTTATGTATGCAACTGGCGTTAATGTGTCTGAGGTAATTTCGCTGCAGTTGCACCAGTTGGATATAGATGCAGCGACTGTGCAAGTGCAAGGTAGCAGGGGGCGGATGGTCCCCTTCGGTGAGGAAGCTCGTTACTGGCTGGAAAAATATATTCTAGAGGCGAGAATAGAGTTGCACTGTGCTGAAGGTTGCAGCCAGCTATTTGTCAGCCGGCGCGGTGGGAAAATGACTCGGCAAGCGTTTTGGTACCGTTTAAAGTATTATGCCCAGCAAGTATCAGTGGCTAAAAAAATATCGCCGCAGGGGTTGCGCAGGGCTTTCGCCGAACACATGTTAGCCCGTGGTGCAAAGTTGCAGCATGTGCAGCAAATGTTAGGACATGCTGATCTCTCCAGTACCCAGAGCTATACCTCTGATAGAGGGCACATTTGATGGCTGATGCGTAAATATTAATGGAACTTAAGCCAAAATAAATCATCAAGATAAATAATTGTAAAAATTAAATGGATAACTTATGTCAGATAAAGGTTCAAGATTCATTGGTCGGTCTCAGATGTTAGGAAAAGCGTTGTTTTCATTGGTCTTAAGCGTTGGTGTTGCAGCAGGCGCTGTGGCGAGTGTAGAGCAAGATGTCACTGAGAAAATCAAATCTATTAATGAAAATATACAGATACAAAGTGTTGTTGAGTCGCCTTGGCCAGGTATGTATGAAGTAACACTGGCTTCAGGAGAAGTAATTTTCTCTGATGAAAATGCCCAGTACATGGTAGTTGGTCAAATGTTTCAGCTGAGTCTGGAACAAGGTTTTGTGAATCTGTCGGAGCAAAAAAATCAACTTAAGGTAAAGGCTGAATTGGCGGCTGTTCCGGTATCCGAACAGATAATTTATCCGGCATCTGGCACTGAGAAAGCAGTGATCACCGTTTTTACGGATATAGATTGTTACTACTGCCAAAAGCTGCATAAGAATATGCCGCAGTTACAATCAAAAGGAGTTACTATTAAGTATATGGCCTTCCCTAGGGCGGGTGTAGGCTCGTCTGTCGCCAGGCAAATGGAATCAATCTGGTGCTCTAAAGATCCCGCTGCTGCACTGACCCTGGCTAAATCCAAGCGTAAGATCCCCAATATGGAATGTGAGAACCCGGTCACCGCACAATTTCAGTTAGGGCACAAGTTGGGGGTGAACGCTACGCCTACGATCTTCACAGAACAGGGAGTGAAAATTGCCGGCTTCGCCTCTGTCGATAACTTGTTAGCAGACTTAGGGGTGACAGAATAACTTTAATAAGTGCATACAGCCCTCTGATATTCAATCACCGGGGCTGTTTTTGTTGTCACTTGTCTGTTCACGTTTTAGTATTTTAATCTCTCCAGCATCCTCAATCCGAGCTTGCAAAAAACACTTTTGCATCTACCTAAAATAGATACGCTTGCAAGTTTGCATTCATCTACGGCATGAATCTGACCTGTATTTTCGATTAGCGAATCAGTAGCGCAATATAATTGCCGTTTATATCCAAAATCTTTGACTAAATAATAAGCTGGCAATAGTTTGTCCCCCACATCTTAGCTATACTATCTGGCCCGCTATTTCAGTCAATGCGAAATAGTCCAAGGTATTGCACATAGAATGGGCGCGACCCTAGAGTTCAAGGCAATAGCGAAATTAGTCTAAAGAATGACAGCGAGGAATTAGTT
This sequence comes from 'Osedax' symbiont bacterium Rs2_46_30_T18, assembly GCA_002163025.1. Classification (GTDB taxonomy): domain Bacteria; phylum Pseudomonadota; class Gammaproteobacteria; order Pseudomonadales; family Balneatricaceae; genus Rs1. Next base: position 32,004 of record MABF01000243.1, read on the forward strand.
TGAAACCGGTAAAAGTTGGAATATGTGGTTTAGGTACTGTTGGCAGCGGTACGTTCAATGTCTTAACACGTAACGCTCAAGAAATTAGCCGCCGTGTCGGTCGTGAGATTATTATTGAGCAGATTGGTGCTCGTCGAGATAATCCCAACTGCGATACCACAACTACCAACATAACCCGTGATATTTTCGAGGTTGCAGTCAATCCTGATATCGATATTGTGGTCGAGTTAATTGGTGGTTACGAAGTTGCTCTGAAACTTGTATTACTGGCCATTGAAAACGGCAAGCATGTAGTGACAGCCAACAAAGCGTTAATTGCAGTGCATGGTAATGAAATCTTCGCGGCGGCCAAGAAACATAATGTAGTGGTTGCTTTTGAATCGGCAGTCGCCGGTGGCATCCCGATTATCAAAGCTTTACGCGAGGGGTTGGCTGCAAACAAAATTAATGGCCTTGCTGGTATCATCAATGGTACGGGTAATTTTATTTTATCTGAGATGCAGCAGAAGGGCCGTGACTTTAGCGACGTTCTGTCTGAAGCACAGGCACTTGGCTATGCCGAAGCTGACCCTACCTTTGATGTTGAGGGAATAGATGCCGCGCATAAGCTGACTATAATGGCTTCCATCGCCTACGGTGTTCCTCTGCAATTTGATAAAGCCTTTACCGAGGGGATCAGTAAAGTGACCTCAGAGGATGTCAAATTCGCCGCTGAGCTTGGATATCGAATTAAACACTTAGGCATTGCCAGGCGAACAGTACAGGGCATAGAACTGCGGGTTCACCCAACCATGATTCCGAAACAGAAGTTACTGGCGAATGTGGACGGTGTCATGAATGCGGTATTGGTAGATGCAGATGCTGTTGGTCAGACTTTGCATTACGGAGCAGGTGCCGGAGATGAGGCTACCGCTTCTGCAGTAATAGCGGATATCCTGGATATTGCGCGCACTATTGATGCCGACCCCAGCAGTAAAATTGCACCTCTGGGCTTTCAAAGTGACCAGCTTTCTGATCTGCCAATACTACCGATGCAACAGACAGAAACAGGCTATTACCTGCGCCTGAAAGCGGCGGAGAAACCTGGAGTATTGGCTGAAGTAACAAAAATTCTAGGTGACTGCGGCATCAATATCGAAGCGATAGTGCAAAAAGAGTCCGATGAGGATTTTGTGCCGGTGATTTTGTTAACGCAAAGGGTCATAGAAGATAAGATGAACCAGGCAATTTTAGCGATAGAAGCATTAGACAGTATTTTAGGTGAAGTGACTCGTATCCGCGTAGAGCATTTATAAGACGTAGGGCGTAGCAGAGAAATAGGCAAATATCATGAAATATGTATCAACTCGTGGCCAGGCGCCGGAGTTAAATTTTGAAGAAGTACTACTGGCGGGATTGGCCACAGATGGCGGCTTGTATGTACCAAAGCAGCTGCCTCATTATAGCGCTGCAGAAATCGCCTCATGGGCCGGTTTAAGTTATGCACAGTTAGCGTTTAAAATAATCTCTCCTTTTGTTGCCGGCAGTATCTCAGATGCTGATCTGACGCAAATGATTGATGAGACTTATGCGGGTTTCGATCACAGTGCTGTGGCCCCACTAAAAGAGTTGGGAACCAATGAGTGGGTGCTGGAGCTATTTCACGGACCTACACTGGCGTTTAAAGACTTTGCCCTGCAATTGCTCGGCAAGTTGATGGATCACGTACTGCAAAAACGCGCTGAAAAGTTGGTCATCTTAGGGGCTACATCCGGAGACACAGGTTCTGCAGCGATAGAGGGTTGTCGCCACAGCGAGCATGTCGATATTTTTATCATGCACCCGCACAATAAAGTCTCTGAAGTGCAGCGTCGGCAGATGACCTGTATTCTCGCAGATAACGTGCATAACATCGCTATCTCAGGGAATTTTGATGATTGCCAGGAGATGGTAAAAGCCAGTTTTGCAGATCAGGACTTTCTGCAAGGGCGTAAATTGGGTGCGGTTAATTCTATTAACTGGGCGCGAATTATGTCGCAGATAGTCTATTACTTCAGTGCGTCTCTGGGATTGGGCGGCCCGCACAGGGAAGTCTCTTTCTCGGTACCTACAGGGAACTTTGGCGATATTTTTGCCGGTTACCTGGCCAAGCAAATGGGCTTGCCAATTAAACAGCTGGTAGTGGCAACTAACCGCAATGATATTTTGCACCGGGTTATTTCTGGCAATGATATGTCTAAGAGTGACTTAAAGCACACCTTGTCACCTTCTATGGATATTATGGTCTCTTCAAATTTTGAGCGCTTATTGTTTGATCTGTATGATCGAGACGGGGCGGCAGTCGATGAGCTGTTAACTCGCTTCAAGAGTCAGGGGGTATCCCTGGGAGCATCGCAAGCTGAAAAAATGCAGACTATTTTCGACAGCGCCAGCGTCAGCGATCAGCAGACCTGTGAGACTATCGCGCAAGTGCATGAGCAAACAGGTTATCTGCTGGACCCTCATACCGCCATTGGGGTGAGGGCTGGGCGCGAGCTAAATACCGATCGGGCTGTACCGATGATTACCTTGGCTACGGCGCATCCGGTGAAATTTCCGGATGCCATAGTGGAAGCCGGATTAGAACCGCCTAAGCTTCCCGAGCACTTGGCTGATTTGTTCGAGCGTAAAGAGGCATTTAAAATATTGGAAAATGATTTGTCCAGTGTGCAGCAGTTTATGATGGATAAATTGTCTTAAGCTTTTAAAGTATTTTGTTATGAAGATCTAAAAGGCTCGTTTTACGGGCCTTTTTATATTTGGCTTGCGATCTGGCGAGTAGCTTAACGCTGTTGTCAGTAATACTCTGGCCATAGGCTGTCAAAGCAGATAATGTTTGAATTTACTGGGATTAAAGGTCATGGATTTCTTTTATCTACTATCAAAAGTATTCTGGTTTATTGCCAGCCCCGATAATTTCTTAATTCTATTAGTGACTATCTCCGCTGTTTTAATCGCTCGAAAATCTAACTGGGGGTTGCGGCTGCTCAGTATCAGTTTAGTGTGTTTTATCACTGTATTGTTTTTTCCGGTGGCAGATCCAATTTTGCGGCCGCTGGAGAAGAGATTTCCGGCGCCGCAGCAATTACCGCAAAACATTGAGGGAATCATAGTACTGGGCGGAGCGGAGCGCGGTGATTTGGCAATACAATGGCAAATGGCACAATTCAATCAAGCGGCCGAGCGAATGATGGCGATACCGACACTGGCCAAAGAATATCCCAACGCTAAAATTGTCTTTACCGGGGGCAGTGGATCACTATTGCATCCTCAGGATGTGGCCAGTAGTGCAACTTATAAATGGTTTGGCGAGCAGGGGGTTGCCAATCGCGTTCTGTGGGAAAAAAAGTCCCGTAATACTTATGAAAATGCTACTTTAAGTGAGCAGATGCTAGGTGCTGTTCCCAGTGGGCGCTGGCTGTTGGTCACATCAGCGTTTCATATGCCCAGATCTATGGGGGTTTTTCGATTGCGCGGCTGGAATGTGCAGGCCTATCCGGTCGATTACTACTCCAAAACAGCTCATGGGTTACGCCTGGATCCCAAGTATTGGATGCACGTCAGAGATTTGAGCTTTACATTAAAGGAGTGGATCGGGTTATTCGTCTACTACTATAGTGGCAAGACAGATGCGCTGTTTCCAGCGCCCTAATCAAACAGGGTCAGTCTTTTATTTCGCTCACAAAAAAACAAAACTCACAAAGTGCCAACAGCTGCCTTTGTCCGAGCAATAAGGTATATCAGCTTGCAAAAAACTGAAATATTACGCAGAGAAAATATCGACTATAGCGCTAAAATTTTCAGCCAGGTACCCGAGCCACTGGCTAAAGTGTATGTGGCCAGAGGAATTAGTGATGAGGCGCAACTGGGTCGCTCTCTGAAAGATCTGCTGCCAGATTCCGGGCTGCTGGACATTGATGTGGCGTCCAGGAGAGTCGCTGCAGCAGTTGTCGATGCCCAGAAGATAACCATAGTGGGTGACTTTGACTGCGATGGTGCTACTAGTACCGCAGTGTTGTTATTGGGTTTGCGGATGATGGGGGCGACTGCTGTAGATTATTTGGTGCCGAACAGGTTTGCCTATGGTTACGGCTTGTCGGCGAAAATTGTGGAGGTTGCGGCGCAGCGCCAACCAGATTTGATCATCACAGTAGACAATGGCGTCTCTAGTATTGAAGGGGTGGACCGCGCCAATGCACTAGGTATTGATGTCGTAGTCACTGACCATCACTTGGCTGGAAGTGAGTTGCCCAAGGCTGTCGCTATTGTCAATCCGAACCAAGACGACTGCAATTTTGCCGCAAAATCTACTTGTGGAGTTGGAGTGGTTTTTTATCTACTGATTGCGCTGCGCCGGGAACTGCAGTCAATGCAGTGGTTTGCGCAGCAGGGCATCGCTCAGCCCAATTTAGCCTCACTGCTAGACTTAGTGGCATTGGGCACGGTTGCCGATGTCGTCCCTCTGGAGCACAATAACCGCACTTTGGTCTATCAGGGACTGCAGCGAATCCGCGCCGGTTATGCCAGGCCTGGATTGAAAGCGCTGTTAGCTGTCGCCAATCGGAAAATTGAAAACCTGGTCGCCAGTGATTTGGGCTTTGCAGTAGCGCCTCGGCTGAATGCCGCCGGGCGCCTGGACGATATGTCGATAGGCATAGAGTGTCTGCTCTGTGAAGACGAAGAGAGCGCCAGGGAATACGCGCTGACTTTAGATCAGTTGAACATTGAACGGCGTACTATAGAGCAGGGAATGCAAGTACAAGCTCTGCAGTTTTTAGAGAAAGTAGAGCGCGATCTGGGTAGCAGTGGTGTGCAATTTCCGATGGGTGTCTGTCTGTTTGATGCAAGCTGGCATCAGGGGGTAATAGGAATATTGGCCTCGCGGATTAAAGACAAGCTACATCGCCCGGTGATTGCATTTGCACCGGGAGATGAAGGCGAAATTAAAGGTTCGGCCAGATCCATTAATGGCTATCATTTACGTGATGGACTGGCGCTGATCGATGCGCGGCATCCCGGGCTGATTAAAAAGTTTGGTGGTCATGCCATGGCTGCGGGGTTAACGATTGATGCCAGCGCCTTGGATACGTTTGAAAGTGCTTTTGCGCAAGTCATTAGTGAGCAGTTGCAGCCCGATGATTTGAAGGCGACCCTATTGACTGATGGTGCACTACAAGCGGCTGACATGAACGTCGATCTGGCCAATATGTTTCGTCAGGCCGGGCCCTGGGGGCATCATTTTAGCGAGCCATTGTTCGATAATGTGTTTAAAATTATTCAACAGAGGATTGTGGGTAAAAAACATTTGAAATTAGTATTGATGGAACCGGAATCCGGGCTGGCAATTGATGCTATTTATTTTAATATAGATGAAAAAGTTTGGCCCAATGAAGCTATTCAGACAGTCCGTGTTGTCTATAAATTAGATGTTAATGAATTTCGCGGTAAACGCAGTGTACAATTGATGGTTGAACATATAGAAATCGACTAGCGTTGACGCGTGTCGATAGAGAATTTAAACAGGAGATATAACAGTGAACGATTTTACTTTAGACGAGCTGACAGTGTTGGTTGACCTCTGCTCTCGAGCCGGGATAAACGCTGATGAAGCATTGGCAGTTGATTTGCAAAGTAGGCTGAAAAACGCGATGGCCGAGCGCCAGGAGCTAGAGAGTTTAGATTTTGAAGATTGTTTAAGCTGCAAGTTGTAAATTTACAATCGAGAAATTTCCGACGATGAGTACTAAAAAAGGTCACTGGCAGCCCCAGTTCGACAACCAGGATGTAATCCTCGAAGAAGATAAATTATTGACGCAGGGCTTTTACCAGTACCGTCAGATGACAGTGACCCACCGCAGTTTCAACGGTGAGAAAATCACCGTAAAGCGAGATTTGTTATGGCGCCCTAACGCAGTGGCAGTGTTGCTCTACGATGCGCTTGCAGATAAAGTGGTAATGATCGAACAGTTTCGCATTGGCACTTACGATCACCCGAGCAGCCCGTGGTTACTAGAGTTAGTCGCGGGAATTGTCGAGCCTGGAGAGTCGCTGGTAGAAGTGGCCAGACGCGAAACGCTGGAGGAGTCGGGACTGCAGATCGGACAGCTACAGCACATTTATAAGTTTACCCCCAGTCCCGGTGGGGTTCGTGAGTATATAGATTTATTTTGCGCCAGTGTTAACGCTGAACAGGCCTTAGGTTTACATGGTCTGGCTGATGAAGGTGAAGATATAAAGGTGCACGTATTTGATACCCAGCGGGCATTTTCTATGCTCAAGGACGGAAGTATAGATAATGCGCCGGCAATTATTGCTCTGCAGTGGTTGCAGTTACACCGCCAGGATTTGCAAGAAAGCTGGCGATAACTATTAAAAAGCGCGAGTTGCTTAGGCAACAGCTAACAGAAAACTTTGGAAAGCGTGCATGAAAACCAAGTATGTTCCTGATTTAAGCAAGCATATGGCGCTCTGTGAGGCGAACTATGCAAGGTTGTTAAAACTGATGGCTGATATAGATCAGTGCCAGCAGCGTGATTTCATCATAGATATTGGTGAGCACCAGAGTATCGTCAGTTTACAAGTACAGGAGAGGTTTAAGTTCACTACCACAGTGCTGGTCAGTCAGAGCCAGGGCAGTGCCATTCAATCAGCTAAAATTAAACAGCTATTTTCTCCGCAACTACAAGTGCGTTTGTATCATGATGCGAAAATGGCCGAAGTGATTAATCCGCATAAGCGTTCGCAACTGCAAGGAAGCTATCGCTACCCTAACGATGCCATGTTCCATGTCGATGAAAAAATTCAGCTCAACGAGTATCTGGCGCAGTGGCTGAGTCACTGTCTCAGTCACGGTTACCAGAGTCGTCAGGCTTATCCACAGAGTTTGTTTGAAAATGAATAGAGCGAAAAATAGCT
>MABF01000016.1 GCA_002163025.1 'Osedax' symbiont bacterium Rs2_46_30_T18
TTGCCACAGAACGAGTTGCCTGCAACCTTGTAACATCACCCAATTTCCAAGGGCTATGATACTGTCGTTCTCCTCTGCCAGGGGAATAAAATCAGCGGGGGATATCATTCCCAATTCAGGATGGTTCCAGCGAATTAGCGCCTCTGCACCTATAACCTTAGCAACGCTATCAACTTGCGCCTGGTAGTAAATCTCGAAATTATCTTCTGCAATAGCATCCAGAATCTGCGAGGCAATTCTGGCTCGATATTCAAGCTGTTGCTGTAGCGATGGATCAAAATACTGAATATTATTTCGTCCGGCTTTCTTAGCCATATAGGTAGCTGCATCCACCCTTTTCAGCAATTCTTCGGCCGACTGTTGCTGGCCATTAAACAAGGTAATACCTAAGCTGGCTGTCACATGATGCTGGAAGTCATCGCCGACAAACACTGTTTGCAGGGATGAAAGTACCCTATTAGCGATCACGCTGACTTCATCAAGCGCTGCCTGCTCGTCCAGATCCAGCTGCTGTAAAATGATTAAGAACTCATCTCCGCCAATACGCGCCACCAAATCTTGAGCAGAGATACAGCTTTTAAGAATTCTCGCAGTCTCTTTGAGCAGCATATCCCCGTAACTGTGACCTTTAGTGTCATTCAATGTTTTAAAGTTATCTAAATCAGCATAAATCAAGGCGCCAAATTTTCTACTCTGGGTACTTTGTTCAATAGCAGTCGTTAACTCTTTTTTAATCTTTAAACGGTTGGGGAGTTGGGTCAGGTCATCGTAGTGTGCCAGGCGGTATATTTCCTTTTCGGCTTCTAATCTGGCAGTGATATCTGTCGCTATTGTACAGACAGCATAAATTTTGTTATCGCTGTCGAACAGTGGAGAAGTACTACTGAGGAAAGTTTTAATGCCGTTAACGGTCGGTAAACGCTCTTCAAACTCCATACTGCGCTGCTGTAGTACCACCTGAGCATTATTAAAATCCATAAGTTGGCAGTCGGCCTGGGAAAAAATACTGCGCCCATCATTGCCTATTAAACAGTCATTCACATTGCCGAATACTTCATTAAATTTCCTGTTGGTGAGCAGATACTTTCCGGCTAAGTCTCTAATTGCGATTGGCGAGTTAGTGTTATTCAACAAGGCCCTCTGCAGCGCTTCACTTTGTTGGGTAATCTGCTCGGAGAGCATACTGCTTAACCCATCTGCTAATCGACCGCCCAGGGCATTAAATAAATCAATGTCGTTTTCAGTGTAAATGTGTTCCTGACCACAGTGATGAATCCCCAGTAGCCATGGCTTGCCTACTTTAGGGTAGATGGCCATCAATAGCTGTGACGCCACACCAAAAACCTCAGTCATGGAACGGTGAATCTTGCGTTTTTGGGAGTCGTACGCAATTGGGTGATTATTTGCCAAAGCCTCTGAGATGACACTTTTAGAAAAATCATCCATCGGTAATTTAAGGTTATCTATGCCAGCACCCGGCCACTGGGGAACCGTTTTTTCCTTGGGAACTAAGAGAAACTCGGCTTGTGGGTCACAGGGGAAAGTTAACCAGGCGCGCTGGCAGGTGAATAATTGCAAAAACTCATCGAGTATTTGATCCAACATTTCATTAATGGACGTTGAATTAATTACCAGGTTGTTTACGGTATTAATCCCTTGCAAAATACGCTTCTGCTCAGCGTGTTCAAGCAATATTCGCCGGTGACTGGCTTCGATCTCTGTGGTTCTTTTATTATTGGATATCATCACAAATCATCAACTACATACAGTAATTTTGTTAACAGCAGCTAAATTGGCTAGGAACTAATAGCTATTATAAGCATAAACTTGACAAGATTCATGTGATTGACAGCTTCACTAAATCAAACACTATATGAGCATAATCCTCAGGTTAATTCTAGCGAAACAGTTTGATAACAGTAACATGTCGTTGATTTATGCAGAACAAAACGGCGTTCCTCAAGGGCGATGCTCTGATCTCGAAATGCTCTGTAGCTCATAGTCGATTTGCTCTTGATCCCGTGCTTGCTAAGCTAGATTAGTGAAATAAATTTATGACTCCTTTTTATGACACTAATAAAACTCATATGAGGCGGGATTAGTACTTTTTCACTGGAAAAACATATCGCTATCACAGATGCTATCTGTCATAAGCTTGCAGTGAAGATATCCTGATAAGCACAATTTAATAAGAGTAAGACTTGCTATATCTAGCAGTGCTATTACACAGCTATACAAATGCGCTACCTGCAATAAAAAACTCCCGCAGCGGGTTATTCTGTTTTCAATGAATAGTTAGAATTTTGCTTACAAGGCAGTGCAAAACAATTCCTCTTCCACACTCTTCTAATGCCTAGTTAGGATCAGAGTAGGCACCTCTTCACAGACTCTGTAAATTCTACGTTCAGCACCCTATCTAAATATCTGGGATATCATTCAGGCAGTATAAAAACTTAGCTTCTCATCTTAAAAACCACTTTGCAGATGAATCCCTTACACTGGGAAGTTAATCGATGAGCTCAAACACGAGAAATTCTACCTGGAACAAACCCTGAAAACATCTAGTCATATTTCCCATATATATTTAATCAATCACCTTTCTTACAGCCAGCGACTAAACTGCAAGGTTAAGGAACATAGGAAATAATCCGGTACGCCTTTAGTCTACAGAGCACAGTGAAATTTAGGGATTACAGTGCACAAGCTGTTAATTCACGCTCTGTTTATTGGGAAATTAGCAGTGATTGCAAAACGACCATTAAAATCCAAATTTATATCCTCCCTGTGCTGCTGCGCCCTGCTGATGGGCTCTATTGCAGCTTTAGACACGTACAGAGTGGCAGCCAATGAAATAAAATTGCAGATGCTTTTAAGGGCCAACATCATTGCCAGTGCCATTCATCACGGCTCCATGATCGCCAGTGATACATCGGAACTGGGACAGATGGTAGACCAGTCTCTGATGAATAATCCCGATATCAACACGTTAATTCTATTATCCAGGGATGGCAGCAAAACCCTCTACGAAACACATACTGAAAACTATCCAGTCAAGCTTAGCTCTTTATTGGAACAGCAAGGGCGAGAAGCCTACAAAACCAGCACTTTATCACCTAAATTCATCCATTCAGAACATATGTTTATCTTGGTGCCACTAGATAGCGTCGAAAATGCTATGCAACAACAGGCATCAGTGCAGTTCTCAACAGCTAATCCAACTGCTCACTCAGCACATGAGCATGCAGGTGCCCATGAGCATACGCCTGGACTCCAAGAATTACCCTCTGTAAAACCCCATGATGCAACAGTTACAGCGGCAAACAGTTTTAATGAGGCAGATATGCATATCGAACATTTAGGTGCACTACTGATTGCCTACAATGACGATACGGTGAAAAAAGGTACTTACACTATTCTCTGGCGAATTTTACCCACCACTATGTTCGGTGTTTTTATCATGTTAGTCATGTGTAATCTGTTATTGCACATCCAAGTACTAAAGCCTATCGACAAAATACGCCAGGCGATGTTAAAACAACAGTCGGGGGATGATCACGCCAGAGCGCAATCGCAGAGCAGTTGCGAGATAGATGAAATGGCAGATACCTTGAACCATATGCTGGATGCGTTAAAAGAGCGAGAGAACACTATCAAAAAAATGGCCATGACCGACCCCTTAACCGGTCTGGCCAATAGGGCTATGTTCCACAGCAAACTGGAGCTGGCGATAAAAAGCTGCTTTGACAGCAAAGAAAAATTTGCCGTGTTTTTTATTGATTTAGACAGGTTTAAACTGGTTAACGATAGGTTTGGCCATTCAGCGGGTGATCAAATGCTCAAGGAGGTTTCTAAGGTACTCTCTGAACAGACCAGATCCTACGACACGGTGGCGCGATTGGGCGGAGATGAGTTCGCCATTATTGCTATCGATGTATTAGATATTGAAACAATACGTCTGAGGCTCTCGACCATAATCAGTAATATCGCAGGCACTAACTTAACCAATGACTTGGATACTAATATAGGTGCCAGCATCGGCGTGGCTTTTTACCCCAACGATGCTCTTGACCCGGATGAGTTAGTCGCCAGAGCAGATAAGGCACTGTATCAAGCTAAAAATGCTGGCCGTGGCGTGTATAGGATTTACGACGAGAAGAAATTATTCTTGGTTGAGGACTGACTGACAGATTGAGTTGGAAGTTGGAAGTTGGAAGTTGGAAGTACGATGAGATTCACTAGTGTAAATTTTAGTATGTATTTAAATTCCCCTATTTATCCAAATCGCCAAACTTGTTGAGAAAATTGTGGTCAAATTTCCCGCCAATTCACTGCAGTGCGCTGATGTTTGTATTAGAATCGCCACTGATTGATTGTCAGTGATATTTTAAGCGGAAATTTGAGGGATGTAGTGGAAAACCAGATCATTTGTGGACCTATTATACGTAGGTTAGACGCCGGGCAACTCGTGCTTTGGTGGGTAAGTAATCAGAAATCTGAAGGGAGCTTCAGCTGCTTTGTCAATAATAAACAGCTACTGCAACAATCACTAGGCGCAGAGCAGGTCAGTCATTTTCGCATCGGCGAAAAAGCGGTGGTGCATTTACTCGATATACAGCATCAACTGCCCTTAGACACTGTAATTGAATACGAGCTTAGGTTGCTGGTAGCCACCGGGGTCTATAAAGATCTCAATCAACAATTACCCGATATTTGTTATCCAGATCAGCAGCGCTGTAGCTTTAGCATTGAGTCAAAACTGCACAATTTACTGCATGGCTCTTGTAGAAATCCACAGCACAGCAGTGAAGATTCACTACTCGCCGGTGACAGCAAGCTGGCAGACACCTTGCAAGATGTGCAGCAGCGCCCTTCTATCCTGATTCTCAGCGGTGATCAGATCTATGCCGATCACGTCGCTGGTCCTATGTTATTCGCTATTCATAAAGTGATAGAAATACTGGGGCTCAATGATGAACAACTGCCTGCTGGCGATATGACCACCGCATCGCAATTGCACACTGATAACCCCTATTATTATCGACGTAAAGAATTACTGCCACTGAGCGAGAAAAGCAACTTCTGGCGCAATGGCAAACAACAAAACATCTTCACTAGCACTTTAGTGCACAATCATCTGCTGAGTTTTGCCGAAGTCAATGCTATGTATTTACTGGTTTGGTCACCGCAGCTGTGGCAGCAGATTGATATGGCAGAAATGCCGATCTGCGAGCTATATAGCGAGCTGCAGCAACAAGAGTTAGCCACTATTGGCGCTTTTAGTCGCAACTTGGCAAAAGTACAACGACTGCTGGCCCATATATCCTGCTATATGATATTTGATGATCACGATGTCACCGACGATTGGAATTTGACCGCCGCCTGGGAAAAAGCCGCCTATGAAAACCCACTGTCGAAACGCATCATCGGTAACGCATTATTTTCCTATTGGTTATTTCAGGGCTGGGGGAACGATCCGCAACAATTTCCCAGTGAGTTTCTACAACAGGCCGATAGCTACCAGCGGGAACCCAACGAGCAGAACCAACAGCGCATAATAGACACCTTATACCAATTCAATCATTGGCATTTTGCAGTACGCAGTTCGCCAAAAATCCTGGTACTGGACAGCCGCACCCAGCGCTGGCGCTCGCAGAGTAATATACATAAACCTTCGGGGCTGATGGATTGGGAATCGCTGTGTCTACTGCAACAACAGTTGATTGGAGAGAGCGCGGTCATCTTAGTATCACCTGCTCCTATTTTTGGCGTCAAACTGATTGAGTCAGTACAACGGTTAGCGACTATGTTGGGGCAATCACTAGCGGTAGATGCGGAGAACTGGATGGCTCACCCGGGCTCAGCCAATACCCTGCTGAACATTTTTCGCCACTCTAAAACCCCTCGGCACTTCGTGATTTTATCCGGGGATGTGCACTATTCGTTTGTCTACGATATTGAGCTACGCTTTCGCGATAGCTCACCCAAAATATGGCAGATCACTTCCAGCGGCATAAAGAATCAGTTCCCCAGCAAACTAGTGCATATTTTAGACAAACTAAATCGCTACTTGTATTCAGTGTATTCACCACTGAACCTGTTTACTAAACGTCGCGATATGAAAGTGCAGTACCGTGAAGTTATTAACCATCCCGGCAGACGTATGATCGAGAAATCCGGGCTAGGCTACTTGGAACTCAACGACGATGCCTCACCTAAACACATCTGTGATTTACACAATGATGGGAGCGTGACCGAGTTTATCAGTCACGATTAAATGCTGTTTTTGCCCGTCAGTTGGCGCTGGCCAGCGCTAACTTGATCGCAAACAATACAAAGCCAGCCCCGACCCCTCCACCGGAAATAGCGCTGATTTTTTGCCGTTTGGCAAAGGCGCCCGCTAATACGGAGCCGGCGTAAATTAATAGCGCCAGGTACAGCAAGCTAAATAGTTGCAGTGTTGCAGCTAAGATAAAAAATGGCAGCGCTGGGTTTGGATAACCCGGATCGACAAACTGGACGAAGAAAGACAGTAAAAACAATATTGC
>MABF01000137.1 GCA_002163025.1 'Osedax' symbiont bacterium Rs2_46_30_T18
TCAAATCCTGCCCCCGCTACCATTAACAAGAAGTGGAAGTGATATCGTCGGGCTCAGCTCTTTATAAGCCCAGCGAAGGTCGTAGGTTCAAATCCTGGCCCCGCTACCAAAATAAGTAAGTAGTAAAATTAATACTGCTGATACTTGGATTGAAAAGTAAGATAAATCCTTATTTTTGAATCTGATTAGAATTTTAAGTCTGGTAGTTTTTTTACTAGCAAGCGGTAGATTAGGTTTATCGTTTAGAAATAAGGGGTTGTTGAGCTTAATGTATTTGCATAGTTCATTAATCGCCCGTTGTTCCGGCCCCTTTTTAGGGGCTTTTTCGTGATTAGAGGGAAGTAATTGCAAAGGTTAATACCTGGTGGTTGCTGCTCTAGTTAAGAAGTGGGCCTGTAGGGCCCATTTTTTGTTATTGAACTGCGGCTGTTAAACAGGCCAGTTCGCAAAGATATAGGTGTGTAGTGTCTGCAAAGTTAAAACGTTTACAAGAAATGCTGGAGCCAATTGCTCAATCCATGGATTTCGAACTATGGGGAATCGAATACCTCTCTCAGGGCAAAGATAGCATTTTACGCATATACATTGATGGCGAGAATGGGGTGTCAGTTGATGACTGTGCTCAAATGAGTCATCAGGCCAGTGGCATTCTAGACGTTGAAGATACTATTGCCGGTCACTACGCATTGGAAGTCTCATCTCCGGGAATGGATAGGCTGTTATTCAAACTGGAGCATTACGTTGCCTTTACCGGCAGTGTAGTGAAAATCAAATTGCGTATGCCATTTGATGGACGCAGAAATTTCAAGGGTCTTCTCAAAGGTGTTGAGGGCGACGAAGTAGTGTTGGAAGTTGATAACGAAGAGTATCTCTTACCCATCGATTACATTGATAAAGCACAAATAGAACCACAGTTTTCTTAAATTCTAAAATAACTAATTGGTGCCAAATAAATAGTTAGGTACCAGCAGGGAAAAATAGCGAGGCATTGATATGAGCAAAGAAATCTTGCTGGTAGCAGAGGCAGTTTCGAACGAAAAGGACGTATCTAAGGAAATTATTTTCGAGGCGATCGAATTGGCGCTGGCGACAGCGACGAAAAGGCGTTTCGAAGATGAAGAGTCAGATATATACGTTAAAATTGACCGCACTACTGGAGACTATGATACTTTTCGCCGTTGGACAGTCGTCGGTGATGAAGGTATAGCCATTTTAGGTACTGAGTGGACTTCAGAGGAAGCTGCTGAGGTAGATACAGAGCTTAAAATAGGTGATGTGCACACAGAGCAAATCGAATCTGTTAAGTTTGGCCGCATAGCAGCGCAAACAGCAAAGCAAGTCATAGTGCAAAAAGTACGTGAAGCCGAGCGCGCTAAAGTAGTTGAAATGTATCGTGACCGCGTTGGAGAGTTGATCTCTGCGACAGTTAAAAAGGTAACGCGCGACAATATAATTATCGATCTGGGTAATAACGCAGAAGCATTATTGCCCCGTGAAAATATTCTTCCTAGAGAAGTCTTTCGCATCGGTGACCGGGTGCGTGCAGTACTGCATGAAATTCGCACCGAAGGGCGTGGCCCACAATTAGTGCTATCACGTACTAGTCCTAAAATGCTGATTGAGTTATTCAGCATTGAAGTGCCGGAAGTTTCTGAGCAGGTAATAGAAATACGTGCGGCTGCCCGTGACCCGGGATCGAGAGCCAAAATTGCGGTTAAAACCAACGATGGTCGTATAGACCCGGTTGGCGCCTGTGTCGGTATGCGCGGGGCTCGAGTTCAAGCCGTTTCCAATGAGCTTGGCGGCGAGCGTGTCGATATCATCACTTGGGATGATAACCCAGCTCAGCTAGTGATCAATGCTATGTCCCCTGCAGAAGTTGTCTCTATTGTTGTAGAAGAAGACAAACATGCAATGGATGTAGCAGTCGCTCAAGAAGCATTGGCGATGGCTATTGGTCGCAGTGGACAAAACGTGCGTTTAGCATCCGAGCTTACCGGATGGGAGCTGAACGTAATGACCGAAGAAGATGCAGCCAAAAAGCAAGAGTCAGAAGTAGGCTCTATCGTAGAAAAATTTATCAAAGCATTAGATGTTGATGAAGATGTTGCTGCGGTTTTGGTTGATGAAGGTTTCAGTACATTGGAAGAAGTTGCCTACGTCCCTGTAGAAGAGATGCTGCAAATCGATGGCTTTGATGAAGATATCGTCGATGAGCTGAGAACCCGTGCTAAAGATGCCCTGTTAAATCAAGCACTGGCAACTGAAGAAGTTCTGGAAAAAGCAGAGCCTGCCGATGATTTGCTGAACATGGATGGTATGGATAAGCATTTTGCTTTCTTGTTAGCTGCTCACAGCATTATCACTATGGAAGATCTTGCAGAGCAATCTGTTGAAGAACTGCTAGACATAGAAGGCATGACTGAAGAATTAGCTGCACAATATATTATGACAGCCCGCGCTCCTTGGTTCGCGGATGAAGCGTAAACCGAGGTAGGAGAAAAATATGTCCGAAGTAATAGTTACAGAACTAGCCGAGGTTATCGGCGTCTCCCCAGAGCGTTTGCTTACACAAATGACTGAGGCGGGAATTAAAGATAAACAGCAGGACTCTAAAGTCTCTGATGAAGAGCGCCAGGCGCTGTTGGCGCATTTGAAACGTGCACACGGTGAAGCGGGTGAAGTGGAAAGTGGTCAGCCAAAGAAAATTAGCTTGAAGCGTAAGTCTACGACTCAACTGAAGACTAGCGGTTCGGCTCGTAAGACGGTTAACGTTGAAGTGCGTAAGACTCGTACTTACGTTAAGCGCACCGATCTTGAGCCACAGACTGAAGAGACTGACGTAAATACCGAAGTTGAGGTAGCAGTTGAGAGTGCAGTTGAAACGACTACAGCAGCACCAGTAGCTGAAACAGTAGATAGCCCAGTTGCAGATAAAGAAGCAAAAGTGTTAGAGACGCCTAAAATTCCAACATCCGCTCCACAAGCTCCAGTGTCTAATGACAAGAGTGCTGAGGAAGTGGCTGAAGATAATCGCAGAGATCAAGAGCGTTTATTGGCGGAGCAGGAAGCTGATAAGGCTGCAGCTGCATCAGCAAAAGAGCACGTAGCCCACGAAGCCGAGCGTCTTGCTACAGAGAAGTTGGCACAAAAGAAAGCCGCGGAAGACGCCGTTCGCATTGCCAAAGAAGATGCAGAAGAACAGCGTAAAGCCGATGCTATTGCCCAGGCAACACCTAAGCAAGCACCGGTACATAAAAAACCGGCTCGTGAAGAGAAGAAGCCTGCCCGCGGTGCTAAAGGCAAGTCAACGGGATCTAACAAAGGCGACAAGCGTAACCGTCGCGGTAAGATTTCGCGCAACGCCAGATCTAAGCCGGCAGTGTTGACTTCAGGTAGCCCGAACCAGCATGGTTTCACAGAACCTCAAGCAGCTCGTGTACATGAAGTTGCAGTGCCAGAAAGCATCATAGTGGCCGATCTTGCCAAGAAAATGACAGTGAAAGCCGCTGAAGTTATCAAGGTGATGTTCAAAATGGGCGCTATGGCTACCATTAACCAAGTCATCGACCAAGATACTGCTATTTTAGTAGTTGAAGAAATGGGTCATGTCGCCAAGCCTATGGCTGATAATGCAATTGAAGAAGCATTGTTGGAGTCTGTTGTTACCTCTGGTGATAATGTTAGTCGCGCACCTGTAGTAACTGTCATGGGCCACGTTGACCACGGTAAAACATCGCTACTGGATAATATACGTTCATCTAGAGTTGCCTCTGGCGAATCAGGTGGTATTACCCAGCACATTGGTGCTTACCGGGTAGAAACCTCTAAAGGTGTAATCACTTTCCTAGATACCCCAGGTCACGCAGCATTCACTGCAATGCGTGCCCGTGGCGCACAGTTGACAGATATTGTTGTACTGGCAGTCGCCGCTGATGATGGAGTTATGCCACAGACTAAAGAAGCGGTACAACATGCCAAAGCCGCCGGTGTACCTTTAGTTATAGCCGTCAATAAAATTGATAAAGAGCAAGCGGATCCAGAGCGCGTCATGAACGAGCTAGCTGCACTTGATGTTATCCCGGAACAATGGGGTGGTGATGTACAGTTTATTAAAGTTTCTGCTAAAACTGGCGAAGGCATTGATACTCTATTAGAAGCAATTTCTCTGCAAGCTGAATTACTTGAATTGACGGCAGTTGAGACGGGTCAAGGTCAGGGTATTGTAATTGAATCTCGTCTGGAAAAAGGCCGTGGTCCTGTGGCTACTGTTCTGGTTCAGTCAGGTACATTAAACAAGGGCGACATCGTGTTAGCGGGTCTGCACTATGGTCGTGTTCGCGCCATGATGGATGAAGATGGTAAAGCGACCACTATTGCTGGTCCTTCAATGCCGGTAGAAATCATCGGCCTCGATGGTACACCACAAGCAGGTGCTGAATTTACCGTTGTATCCAACGAGAAAAAGGCCCGTGAAGTCGCCTTGTTCCGTCAGGGCAAATACCGTGAAGTCAAGTTGGCCAGACAGCAAGCGTCTAAGCTTGAGAACTTGTTTGCCAATATGGAATCCGGTGAAGTAGCGACTCTTAACATCGTTCTTAAAACAGATGTAAGGGGCTCGTTAGAAGCACTGACCTCAGCACTTGAAGACTTATCTACTGACGAAGTCAAAGTAGTGATAGTCTCTTCTGGTGTCGGCGGTATCGCAGAAACTGATGCTAACTTAGCACTGGCATCCTCTGCGCTAATGGTTGGCTTCAATGTACGTGCTGATGTACAAGCCAAAGCGATCGTCGATCGTGAAGGTATTCAGTTGCGCTACTATAGCATCATCTACAACATCATCGATGACGTTAAGCAGGCGATGAGTGGACTATTGTCCCCAGAACTGCGTGAAGAAATTGTTGGTATCGCTCAAGTACGTGATGTATTCCGCTCACCTAAGATTGGTTTAGTCGCCGGTTGTATGGTTACAGAGGGATCGGTATTCCGCAACAAGCGCATCCGTGTACTTCGTGATAACGTCGTTATCTACGAGGGTGAGTTGGAATCGCTGCGTCGCTTTAAGGATGTAGTTGCAGAAGTGCGCCAGGGCATGGAATGTGGTATCGGTGTGAAGAACTACAACGACGTTAAAGTCGGTGATCAGATCGAAGTATTTGACACGGTAGAAATCGCTAGAACTATCGACTAGACAATAAGATAGTAAGTAGCGCAATAGAGTCCCGGTGCTGCCGGGGCTCAATCAAAGGTAAGAAAGATTAATGGCCAAAGAATATAGCCGGACCCAGCGTATTGCAGAGCAGATGCAAAGAGATCTCGCTCAGCTCATACAGCGCGAGGTCAAAGACCCACGCTTAGGCATGGTGACTATCAGCTTCGTTAAAGTTGCCCGTGATTTGGGTTACGCCGAAGTGTACTTCACTGTGATGCCTTTTGGTGATCAGAAAGAAGAGGAGGCAGTAAAAGCGGCCGCTGAAGTATTAAAAGATGCGGCGGGTTTCCTGCGTACGGAATTAGCGCGGAACATGCAGTTGCGGACCGTGCCAAAATTACGTTTCCATTATGATGCAAGTATTGATCGCGGTCGTCGACTGCACAGCTTGATCGAGAAAACTGTGCGCGACAGCAAAGCTAAAGATAACAGCCAAGCTGACAACGATAGTGAATAAGACTGAGTAGACGTAATGGGAAGAAGACACAAAGGCCGTCAATTAGACGGCGTTTTTTTATTAGATAAACCCCCCGGGGTCAGCTCAAATGGAGTTTTACAATATGTAAAACGTCTCTATGGAGCGGCCAAGGCCGGGCACACAGGTGCCTTAGATCCCCTGGCTACAGGTATGTTACCGCTCACTTTTGGTGAGGCGACTAAATTCTCGCAGTTTCTCCTGGATGCCGATAAGCGCTACCAAACCACTGCCAAGCTAGGCATACGCACAGACTCATCCGATGCCGACGGCAAAGTGATAGAGCGTCAGGAAGTTGGCGAGCATGTAAGCGAGACCTTAATTAAAGAGTTGTTAATTAAGCATTTCAGCGGTGAGATAGAGCAAGTGCCGTCGATGTTTTCAGCGCTTAAATACAAAGGGCAGCCATTGTATAAACTGGCGCGAAAAGGCGAAACAGTCGAAGTTAAATCCCGTCGAGTACAAATTTTAAACATAGAGTTACTGGCTTACCGTCCTGAACTTGGTGAAATAGATCTGGATGTGCGATGTTCGAAAGGCACATATATTCGCTCTATCGTCGAAGATCTGGGATTGATGTTAGGTTGTGGTGCTCATGTCACTGTGCTACGCCGGCTTGAATCCGGTCCCTATAAAGCTGCGATGATGATCACTATCGAGCAACTGGATGCACTGGCGGCTACCATTGATGATGAAACTGAGCAGCAGCGCAATCAGCGTTTGGATGCATTGATGATTCCCACCTATTCACCCGTTGAGCATTTGCCTAAGCTGAGTATTGATAAAGTACAGCAGCTGTTATTGTTTCAAGGTAAGCCCGTTGAGTTAGAACGCTCTGCTCAATCGCTGGTCAGGATACATTTGAGTGACGACGATCAGTTTTTGGGCATAGGCGAAATCAATGAAGCTGGCATACTGCGCTCAAAGCGCTTGCTATCGACAAGCTAGCAGTGAGTACAAGTTGCTAGCTCGATCGATTGTAGCCCAAAGATAGCGGATTTATTCGTATGTCTCGCAGTAGAAAAAAAACACCGGCAGTGCTAGAATACGCCCGGTATTTGGCGACCTACTAACAATATGCTTGGTAGATCGTGTCATTAATCAAGATAATCAAGGGTTAACCTGTTTATCTGCATATTAAACTGGAGTAGAAAAAATGGCATTATCAGCTGTAGAGAAAGCGCAAATCGTTGCGGATTATGGTCGTGAAGAAGGTGATACTGGTTCTTCTGAAGTTCAAGTAGCACTTTTAACGGCTAACATCCTTGCTCTTCAAGGACACTTTAAGTCTCACATTCATGATCACCATTCACGTCGCGGTCTAATCCGTATGGTAAACCAGCGTCGTAAATTACTTGATTACTTGAAAAAGACTAAAGTAGATAGCTACCTTGATCTGATCAAGCGTTTAGGACTTCGTCGCTAAGACAAAGTCTTGGGTCGTGCTTGCACGGCCCTCTTTATTTCTAGCGGCTTATTTTTTATAGCCTATAATTCTGCTAGTTGTAAAATTGTAGTAAGCGTTAAAAGAACTCCCTTAAGTAAAATATCCGCCTGTACTCATTTATCTTTTGCTCTGGCAGAGAATAAACGAGTACCGGCACTGTTTGATTTCTACTTAAGTAACTCTTTTGACATCAATAATATTAAAAAGAGGATATATCGTGGAAGCGATTATTAAGAAATTTAAATTAGGTAACCAGGAAGTTACCCTTGAGACTGGCCGTATTGCACGCCAGGCAACTGGTGCCGTATTAGTCACTATTGAAGGCGTCCAAGTACTATGTACGGTAGTAGGCGCTAAGACACCTAAAGAAGGCCAAGGCTTTTTCCCGCTGTCTGTACACTATCAAGAAAAGTATTACTCTGTCGGCAAGATCCCAGGTGGATTCTTTAAGCGCGAAGCGCGCCCTTCAGAGAAAGAGACCTTAACCTCGCGCTTAATCGACCGTCCAATTCGTCCACTATTTCCTAAGGGATACATGAACGAAGTACAAGTCATCTGTACGGTAATGTCTGCGGATAAAGTTAACGATCCTGATATTGCTGCCATGCTGGGTGTATCAGCTGCGCTGTCTATTTCCGGAATCCCATTTGCCGGCCCAATTGGCTGTGCCCGTGTTGGTTTCACAGAAGATACTGGCTACATTCTAAACCCAACTTACGAGCAGCTTGCTGCCTCTGAGTTAGACATGGTTGTTGCCGGTACTAAAGATGCAGTACTTATGGTTGAATCTGAAGCTGACGAACTCAGCGAAGATGAAATGTTAGGTGCAGTACTTTTTGCCCACACTGAATTTCAAGGTGCTATCGACGCAATTGCTGAGTTAACTGCTGAAGCGGGCAAGCCAAGATGGGAATGGTCTGCTCCAGCGACTAACGAAGCACTGACTGCACAAGTTACTGACTTGGTCGGCGCCGGTATTGCCACTGCTTACCAGACAGCTGACAAGATGCAGCGTCAGGCAATGATGGCTGAGCTTCGCGTTCAAGCTGTTGCTGAACTATCAGGTGATGAAGGTCAAGCTTCTGATAAAGAAGTATCAGGTGTTGTAAGCGCCATAGAAAAATCTACCGTGCGTCAGCGTATCGTCAACGGTCAGTCGCGCATCGATGGTCGTGACAGCAAAACTGTTCGCGGTATCAACACCGAAGTAAATATTCTTACTGGCACACACGGTTCGGCACTGTTCACTCGTGGTGAAACTCAGGCTATTGTTACTTGTACACTGGGAACTTCACGCGATCAGCAGTTAATCGACGCTATTGAAGGCGAGCGCAAAGACCCGTTCATGTTGCACTACAATTTCCCTCCCTACTCTGTAGGTGAAGCGGGTCGTATGGGTTCTACTAATCGTCGTGAAATTGGTCACGGTCGTCTGGCGCGTCGCTCTGTTGCCGCTATGTTGCCATCTCAGGAAGATTTCCCATACACTATTCGCTTAGTATCTGAGATCACTGAATCTAATGGTTCTAGCTCTATGGCCTCTGTATGTGGCGCCTCTATGGCGATGATGGATGCGGGTGTACCACTTAAAGCGCCTATCGCCGGTATTGCTATGGGTCTTGTTAAAGAAGGCGAGAAGTTCGCTATCTTAACTGACATCTTAGGTGATGAAGATCACTTAGGTGATATGGACTTTAAAGTAGCGGGAACTGAGCAGGGTATTACTGCGCTGCAAATGGATATCAAGATCACTGGTATCACTGAAGAGATCATGGAAATTGCTCTCGACCAGGCGCTAGAAGCTCGTACTCACATCTTGAAAGAGATGGCACAGACAATTGGTTACGCGCGTCCTGAATTGCCAGACAATGCTCCGGCGATGACACTGATCAAGATTAATCCTGAGAAAATCCGTGACGTTATTGGTAAAGGCGGCGCTACAATCCGCGGTATAACTGAAGAAACTGGCGCCATGATCGACTTAGATGACGACGGTACTGTACGTATTTACGCAGCGGATAAAGCGGCGGCAAAGAAAGCCACCGATATCGTGTTGGGGATTACTGCAGAAGCGGAAATCGGCAAGATCTACGAAGGTAAGGTAGTACGTCTTGAAGAGTTTGGTGCCTTTGTTAACATCTTGCCTGGCAAAGATGGACTGGTACATATTTCACAGATCGACAACAAGCGTGTTGAGAAAGTGACAGACTATATCAAGATGGATCAGATGATCAAAGTTAAAGTATTAGATGTCGACGTTCGTGGTCGCATCAAGCTTTCTATGAAAGATCTTCAGGAAGATTAATTCGCAAGAATTAAGCTCTGAAAAAAAGCCCTCTTAATGAGGGCTTTTTTTTGGCTGATGGTTTTTAAAGGGTTTATTTTTTAACTTTAATCAGTCCCTCTGCCCTGGCCATAAACACAGTCTGTTGCCTGGCCAAGGTCAGGCCACCCTCTTTTTGAATTACGTTTATTTCACCGTCGTAGTTGAGGTCTTCACCGTTTAATAAAATCCCGGCGAGTTCTTCCAATTGACGAGTCAGGGCCAGTGCCTGGGAGGTGGAAATAGCACTGGAGACAGAATTGCAAATCAGCAACATTTGACCTGCTACCGCAGCTGCATTGTTGGCCCCTACGATTATCCGCTGGCTGTGTAGTTTGACATTAACAGAGGCATCTGGGGAGTTAGCGGCCAGGAGTATATGTTTGGTAATACCCCTGGCGGCTTTAACTACGCCGTAGCCCAGTCCACCGTCGCCATATTGGGCGCCATCCAATGCATGTTTAGCTCTGCTAACATGCAGTTTAATCCAGGCGAGATCGGTCGACTGAGTTTGGGACAGCTTTATGTACAATGTAGCAATGGCTGTCTCGTTAAGAGCGACTTGTAACAAGCCCATTTGTTTAGGTGCGTCAGGCCAACTGCTGGTGATGTGTTTTATGTGTGTATGAGATTGCGGTTCCGCGGCTGCTGGCAAGCTGATAGCAGCAATTACTAGAGCCAGAATTGTTGTTTTTATCCAGTGCATTTTTACACCTATATGTTTGAATTGAAGCGAAGATAAAATATCTAATACTGTTAAATATATATCCTGAAGTCAGATTTTGCCAACTGCAGGGTTAGTTCAACAATGGGCTAATATAGCAATTTCCCTTATAGGTTAAATTGGTCTCTGACCTATTTGATTGTTTAATCATTGCTATTCTCATAAAATCAGTTGCTTATGCTATTGGGTAAGGGAAGTATAAATGGTTAAATTTAGATGCTTAGTGGCCATTGCTCTAATCTGTTTATCCACAGTTGTGGCTGGAAACAGTTGTGTGGACAAGCTAGATAGTTACAGCGACTACGATAATTCGCCAGATAGAAGAGATATAAAGTCTCTAAGACCAGAATACTATTTACTCTCTTACAGTTGGAGCCCTGGCTATTGCCAAAAAGCCAGTGCATTCAGTAAGAGGGCGGGAGGGAAGAATTACTTACAGTGTGCCAGTGGCAGAGCATTTGGATATATCTTGCATGGCTTGTGGCCGCAGGGGCATACCGATGGCTCAGCAGTAAATCCGCGAGCATGTTTGGGTAATCAGGGAAAAATAGCCCGCACTCAATTACGGCCGTTTTTGTGCATGACTCCCAGTGTCTGGTTGTTACAGCATCAGTACGAATACCATGGCACTTGCATGCCCGATGCTAATTTGCGAACCCCTACTGGATATTTCACCAAAGCCCAGGCAATGCACCAGCAGCTAAAGCTTCCGTTGCAACAACTTAGCTTTACAGCATCGAACCTCAACTGGTGGTATAGCAACAACCCGCAGTTGGCATCTGGATCGATAAAGTATTGGCAAAAGGGTAAGGAGTGGCAAATTTGTTATGACCGACAATTTAAGTCAGTAAGTTGCCCGGCTACAGGCTCTGGCGAGGCAGTCGACAAACCCCCCGTAGAGATTAATCACCAATGTACAATTAAAGGCAATATATCTAAGCGCAGTGGTCGTAAATACTATTTTTTGCCGCAACACCGAAATTATCAGTCGGTAGTTATTGATGTGGCCGCCGGCGAGCGCTGCTTTGACACAATATCTCAGGCCAAAGCAGCCCGATGGCAAAAACGCCTAACTAGTTAGTTGTTGTTTGAGTGCGTAGAGAGCATCTAATGCTTCCCTGGGGGTTAGCTCATCAGGGTTAATCTCGCTGAGGGTGTCGATAGCCGGATGAGCCTGTACAGTCACAGCTGCAAACATGTCGCTCTGCAGCGGGTTATCTGCACTATGAGCTGGACTCAAAGTATTTTGTTGGCTGCTTCCGAGTTCCAGCTGTTGCAGTTTAGTGCGGGCATCTGCGATAACATGCATTGGAATACCGGCTAACTTAGCTACCTGCAAACCGTAACTTTGGCTGGCTGCGCCCTCTTTAACTTCGTGCATAAAGACAATGTTATCCTGGTGTTCTAACGCAGTTAAATGCACATTTTCCACTGCGCTGAGTTGTTCAGGTAACACTGTTAGTTCAAAGTAGTGGGTGGCGAAGAGTGTGAAAGCATTGACTTTACTGGCGATATATTCGGCGCATGCCCAGGCCAGTGACAGTCCGTCAAAAGTACTAGTACCGCGGCCAATTTCATCCATCAGAACTAAGCTTCTGGCGGTGGCATTGTTTAATATGTTGGCCGTTTCGGTCATCTCAACCATGAAGGTCGAGCGGCCGCCGGCCAGATCATCAGATGAGCCCATACGGGTGAAAATTCTATCAACAAGTCCGATAGTGGCGCTCTGCGCCGGAACAAACGAGCCGATGTGTGCCAGCAGGGTAATCAGGGCGGCCTGGCGCATATAGGTAGATTTACCACCCATGTTGGGACCGGTGATGATTAGCATCCGCCGCTGCTGATTGAGTTCTAAGTCATTGGCGACAAAAGGGTTGTCTGAGACTTTTTCAACCACTGGGTGGCGGCCGCCGCGAATAGAAATGCCAGGTTGATCGGTGAGCAGTGGTGCACTAAAAGACAGGCTTTCAGCGCGCTCGGCAAAGTTCGCCAGTGTATCGAGTTCAGCCAGTGCGGTGGCAGTGTCTTGCAGTTGGTTGAGCTGACTAGCGATGTCTTCAAGTAGCTGTTCATACAGGGCTTTTTCACGGGAGAGAGCGCGGCTCTTTGCTGACAGTGCTTTGTCTTCAAACGCTTTTAGCTCTTCAGTAATAAAGCGCTCGGCATTTTTTAACGTCTGACGACGTACATATTCAGTGGGAATTTCTGCCGCTTGTGCCTGTGCCTTGCTCATTTCGATGAAATAGCCGTGAACGCGATTGTAGCCAACTTTTAAGGTGCTAATGCCAGTGCGGGTGCGTTCTTTTTCTTCCAGTTTTAACAGGTAGTCGCCAGCATTTTCGCTGATGCCTCTGAGCTCGTCCAGCTCTTCATCAAAGCCTGTTGCTATTACCCCACCATCGCGGATGACTACCGGTGGATTATCGATAACAGCCCGCTGCAGAAGCTCACTCATTTGCGGGTACTGGCTAATAGTGTCAGCTAAATGGGCGATGCGACTGACCGGTTCAGTACTGAGCTGCTGTTGCAGCCCCGGCAGTATGCTCAAGCTATCGCGCAGCCGCTCAAGATCTCTGGGCCTGGCGGAGCGCAGTGCTACTCTGGACAGAATCCGCTCTACATCGCCAATTTGTTTTAAATCACGGGCGATAGTTTCAAAGCGGTAATCGTCCAGCAGCCAATGGATAGACTCCTGACGCTGATTCAGAGTGCGCAGGTTGCGCAGTGGCTGATTGATCCAGCGGCGCAGCATACGTGAACCCATAGCAGTGCTGGTATTGTCGATGACGCTGACGAGTGTGTTTTCCCGGCCACCGGATAAGTTTTGATCGAGTTCTAAGTTCTTGCGGGTGGCTGCATCGATGATTACAGTATCGCTGCGCTGCTCGACACTGATGCGCTGCACATGCGGTAGCGCTGAGCGCTGAGTGTCTTTGGCGTATTGAAGCAAGGCGCCGCCGGCGCTGATCGCCAGTTCCATTTCATCGCAGCCAAAGCCTTGTAAATCCTGGGTATTAAACTGTCTGCACAATAGGCGTCTGGCGCTCTCTTCCTCGAAATGCCAGGGCGCCTGAGATCGAAGTCCCTGACAGTGTTGCAGTATAGGGGCTAGTTGACTGTCTTCATTAAACAGTACTTCTTTAGGTTTTAGGCGTTCTAATTCTCCCAGAAGGGAATCGGTTCCCTGCAGTTCCTGCAAACTGAAATAACCGGTACTGATATCGACCACTGCCAAGCCAAAATGCTGTTGCTGCTGGTTGATCGCCAGTAGTAAATTATCACTATTTTCATCCAGGAATGCTTCATCACTGAGAGTGCCTGGGGTGACAATACGCACGACCTCGCGGGCGACCGGTCCCTTGCTGGTCGCCGGGTCTCCCACTTGTTCGCAGATAACCACAGATTCACCGGCGCGCACTATCTTACCGATATAAGTTTCCGCAGAGTGGTAGGGGAAACCCGCCATCGGAATAGGTTCACCACCCGCTTTACCCCGGGCGGTTAGCGATATCCCCAATAACTGCGAAGCACGCTTGGCATCGTCAAAAAACATTTCATAGAAATCACCCATACGGTAAAACACGATTTGATCGGGATGCTCAGCTTTAATTTTAAAGTACTGTTGCATCATAGGGGTGTGTTGTTGTTTTAAGTTTTTGCTGTTCATGTGTTTTTTCGCAATAAGATGTATGAATACATGTGGTTATCGATTTTTTTAGTGTTGTGACATGTCAATTAAGGTCACTGTATATTAATTATTAGTATAGGTTTTAAGATAGGGGGTGTTTGTTTAAGCGATGTTTATACTAAAACTTATACTCATTATACCAAGTTACCAATTTGATCAAAGGGAGCTGATAATGACAGCGGTACACAATACCAAACCTTTATCTTATAAGACAGTTGAGAATATGCAGTCCAAAGATAAAGAGGGCTCCAATGATGCTGAAAATCGGGCCTGAGAGTAAGGAGCATGGATTAATGGGCAATCAATAGGGCTGTCGGGAGATAAGAATCAAGTTCAGCAGAGAGATAACCATAGCTCTTTTTCGCAAAGATATAGCTAACATCTGCGCAGCAGATTGTATTAGCTCCATTCTCTGCAAACCCTTTTTGCAATATATTGGCTATAGCAGCCTGTTTCTGAGTGCTTAGGTTTGACTGTTGGCATGTTAATACTACTGTTAGATTGACTGATGATTTTGAGAATTACATTCACAGATTTTGAGAGTGATAGTCATCAACTGTAATCTAAGAAAAATTTGTTGTATTCAAAGATCATTACTCAAAGTTTCGATGGCCTAATTTTCAGAGGTTTGTGGTATTCATCTAGCATAGCTTATGCAGCTTAATATAAGGCTTGCAGAGAGATACGGATGTTGCGGGTTGCGAAATGTGCGACCAAATTGCTAGTTTTTATCTGGCGACCCACGCATACTGATCGTTGTCTCAAGAATCCTAACTAATGAAAATGAGAATCAGCTGAGTGATAATAATGAATTTTATCCAATCACCCTCAAAAATTTATTCGCTGACTGAGGTTGAACAATCAATCTATGGATAATGTGATGGAAAACCTATCCCTGCCGATATCTGATGATGCCGTTTGCGGAGAATACTTAAAAGCCAATAAGACCTTGTACAGAGCGTTACGCAATAACTTCAATCAGGCGCAGTCAAGTTATAGACAGCTGATGGAATCTCCCGACGCAATGTCAGATAAAGAGTTACTAGAGGGCAACGCCAATAACTGGCGAGCACTAGGCGAAAGCTGTCGAGAGTGTCTGCAAAATAACTCAAAAGATGTCGAAGTATTCTGCTGGTTTATTTCCGCGCAGTTGTTTACTCCTGATCCTCTCAATAATCTGCGCGATGCACTTAAGGTTTTTGTGCAAGTAATTGATGCCCAGTGGGTCGATTTACAGCCTAAACCTCCGGTCGAAAAATTAAAGAGTAACGAGACGAGTGAGCACGAGAGGGAGTGGGCTGAATTTAAAGTCAAACCTTTGTGGCAATTAGCCGGGGAAAGTGAAAGCAGTGGTTTGTTGGCAATGCCGCTGTCTAACCTGCCTTTAATTGGAACCATTAATTACACCCAGTTTTTCTCAGCCGAGAGGTCGGGTTCTCTGCAGTCATTGAAAGAAGAGTCGAAACAATATTTTGCTGGGAACAGTAATCTTCTACAAGAAAAAATTGTAGCGCTGGACGCCATCCTCAAAGAAGTCGCTAAGCTCGAAAAAAGCGTCAATCAGCACTGTCTTAAAGTGCAAGCTAAGAGCATCAGTTTTAAATTCATATTAAAAGTCATAAACAATCTGCTAGGTGCCATGCAGTACCTGTTGGGTGATAGTTTTGCGACTTGGCCTTTAAATGTTATTGAACAGCAGCAATCGGCCGCGCCGGATAGTGTCGATGCGCAGCTCGCAGATACAAAGCAGAACGAACCGGCTGCAGTTGAATCCAAAAACAATAGTGTGTCGCAAGTGCAATTAAGTGTAAACACAGAGCTCTATCACCGGGATCAGGCTTTCGAGCAGTTGCGCACCATCGCCGATTTTTTCCGCCGTACCGAGCCGCACAGTCCTATATACATGTTGCTGGAACGCTCAATACGCTGGGGCTATATGTCACTTCCGCAACTGCTTGATGAAATGGTCGGGGACAATGAGCCGGTAATGCAGCGCATCAGCCAAATGGCGGGATTGGAAACGGTAGACAAAACCATTATTCCACGTGCGACAATGAACAGTGCAGAACTAGAGCGCCACCAGAGCCACGCGAGTGTGCTGCAGCAAGATACAGCGACAAATGAAAAGTTAAATAGCAGCCCAGTGGCAACAGAGGGCAGAGAAAAAGCTAATGGCAGTAATGCAGCGAAGCCAGAAGCAGATGATTTTACATGGTGATTTAGGATAGTTTGAAAGTTGTCTTAAAAATTAAAAAACAATTAAGGAGAATACAATGGCTTCAATGTTTATGCGTATAGATGGAATCGATAGTATCAAAGGCGGTGCTACTGTTACTGAAATCGGCGGAAAAAAAGGTGTTTTCGCCATTGATACTATGAGCTGGGGAGGCGTGCGTGGCGTTTCCATCGACGTCGGTAATGCTAATAACGCCGATAAGGGAATGGTAGCACTGGGTGAGGTAAGTCTCTCACGCGGCTCAGATGGAGCCAGTCCGCATCTGACGACTATGCTTTTTGCCCCGGGAGCTGAGGGCAAAAAGATTGAAATAATCATGACCAAGCCAGATCGTGGTGGTGACAAAATTCAACCTCACTTGATCTTTACACTGGAAAAGTGTCGCATGTCGAACTATCAAGTTAGCTGTACCGATGGCAATCTGCCTGTAGAGACGTTTTCTTTGATTTATACTGTAATATCAATTACTTATTACAACGAAGGAACTGACGGGTCTATTGAAAAAGGCGATACCATCAAGTTTGATGTCACTACAGCTAAGCTGGAATCTAAAGCGGGTTGATAGCCGCTGAATAATCGGGAAGGAGATAGGTCATGGCTTTAAATTCGCAGCATAAGCGGGTGAGTAAAAACCGTGTCAGCATCACTTACGATGTTGAGACAAACGGAGCGGTAGAAACCAAAGAATTACCTTTTGTGGTAGGGGTAATGGGGGACTTCTCCGCTGATAAAGAAGATAAGGAAGAGCTGGAAGACCGTACATTTTATCAAGTGGACAAAGATAACTTTGACACTGTGATGAAGCGTGTCGGACCAGAGCTAAAGATGAAAGTAGACAATACTTTATCTGATGATGACAGTGAATTTGCGGTAAATTTATCTTTTAATTCGATTAAAGATTTCGAGCCGGATGCGATAGTTGATAAAGTTGATGCACTAAAGAAATTGGCGGAGACTCGCAGCCAGTTGAAGACTTTGCTCTCCAAGTCAGATAAATCCAGAGATCTTGAAAAGTTGCTTAAAGAAGTGTTACAAGATGCGGATGCGATTTCAGCGCTGTCCAGCGAATTAGGTGTAGAGCCTCAAGGAG
Source organism: 'Osedax' symbiont bacterium Rs2_46_30_T18 (assembly GCA_002163025.1). Lineage (GTDB taxonomy): Bacteria > Pseudomonadota > Gammaproteobacteria > Pseudomonadales > Balneatricaceae > Rs1. The sequence continues at coordinate 17,199 of MABF01000137.1, forward strand.
GTGGAGAGTGAGTACTGAAGAACAGCAAGCGAATCAGGGTGATGCGGCGCAAGTTGAAACGTTAAGTTTTTTAGATCGCGCCATTGCAGCCACAACCCAGACACCGCAAGATACGACCAAAGATCTTTTTTCTGTGCTGGCAGAGCAGGCGCTGTCAGGGACAGTGGTCTGGGATAAAAATGTCACTAAGACAATTGAAAATGCGATTGCAGAAATTGACAGGCAGATGTCAAAGCAGCTCTCCGCTGTTATGCAAAAAGAGCAGTTTCGCCGTCTTGAAGGCTCCTGGCGCGGCTTGAATAAACTGGTCAAAGAAAGTGAGTTGGGCACTAGTTTGAAAATCAAACTGGTTGATTTCAACAAAGAAGAATTGATTGATCAGTTCGAAGATGCCCCGGCAGTAGATCGCAGCCCGCTATTTGATGCACTCTACCAAAAGGAATTCGGCACCGCCGGAGGAGAGCCATACGGATTGTTGCTGGGTGATTATACTTTTTCCCACAAAGATGAAGACGTTGCTCTGCTGCGCTACTTAGGTGAGACAGCGGCGGCAAGCCACGCGCCATTTATTGCCGCGGCCAACCCGGAGATGTTTGAATACGACAGCTTTAACACTTTTAGTGAAGGTAAGCCCGTTGCTGCAGGTTTCGACTCTCCGGCCTATGCCTCCTGGAATGCCTTCAGAGAAAGCGACGATGCTCGCTATGTGTCTCTGACACTTCCACAAACTCTGGCCCGTCTTCCATATGGAGACAAGGGGTTGGGGACTAAGTCATTCGATTATGAAGAGCTTGCGAGGGACACAGAAGGTAATCCAAAGCCCAGCAGTAATGATCAGTTGGTATGGTCTAACGCAGCCTTTGATTTAGGCTTGAAGATGACACAATCTTACACCGCGTCTGGCTGGTGTACTTCTATCCGCGGCATGGATAATGGTGGCAAGGTTGAAAATTTACCAAACTTGACTTTTAAGTCTGAGGCGGGAGATATCCAGCAACAGTGTCCGACAGAAGTTAATTTGACAGACGAGCGTGAAAAAGAGTTAAGCGATTTAGGTTTCTTGCCTCTGGTGCATTACAAAAATAGTAACTACGCAGTGTTTATTGGTGGTCAAACAACCCAAAAACCTAAGACTTTCACCGATCCTGATGCAACCGGCAACGCCGCTATCTCGGCAAGACTCCCTTATATAATGGCCAGCAGCAGGATTGCACACTTCCTGAAAGTAATGGGCAGAGATATGTTGGGATCGAACCAAGAGGCGGAAGATATTAAGAAGGATTTGCAGACTTGGATCGATCAATATACGAATTCGGGGGCGATAGGCAATTTGGAGAGATCTAAGACGCCGCTCTGCGAATCACGTATAGACGTTGTCGAACAGCCAGGTAAGCCAGGTGCCTACTCGGCAGTGGCGTACTTAAGGCCTTGGCTGCAGCTAGAAGAATTGACCACCTCTGTGAGAATGGTTACAAAAATACCAGGTTAAACTGGCTGACGAGCACCCGTTGGGTGCTCTTCTTTTTAATCAACCATTGCTCAATAGTGGCTGGCAGAAAGACATAATTTATGACTGATTAAAGGTGTGATGATTAAGCTATGTTTGCAGAGCACTGGCAGCAAGAATTCAATAGTTTAGACCGGCAAAAGGACAGTTTTTTACGCGATGCCATCGCTCTGATCGCCCGCATTGATGTCGGCGCAGTACAGAGCCCGGAAGCATTCAAAATGCGGATCTTGCAGTGGCTGGCTGTTCTTGATCAGCGTCTGTCAAAACAGCTAAGTACAGTTCTGGCCAAGGATGAGTTTGTTGCGCTGGAGTCCCTGTGGCGTAATTTACACAGTATTGCCACTATTCCAAGTGCCGGGCGCAGAGTCAAAATTAAAATGTTGGATGTGAGTTGGCCTGAAATAGCTCACGATTTGAATACCTCTAGTTCAATTGATCGCAGCTGTCTTTATAATTTTATTGGTAACCGTGAACTCAATACTTTAGGTGGCGAGCCCTTCGGGATGTTTGTGGTAGACCACCCTATCTCAATGGAAATGGGTCACGAGGATGAATTTGACGATCTTTATACCTTGGAGTTGTTGGCCCTGTTGGGGCAGTCTTGTCTGTGTCCGTTTACATTAACCATCAGTGATAGTTTTTTTGGTGAGTCAGGCGCTGGCTGGATCAGTGACACCCGGCGTGTAGGTAAAATATTGGATGGACCCGACTTCGACGGCTGGAGGCGTATGCGCTTGCAACCAGAGATGAAATTCATCGCTTTAGTGATGCCCAAAATACTGCAGCGAGCGCCCTATAAACGACTAAAGATCGGCTTTGTCTTCGATGAGCAGGCCAGTGTGACGCAGGGACTGTGGGGGAACGCGGCCTTTGCGTTTGCCAGTATAGCGATACGTGAATTCAACCGTATAGGTTGGTTTGGCTTTATGAAATCTCGCTGGCAAGAAAAGTACCAGGGAGCTTTAATTAACGGCCCCGAAAATGCAAATTTTGACTCCTCACTTCAACAGCCCGTTCCAGAAATTCAATTATTTGGTGGACTGGCACGTTTCTATTTAGAGCGCGGTTTTATTCCGGTTTGTCATAGCCCTATGACGGATAAATATTTTTTTTATGGTAATCAGTCAGTTTGGCAGCCACAGCAAAGTGAAGAGGAAAAAGTGGCCGGCCAGATACAGGCGATATTGATGAGCTGCCGAATTGCCCATTATTTAAAAGTTCAAATCCGCAACATGATTGGCAGCTTTGATACCGTCTCAGAGTGTCAGAACTTTCTTAGAAACTGGATAGATGACTACAGTAGTAATTTGCAGGACGCGGACGAAAAAACCTTGGCAAAATACCCGTTAAATAAAGGCAAAGTTAAAGTTCGAGAAATTGAGGATGGCACAGGAGGGCGCTTTGTCTGTGAGTTGCTGATTCAGCCTCAATATCAATTTGATCGCCACTGCGGTGAAATATTACTATCGACAGATCTCGGAAATTTGTCATTCAAACAAAAAGGTTAAAAATGATTTTTTGGCAAGCATTCCTCAGTGAACAACCGGGGCCACAAGGAGTGGCAGAGCAGGTTGCTGCAGTGCAGTATCAGCTCTGTGCCCTGTTTAGTAGTGAGGCGCCGCTGGTAAAAGTCGCACCACAATTTAAGCAAGTGCAGAGCTCGAATTTATGTTTCGGTCTGAATGATTTTCAAACCTTGAGTAATCAAACTGATCCCGCTATTTTTGCACGACAGTTAGAGCATTGGATTAAGACCTATGAACCGCGGTTGACGATGATAAATGTCGAAGTGCTGGACAGAGACGAGCAGCACAACCGGATCAATTTTTCAGTGGAGGCACAACTGCTCACCGATAGGGGATCGCAGGAATTAACTTTTGCTTCGAGCATTGATCTGAGTAAGCAGCAAGCACAATTGCAGGAGCAGGAATTTGTCTGATCAATCGATGCGCTATTACGAGAGAGAACTCGCCTATGTGCGAAAGTCGCTTGGCGAATTTTCGAATCTCCACCCGCAAGAAGCCAGCCACTTACAGATCAATCGTAACAGTGTAGAAGACCCCAATATAAGTCGCCTGATAGAGGGGATGGCGCTGTTGACCGCCAAAACTGAGCAACGTTTAGATCAACAGTTGCCTGAATTGGTTCAAGATTTGTTGTCGATACTCTATCCAGGCCTGATTGAAGTAGTTCCCAGTTATTTTCCGCTGCGATTGCAGCCCGACCTGGCAACCATGAAGGAAAATACTCAACTACCGGCCAGCAGCTTAGTGCAGGTACAGCTGGAAGATGAGAGCTACTGTCAATTCAGTACGGTCTGTGACCTTAATATTTACCCGTATTACCTCGCAGATGTCAGCGCTCAAGCTGCCCCCTTTTCCATTTTGCCGCCCTTAGATGTGAAAGGTGCAGAAGCTGTGATTCAACTACAGTTGAACTGTGCAGACCCTAAAGCGTCTTTTAAACAGATGCAGCTGGGCGATTTTGAATTTTATGTGAATGGCTTTCAGGGGGACTCTCAGATATTGGTTGAGTTGCTGTTGGAGCAAACAGTCAATATTACCGTCTCCGATACGCTGGGAAAGAGGCACGCGGCTGTTTCTTTGAGTGCTATGCAAAACCGTGTTACTGAATCTGGATTTCAGTGGTTGGCTAAATACGACAATCACTTTAGCGGCTACGACTTACTCAGAGACTATTTTAGCTATGCGGATAAAAGTGCCTATTTTAAAATTACTGGTTTAGGTGAACAGCTGCAGAGTTTTAATGAAAATCAACTGTTACTCAATATCTATGTAGAGAAGCTGCCGGCAGAGTTCTTGCGTATGTTTCAGCGACAGGTGTTCTCTCTCTACACAGTGCCCGCCATCAATAGGTTTATGCAATCTGCTGAGCCGCTCAGTTATGATGCCAGCGCGCTGGCGATGCCGGTAATCGGTGATGCAGATGCGCAATCAATAGTCGAAGTTATCAGTGTGGCCGCCGTTTATGAAATTAATGCCTATGGCCAGAGCAAATTGCCGGAACTTTACAAAAACCGCTACGCTGACGATATTACTAAGAGACAGTGGCTAAGCAGGACTAAGTGGAACATCGAGGGAGATCGCGAAGTAGAGATCAGTGTCACATTAGCTGAGGCTGAATTACAGCGAGAAAACATTACCCTAGCGATGGATCTGTGGTGTGGCAACGGCCGCACAGCTTGTTTGATCGCAGCGCATAGCACTGTTGAAAGCTTATCTACTATAGACCTTCCAGGCGAGTTATTGGTAGCTGCTGTTCCCAGTGCACCTCAGTACCCGGATCTTGATGATAGTATCTATTGGCGATTCATCTCTCTGCTCAATGCCAATTTCATTTCATTGATGCAAAGTGATCAGCCGGAAAAATCGCTGTGCGACATATTGTCGCTGTGCAATCAAGGGCGCGAGTGTCCCCAAATTAGCTCAATTAAGAAAGTCTCTTACCAGCCAAAGGTGGCGACCATTCAAGTCTGTGAACAGCCTATATTCACTACCGGTAGCCAGATTAATGTCACATTGGACCGACAGCTACTGGCGGGTAAACACAGCGTATTTAGTGAAGTGCTGAATGTCTTTTTTCAACAGTTTTGCAGTTATGATCGGTTTGTGCAACTGGAACTAAAGCACTTCGGTGATGACAGTTATATAAAGCGCTTTGATGCAGTGCACGGCAGTCAAGCATGTCTATAATAGGGAAAATAAGCTCAGAACCTGGCCGCTTTGACTTAATTCAAGTGATTCGTATATTGCGCCACAGTGCGCTAAAGGGTCAACTTAGCTTTGCAGTGGAGGACATGCCGCACAATAGTTTAAGCCAAGTACAAAGCGTTAATCAGTCTTCAAAAGGGATAAAGATCAAGCTGGCAATAGAGGCGCTAGCGGGGGCAAAGAGTGTATTACCCGATTACATTTACGAGCAGCTGCTGGCCAGCTTGCACACCGATAACTACGCGTTACTAGATTTTCTCAATATATTCAACCACCGCTATTATCAGCTCTATATAACAGGGTTAGAGAGAAATAGTTTACTACTACGCGAGGAGCAGGAGCGCTGTGAGGGGCCTGAGCTGACCCGTTTTCCACAGCGCAAGGCTCTGTGTGCCTTGGCGGCACTGCCTGACAGCGATCAGTATTTAAATGGTCTGTTGTCATACTCAGTGCTAATTGGGCAAAAAAGTAAAAATTTGCAGGCCCTTAAGCAACTATTGAGTAGTTATTTTCAACTGCAGATTGAAGTTAGAGTGCTGCTTAAAACACATCATTTACTGCCTAAATCAAGCTTGTCGCAAATGAGTGCAACACAGGCAACCAATAACAGTTTGGGCAGGGGAATGTGCCTGGGAAAAACTTGCCAGCTTCAAGGTAAAAGTTTGGAAATAAGGGTGTGCCCCAATAGTCGCAATCAATATCTGAAAATAGCAGCGGATAGATCTTTTGCTAAAGCGTTACAACGTACAGTAGAGCTGTATATGCGCGAGTTTAATCCAATCAGAATGTATTTTTACGTAAAAAGAGAATTTCTCGCCGAGCCTCAGCTGTCCTCAAATAGAGACTGTGCGGTGCGCTTGGGTGAGTCTAATTGTCTGGCCCCAGGGCGCAGACCCCATGCACTTCAAAAAATGTTAATACAAGGATAGGTGGTCAGATGTCGCAGATTCAACTGAGTAATTTAGTTGCCAAACTAGACCCTAATTTAAGAACGGCGCTAGAGCAAGCGGCCGGAGCGGCAATGAACAAAAATGCCCCGGTAATTGAGATCGAGCACTGGTTAGTGCAGATATTGCTGCTTAAAGATTCGGCGGTAATTGAGTTGTTTAACCAGCAAAAAGTGGATCAGGACGCTCTGCTGGCCGAGCTGACGATGCGACTTGAGGGCTTGAGTCAAGCAGCTCAAACCCAGCCTAGTGTCAGTAAAAATCTCAGCGATTTGATTGAAGATGCTTGGATGTTGGCATCGGTTAACTTCAATCAAGGGCAGATAGTGGCACTGCACTTAATCCTGGCGCTGCTGCAAACAGATAGTTTTGGGATCAGGAAACTCAGTTTAAAGGCCTTGCAGAATGTGTCAGTCGAAGCACTGCAAGGGCAGATAGCCAAGCTTAAAGTTTCAGCGGGTAACGCATCGGCGAGCGCTGGGGCAAATGCCGGCGGTTCAGTCAGTGGCGAGTGTGCGCTGGATAAATACACGGTAAACCTTACTGCTCAAGCACGCGAGGGGAAAATCGATCCGATTTCAGGGCGCAACTCGGAAGTGAGAATGGCGATAGATATACTTTGCCGCAAGCGTCAAAACAACCCTATCTTGGTCGGTGAGCCCGGGGTCGGAAAAACTGCCGTAGTAGAGGGATTAGCGCTTAGAATTGTTGCCAATGAAGTGCCCCCGGCCCTGCAGGGGGTGGAGTTGCACACCTTAGATTTGGGTTTGTTACAAGCGGGCGCCAGCATCAAAGGCGAGTTTGAAAATCGCTTAAAAGACGTGATCAACGAAGTGAAGAGCGCGGATGTTCCGATCATCATGTTCATTGATGAAGCCCACACATTAATTGGTGCCGGAGGAGCGGCGGGGCAAAATGATGCGGCGAATCTACTCAAACCAGCTTTGGCTCGTGGAGAATTTAAAACACTGGCGGCGACGACCTGGGCTGAGTATAAAAAATATTTTGAAAAAGATCCGGCACTGACCCGACGTTTCCAGGTTGTTAAAATCGAAGAACCGAACGAACAGGATGCGATGCAGATGTTACGGGGGGTCGCCAGGTCTCTCAGTGATCATCACGGCGTGTTTATACGCGAGGACGCCATAGAGGCGGCGGTAAAATTGTCGGTGCGCTATCTTCCCGCGCGTCAACTACCGGATAAGGCGATCAGTTTACTCGACACCGCCTCGGCACGCATTGCGTTGACTCAAGGTGCCAAACCTGAAGCATTGGAACAGCTACAACAAAAAATATCTTATATGAACAGTGAATTACAGGCACTGCAAACAGAGCAGGCGGTGTTCGGTAGCGACGGTGAAATTATTACCGAAATGCAGGGGCGCATTAGCTTGCTAGACACTGAACTGATCGCATTGGACCAGCGCTGGCAGGATGAGCAGCACCTAGTGACACAGTTGATTGATTTGAATCAGCAACTGCAGGCAGGGCACAGAGAAGGTAACGTTGACGCTGGGCAACAACAGCAACTGTTGCAGCTCAGCGAGCAGCTCGAGGAGCTGCAAGGGGACTCGCCGCTGGTGCATGCACTGGTAGATATGCAGACAATTGCTGCGGTTATATCGAACTGGACCGGTATTCCCGCCGGCAGCATGGTCAAAGATGAGGTGGCGAAACTGTTGTCCATGGAGCAGGGAATGCATCAACGGGTTATAGGACAAACCACAGCCATCTCAGAATTGTCTAAAAGTATTCGCATCTCCAGGGCGGGCCTTACCGACAGTCGAAAACCAGTCGGGGTCTTCCTGATGTGCGGACCCAGTGGTGTAGGTAAAACAGAGACGGCAATGGCTCTGGCGGATCAGGTGTTTGGCGGTTCAGATAACTTGAATGTCATCAACATGACTGAGTTTAAGGAAGAGCACAAAATCTCAATGTTATTAGGTTCGCCGGCAGGATACGTTGGCTTTGGCGAGGGGGGAGTCCTAACTGAGGCGATCAGACGCAATCCCTATTCCGTTTTGCTACTCGATGAAATGGAGAAAGCCCACTCAGGTGTGCACGATATGTTTTATCAAATATTCGATAAAGGATATATCAAAGACAGTGAAGGACGCAGTGTTGATTTTAGAAACACTATCATTATTATGACATCTAATGCCGCTGATCAGGCCATCTGTGAGATCTGCGATCAGCAGGATGAGGCACCGGATAACACAGAATTATTAGAGCAGATCAGGCCAGAGCTGCAACGGTTCTTTAAGCCGGCTTTTCTGGGCAGGTGTACTGTGATTCCCTACTACCCACTGAAAGGGGACGAATTAAAGAAAATTGCTGAGATCAACCTATGTCGCATCGAGAAAAAACTCAGCGACCAGTACGCTGCGAGCTTTAGCTGGAGCGATGAGTTTCTTGATTTCGTGGTCGGACGCAATATAGATCCTACCACGGGTGGACGAGCCATAGAGCAAATTATCAACCGGTCGTTGATGCCGAAGCTGGCGCAGGAGTGTATTCTGCGTTTAAGTGAAGGGGATTCAATCGACAAGGTGGTGGTAGATGTTGAACACGGGAAGTTGCAGCTTTCTATTAGTTAATAACTTAAAGCGGAGCCAGTGACGGATATCAGGGCTTAATACCTTGCACTGGCGTCTGGCTCAATGAGTTCAGCGACGGGTGCTGAAACTCAGCGTATTAGGTCGCAAATTAAGTAAAAGTACTTTGTAAGTTATTGAATTTAAGGTTGTGAAATTGATAAGCAGTAAGTTTGATTTGATTGAGTTACACTTTGGCTCCGATGTTTTAGTCGGACACCGATCGGTGTGGCAAATCGTGATGCGGATTGGGAATCAGAAATTGTAGTGATGATATGTTGATGATGGAAAATGTTCTTAGCTTTATAGGTAGCTTAAAGCTTGCCGCTGGTATTGATGAATCGATTGCACGCTCCAGGGGCAGGCACAGTGGCGCCGGTGTTTTTTGCGCCGGGCTAATCTTGTTGGGGCTCGCAAGCCCTGCAGTGCAAGCTGTCGAGCGATTGCAATTAGCAACTCAGAATTGGCCTCCCTATCAGACCTTAGACGACGGAAAAATAGCTGGAATAGCCGTACAGAGAGTCCAGTGTACCTTGCGCAATATGGGGCAGCCCTATCAACTTAATATGATGCGCTGGGACAAAGCGCAATTACTCGTGGAGGCCAGTGAGATGGACGGCTTTTTCGCCGGGGCGAACAGCACTTCCCGCGCTAAATACGCCGTGGCTTCAGACCCCGTGGCTTCCCTGGACCTCTCCTGGTTTATAGCACCGGGGACCTCACTAGATCTGCAGCAGCAGTCCGCTAAGTTTGAAGCCCGCTATGGAGCAAAATTTAATACTACTAAATGGTTGTTTTTAAAGAAAAACGGTTACAATGTTGTGAAGAAACCCCGAGATGCTGACGCACTGTTGAAAATGTTGTGGCACCGCCAGATAGACGTGGCGCTAGAGTATGAAAAAGTGTTCGAGTACTCGATGAAAAAATTGGACATACCGCTAGATTATTTTCAGCGTATCAAGGTGCGCAAAAAAGATTTAAGGGTGCATTTTTCAAAGGCATTTCTGCGGCTCAATCCAAATTTTTTAACCGTGTTTAATAAATCATTGGCAAGTTGTAGGCGAGAAGCTTCATGAGTATCAATATCCAGCTAGTGGAAGTGCCCGAAACAGAACAAGTGGCCAACCGTCAGTTAGTGTTACCTGCTGAAGGCGGCAGTATTGGGCGTGCCTATGACTGTACTATACAGTTACCGGACTTTTCTAAAACTTTGTCCAGGGTTCATGCTCAGATAAGTTTGGATAGTAATGGCCGCTACCAAGTGGTGAACAAGAGTACCAATGGACTGACCGTTAACGGCACTGTATTGAAGCGTGGACAGTATAAAAACATCAATGATGGAGACGTATGGAAACTCGGCGATTATGTGATGTTAATCAGTAATATGTCGGCACTAGTCAATGAGGATACAGACATCGAACTGGATATAGGGACTGCCTTCGATGAACAGACGATCAGCGATCCGTTATTTTCGCTGGATGATCTGGATTTTGCCGATAACAGTGTCATAGATTCGGAGCATTTGAAAATGCGAGACGATAGCAGTGATGGTTTTGTAGAAGAATTTGAGAGCCATGACAATGGGCATATAAAAAACGATACAAAGGGGTTGTTTAACACTCAAAGTTTGCTTGATGAAGTACAAGTGGGGCACGACCCTTTCGAAGAGGGCTTACAGATGCAAGATGCCCACAGCTCTTATAACCAAGGTCTGACAGTAGAAAATGACAATGCTACGCAACTGGGTTTACTCAGGCAGAACTTAATGCAAATTACACAGCTGATGGCACAGCAGTCAGACAATAACAGTCTGCACAATTACGATGTCATAGTAGAGTGTGTGAATAGAAGTATGGACAAATTTATTGAAGAGCTCTCTCCCGAGTTTTTAGAGGAGATGTTTAAAGACTCAATTTCAGGTTGGGGCAGTCGCGATAAAAAATATTGGCGGCTGTATAGAAAACAGTTCAAACGTAAACTGGATCGCCGTGAGTTTCACCGACAGTTCACTTCTATATTTTTAGAAGAACTAAGGAGAAAAGTGTAATGCGTAGCCTAGCGATATTGCTGCTACTCATTTTGGCAGGTTGCTCATCCACACCACCACCAATTAGCATTTTGCCCTTTAGTGTTCAGAGTGAAATCATAGTGGGCTCTAAGGTCAACCCATACGGCGAATTTTCTTATCACCCCTTGGCACTCAGATTTTACCAGCTGCGAGAACCTGGGGCCTTCACTAACAGTGAGTTCATTGACATTTATATAGACGATCGCAAGGCGTTAGGCGCTTCGTTGGTGGATGTGCTTTATATAGATCCGATGTTGTCAGGACAGCACAGCCTCACACTGGAAATACAAAGATCCACTCGGTACTTAGGGGTATTTGCGGAGTTCGCTGAGTATCGAGAAGCCAACGGGCGAGCGCTGGTAAAGCTTGAAGAAGAACCAGATTTGAAAATTGTTTTGGTGAATGTCAACGGTTTATCAATAGACATGTCGCTACAGGAAAAACCAGCCGAGAAGTCTTGGTGGCAGTTGTTTTGAGGAAAGTCATTTGAAAAGAAATCGCAAGGTAATCTGGGGTGAGGGAATGTTCATTGCCCCGCAGCATTTTCAGCAGCAAGAAAGATACTTTAGCCACTATATCGAGCAATACGTGGCCGCTCATGGTGCGGGAATTAACTACGGTATAATGGCGATAGAAACAGACAGAGAACGCCTCAAAATTGGTCAGTTTTCACTTAGATACTGCAAGGGCGTATTTGCCGACGGTACTTATTTTGAAAGTGACAGGGAATTGTTACTGGAAATACCGGAGGGAAGTGTCGATAAAAAAATTTTACTGGCACTGCCAATGGAGATTGAAGGAGAGGCAGAAAGTGGTGTTGCAGCTGATAACAGACGCTACTACGCAGAGTCCGCAAGAATCTACGACAGTAGCGAGATAGGCAGCAACAGTATAGAGACAGATCTGGCGCAGACCAATGTACGTTTAATACTCGAGGGTGAGGACTGCTCAGGGCTAAATACCATCGCCATCGCCAGATTATTGGAAAGGCGCGAGAGCGGCTCGGTTATTTTAGATCAAAGCTTCATCTGCACGGTACTGCATTACGGCGCCTCGCAGATTATCACAGAGCGGCTGAAAGAGATTCAAGTGCTGATTGAAACTCGTGCCAGTGCGGTGGTCAGAAGAATCGAAGCGGGACGTGAACGCAAAAGTGATCAGACGTTGATGCAGGAATATTTGTGGTTACAGACACTCAATCGCTGGATCCCCTGGTTGCACCTGACACTGCAAAATAGCGAGACCAGTGTCGAAGAAGTTTATACAAAATTGACCGCGTTAAGTGCCGAACTCAGTACTTTTAGCTCTGAGGTAAGCGAGAGGCCACCGGTCTTGCCAAGTAAAGATCTCAGCTCGGTGTTTTTACCACTGTTTGCGAAGTTGCGTCAGCAGCTATCGCTAGTACAAAGTGACAAAGTCAAAGAATTCAGCTGGGATGACAAGCTATTTGAAAAACGGCGCCTGCTGAGAACAGCAATAGCAGACATACATATGATGGAGAATTACCGATTTGTGCTCTGCGTAGAATCGAGTATCGGGGCGGCAAATTTGATTAAGCTATTTCCCAGTGCCTGTAAGCTCTGCGGTATAAGCCAGATTGCAGAAGTGGTAAGAAACGGTCTGTCCGGAGTACCTTTGAGCGCGTTGCAAGTGGCGCCCTCTGAGCTTAAACCGCGCAATGATGTCTGTTATGTAGAGATAGATACACACCATAAATTCTGGCGTGAGCTGATGGATAAGCGCGAACCGATAGTGGCTCATATAGATGCGAGAATACCGGACCTTCAATTAAAGCTTTACGCGTTAGGATAATAGCAGATGTCGATGGATTTTCTCGATGAAGAGACGATAGAGGTTTCACGAGGTGAGCGCACACAGTTAAAATCGCTCAGTTTAGCGGGGGCTGCGCCACTGAAAAATCGAGAGTTGAACCTTAGTGAACTGGGAAACTTTAAAGATTACGACAATCCATTACTGAGTGCTGGCACGCTGTTGCTCTCTGACTGTGTGGTACTCTCTAGAATGGAGTACCCCAGCGATATGTATCGGTTTAGAAAAACATTAGTGGCGCAGATAACCGAGCTGAAACATCAAATAAGTAAATTGAACTACCCGCCTTCGGTCGCCGAAAAATGTTGCTTCTTATTTTGTATTGTTCTTGATGAGTTTATTTTGCACGGCAGTTGGGGGGAACAGAGCAGCTGGGAAAATCATACATTGGTTAGTGATTTGTTTGGCATGCGCGATGGAGGAGAACAGTTTTTCGTAGTGACAGAAAAAGCACTGCTACAGCCAAAGTTGTTACATGACTTACTTGAATTGGTTTACATCTTTCTCAGGATAGGTTTTCGCGGACAGTATCGTCACGAGGGACGCGAGGAATTAGAAGATATCATGTATCGAATCGAACAGGTTATCTTTGAAAAAAAGGCTGTGACAAAACTCGATAATATCGCCTCACCGACACTGCCTAAGCAAAGAAAACCGCGCGCTCGAATAAATTTCATGATGCAGCTGGTGCTGTTAATCTGTGTGGTTGTTTTACTCTTGGGTGGCTCTAGTTACTTGTACCAGTCAGATTACCGGGAACGCGCCGTCAATTTTACCTCACTGGCAGCTTTTAATCGCAATCATCTGTTGGATAAACAAGGAATAGAGGTAGTTTACAGGAGTGTTGAAAGCGAAATGTTGGAAGGCTTGAAAGCCCGTAAGTTAAATATTTCCCGAGTCAAAAACATGCCCACAAAAGCGACTAAAGAGCGTCAGAGTAGTTTGGATCTGACTCTTGAAATAGCGGCTTTTACATCGAGGTTAAAGGCCATTCAATTTTTGCGTCGAGAACGGATACAGCAGTACGGCGCACAAGTTATCTTTCTTCGTGATAAATACAGAGTAGTGCTGCAGCCACAGAGCGAATCTCGTGCTGAGGTACTTATTAAAAGTTTGCGGGACCTAGGATTTACGGATGTTTCCTATTATTACCACACAACAAGTGAGGCACAATAGTGGCGAAGAACAAAAATAAAGCCCGCATCTGGTTATTTGTAATACTGGCTTTAGTATTAGCTGGCTGTGCCATGTTGGGAGTTTGGTATGTTAACTGGTGGGGTTTAGTACTTCCCTGGCAAGTTCTGACTATTAGTGCTGGCATGTTAAGCCTGGCTTGTCTGTTGAGTTGTCTGCTGTATATATTATATCTAAAGCTGACTCCTGCAAAATTGGATACTCAGCAACAGACTGAGAGAGAAAGGTTGAAGTATGTCAGGCGTCAGTTACTGCAACGGTTTCAGGCTGCCTGTCGCAGTTCTAAGGTTGGCAGTGATAGTTATGCAACTCCATGGTATTTAATGCTCAACCAGACGAGCGAAAACAATACTCAGCTGCTAATCGAGATGGGGTTCGAGCTGCTAGCTGAAGATAGTGACACAGAGTTACCAAGTGTAGTCGAATTCTGGGTCAGTGAATTTGCAGTCATAGCAGCGATTGGCAGGTTTGACAGCGACTATTTTGACGAAAGTGTTGAATTGTTGCTCAATTGTTTGCATAAGTATCGACCCAGACAGGGGGCGAATGGTGTGCTGATCAGTGAATCTGTCAGCTGGCTTTTGCAACAACAGCATCCACAGATAGCGGCGCAAACCAAACAAGTTCGAAAATTGATCGCCCGCTGCAACCAAGCGCTGCGGCTCAACTTACCAATTTATAATGTTCTGACAGATTTCTCAGCAGTCAGTGACTTACAGAGGCTTTTTTCTTGCTTTGACGACCAGCGTCTTGAAGAGCCTCTGGGAGGCCTGATGGAAGTGGCAAAGCAAGGGTATGATGAAGCTTGGTTTGTGCAGTCTTTTAATGACATTCAGAGCCAGCTATTTTTACAGACAACCTCAGGCTTAAAAGCCCAGTTAAACAACCAGTATCGGGAATCCATTTTAGTGGGGCCCTATCAGTTTGCTTTAATAAAAACTGAATTGCAGCAGTATTTCAGGCTGTTATACAGCGATCATCACTTCGAAGAGAACAGTCTTAATTTCCGAGGTTATTTCTTTACTAATAGCGGCAGTGATCAACGAAGTGTAGACAAACTGAGTTTATTACTGGCTTCTGAACTAGGCTATGAACAGTACAGCCAAACGTCTAATGAATCTGGGAAGTCGCTGTTTAATAAGCAATTATTTAAAGGTAAGATAATTTCTGAAGCGGGTTTGGTGGGTGTGAATACTAGGCGCGAGAACAGCTATCGATTTATAGCTGTATTGTTTAGTAGCTCTCTGCTGTTATCACTGGCCATATTTATTGGCTTGATAAAGTATAACTATGATTTTTTTCGGGGCTTGGATGCTAGAGCTCAATTGAAATTAGAGAAATATCAAGATGATTTACAGCGCTCCAATGAAAATATTGACGACCTTAGCGTGCCCATCTACCGCTTAAGTGAGCTGCGCGACATCAGGAACATCTACACCGATCAGAGACCTTGGTATATTGTTACCTGGCTGCCCAATCCAAGTATTCAACAGGCTGTAGAGCTCAGTTATCAACAGGGGCTGGAGCAGTTACTGCTCCCGGCATTACGCGATTATTTACTTAAAGATATGTTTGTCTATAACCAGTTGGAAGATAAGCTAAAAACCATAGAACTGTACAATTTATACAAGCGATTGTACGATCCGCAGCGCCTGAGTATCGAAGTGCTTGAGAAGTATTATAGTGACTCGCTGAAGGAGGAGGGGGAAGGAGATCCGGCAACTCTGGAGAAATTTAGAATACTGTTAGCTGAAGGGTTACGACCGGGTATCACTCCCCCTGAAGATCATCAACCTCTGATTGGTATAGTCAAGGCATCACTTTCATCAGAAGATGTAAGTGAGATACTGTATCAGTATATATTGCAGCGACCCAGCTTTAGTCGCAGGGTAGACCTGCGGGATAGCTTAGGCCACAGAGCTAATTTTTTACTTAATTATTCTAAGGATTACAGTGGCTACCTGATGCCGTTTATTTATACCCGTGATGGCTTTGAACAGTTGATGCTAGGCGGTGAGTTTCAGTTGGCCATAGATGAAATTAAAGGTTTTGAAGAAGTTGTTGAGAAAATCACCAGTCAATCGCAGCTGAGTAGAATCAATCAGGAACTAAAACAGCTATATATAGAAGATTACATCAGCGTATGGCTAGCTTTTTATAGCAGTATAAACTTGTCGGCTGCAGAGGGAACCACGCAAATCAGAGACTCGCTGACCTTGATGGGGGACGTCAAGGTTTCACCACTTCTTAAGCTGCAGCAACTTATCTCCCGTCACACCAACTTACTCGATTTGCTGGAAAGTCCTAAACAGACAACAGCGGATGCAGCTGAAAATGCACTCAGTACTGATCCGCAAAAGCTCAAGTTACTTCAGGAAACACAGGCTACCGCACTGAAAATGGCCAAGACAATTGCCAGGCCCTTTGCCGGGCAGCACCAACTGATGAAACCGGACGATCAAGGGGTCAGGCCGATTGACATCGCCCTGGGGCAAATTCGCGAAAGTTTAGAGTGGATAGATACAGCGTTAGAACAAGGGCCGCGCGGTTCCAGTCTACTGCAGCAGTTAAGCGCTGGGACAGGGGCCAATCCCTTACTGCGAATGCAGGATTTAGCGGCTAGCTTTTCAGATAAGTTACTCTCTAATTATCTTGCCGACAGTGCCCGTCAACTAAACCGTATCGCAATGAGTGAAGTAAGGGCTTTCATCAATCTGCAGTGGCAGAAAAACGTGTTAAGTTTTTACCAGAATCGACTCGCGAATCACTATCCATTTGCCTCTCAATCACTGCAAGATGCAAGCCGAGAGGCTTTTGAAGATTTTTTTGCTGTCAATGGTACTGTTGACCAGTTCAAAAGTGACTATTTGGGTGACTTCACTCATAGTGAAGGGCAGCTGAGCTTGGTGAGCTTCATCGACTCAGAGCCGATGATACTCAATAGTAAACTGAACAATTTTCTGACTAAAGTACGGGATATTCAGCGGCGCTTGTACAGCGCCGGAGAGTTAAAAATTGAATTTTCAATACGCGCCGAAGATATGAGCCCTGGATTCCTAGAAATAGCATTACAGCAGGAGCGAAAGATTTATAGTTACCGCAACGGACCTTCGATCTGGTCGCCTATGAGTTGGCCAACGGCCCCCGGTAGCACACAAAGCCTAGAGTTGGAGCTGAAAACGGTAGATAACCATTTTCTGAGAGTGAGTTTTGTCGGTTTTTGGAATTGGTTTAAACTGGCTGATACTTTAGGTGCAGTGCCACTTGAGCAACCTTCTAATTCATTGCTGAGTTTGGAAAATAAAGGTGAAAAAGTAAAGTTGCTACTGCGGGTGAACGGCGGTAAAACGCCTTTCCTCTCCGGTTATTTCTCTAGCTTGCGACTGCCAAGTGAACTTTGAAACTCAAGCGCCGCAGTTGTTATTAAGTTACTGCCAGAGCAAAAATTACAACCTAGATACAATAGAAAAACTGGCTAAGAATAGCTGGCGAGTGGCGGGAAAAACCGACAATCGGCAGTATATTCTAAAGAGAGCCCGGGACCCAAAAGAACAGTATTTTTTGAAAAATGAACTTTATTGGCTAACGTCACTGCCCGCTATTTCGGGTAATAGAGAGGTCAGCCTAGAGCGATACGGCAATTGGCAACTACTGGTTTGCAATTACTTGTGTGGCGAGAGTTTAGCTCAAGTGCTACGCCGGTCACTGTCCCAGCCAAAGCATGGTCAGTGTTTGGCGCCATTGATAGTGCAACTTTGGCTCATAATCAAAAACTGTCATGCTCATAACTGTGTTCACGGTGACCTAAAACCCAGCAACTTGCTATTAGTATCTGGTCAGTTAACCCCTATAGACTTCGCTAACGCTCGCCTCTTGGGTAGCGATGACTCAGCAAGACCCTATTTCAGTTATAGCCCAAGCTACTCTCTGGCAGAGCAGCGCCTTGGACTGGGAAAAGCTTCCGTCTGTCAGGACTGGTTCAGTTTTTTTACGTTATTGGAGATTGCCATGCAGGCTCAGCCAGCTACGGTTGACTGGACTAGGGCGAGACCGCTTGCAGGAGTCTTTGATGCAAGTCTGGAAATGTTCTGCAAGTCAGGGTATGCATCGGAAGAAGCGCAGCAGGGGTTGCACAGGCAACTCGATTCACTAAGGCAGCTCCAAGCTCAATAAACAACGGTAATATCGCCCAAACAATCTCTGTGTGCCCGGCGATCGGTAGATAAGTTGACAGCTAAGGCTTTAGGTTAATTTTGCATGCCTGGCCAGTGCCACATCACTCATCATATGTACGCTGCTATCAAATTAATACAGAGCACTGGTTAAGCCATCTGTGTCCTGCTGCCTTTGACTACCAGTGTATCGCGGTAAAAATTTTAAGTGGATTTGTTTTTAGTCGAAGTCAGATTAAGGCAGGTTAAGATAACGAACAACTGGGTAGATCGGTGTACATCAACCGCTTATTATCTCGCTTTAGTGATAAAGCTAGAACTAAAAGTTCCGGCTGGTCATTCACTAGCAAACCGCTAACTCTGCTGAAATAGGCTGTATAAAGAGCCTCTTGATTGCACTTGGGCAAAGACGCTATTATTGACGCCGGGTCAATTCTGAACACCGGCAACTAGCTACAAAACTTGCAAGCTGCTTCGTTTATCTTAAAGAGCAGGCTAAGCGCTGAAACAATCGACTGTTTGTCGTGCTTTGCAACCAGAGTAGCAGTATTAAACTTGATTTCAGGTTTAATGGAGTTTTGTCAGCCCTGATGGCTGCAGTTCCAGGTTGGATAAAAAGAATCAGAGGTTGAGGGTATGTCACAGCAACAGCGCAACAATTTAATCGGAATCCCTCGTGAGGCCAGCAGCAGTCAATTACTGGTGAAGGATGAGGCGGGCGAACTATTCATCGCAACCAGTGTGTCAGTTACTGAAAAGTTATCGCAACTGAGCCACATAGAAGTGGCAGTGTTAAACTTGGGAATGGATGTTTCCTCCTGGTTGGGGCAGCATATAAGCTGCCAAATATTTGATCAAATATCACCCAGTCGTGAGCCTGTCAGGGTTTATAAGGGTGTTGTTACTGGTGTGAAAATTTTATTTGATGCTGATCAGGGCAGCTGTATTGCATTGACAGTGGAGCCCTGGATGGCACTGCTGCGCTACAGTCGTCATTATCGTGTTTTTCAGAACAAGAGCACTCAGGAAATAGTCTCCGAAATATTTACCGAATTAAAATTCTCAGGTAAGTACCAAGTTAAGAAAATGCCCAAGGTAAAGCGCGAATACTGTCTGCAGTATAACGAGACAGACTTAGCTTTTGTATCCAGGTTGCTGGCGCAAGAGGGAGTGCATTTCTATTTTGAAAGGGACTCTGATATTTTGATATTGCAAGATGCGGCGCTTCCATTCGACGATGGTCATCAGCAGGATTTCGATTACTTCAGTCTCCCCAGTGGCGACAACCCACTGTTAAATCACTGGGCGCCGGCATTTTGTTATCACAGCGGAGTCCTGCAATTGGCGGCTTACAATCCTGCGAGTACGGCTTTGGTTGAAGCTGAGTCCAAAACCAAGTCCGCGTTACCTGGTAGTCACTCATTGACTGAATTTAGATACCCACACCCCAGCATCAGTGGTGATTTCAGCGATATAAACAAAGCGTCATCGCAGCGTAGCAAAGCTCAACAGGACTCTGATTATTCACTGGTGAACGCTAGCACTGAGAGTTATTTGATTTGTAGCGGTAACTACCTAAAGTTAACGTCTCATCCAGACCTTGAACAATTGGACGACTATTTAGTGATTAGTGGTCGTTCTATATACCATGTGGATGAAAAGGGGGGGCTGTCCAACCACACAGATTTTGATTGTATCTTATCGAGTCTCCCCTATTACCCACCACTGCTCGAAAAACCGAGTGTGTCTGGAATGCACAGTGCTGTAGTGGCTGGTGCAAGTGCGGGAGAGAGCACTTGTGATAAGGAAGGTCGCATTAGAATAAAATTTCACTGGGATGATGTCGCAGGTGATAAAACCAGCTGTTGGGTGCGGGTAGCACAATCCATGGCGGGTAGTGGTTATGGATTGCAATTTATTCCGCGTGCCGGACAGGAGGTGTTGGTCAGTTTTCTGGAAGGGGACATCGACAGACCTATAGTGACTGGCAGCCTATACAACAGTAAACACAAAGCGCCTTATGCCGAGGCGGAGACGACCAAGTCGGGGATAAAAACTCAACTCAAAGGTGAGTCTAATGAGCTGCGTTTCGATGATAAGAAGGACAGTGAGGAACTTTATTTGCACGCGGCTAAAGACTATTTTTTAGAGGTGAAAAACGACCGTAAGATAACCGTAGCGAAAGATGTCGATGAGCAAGTTGAAGGTGAGAAAAGCGTCCAGGTAAAAAAAGATATCAGTACTAAAACTGATGCTAATTATAGCTTGGATGCCGGTAAATCGATTTCTGAAAAGGCGCAGAACATAACCTTGCATGCGGATAAGACGATAGTCCTGAAAGTGGGCTCCAGCCAGATTGAAATCAGCGCATCTAAGATAGAGATTAAGAGCAGCGAAATCTCTATCAAAGGTACTGCAAAAGTGGATGTGACTGCTAATAACGTCAATCTAAAAGCGCAAATTGCACTCAAGGCGGGATCTGCTAACACTGAGCTGTCAGGTGATATCGGGGTAAAAGTGAAAGGGGGTACTATGGCGGAATTATCAGGTGGTGCTATGACGACAGTAAAAGGTGGCATGGTGATGGTGAACTGATGAGCTACAAAAAAATACCACTGGCGGATAGCCTACCGATCTGGAATAGATTTGAAGCGTCGGAACAAGCACAGCACTTGCAGGCAACAGCTTTGAGCCCGGCTGAAACCATAGCACAACTACAGCAGCAGTCCCTTTTTATCGACCTGAGTAATTTTATTGCCCACGCCCTGCCTATGCGCGAATCACTGTGGTGGTGCATAGTGGTGCTGGAATTGCGCAACAGTGACTGGAGCGAGCTGGAAAAGGATACAATAAGCCGGTGCAAAAATTGGGTGCTCGAACCCGAGGAGGCGAAACGGCGTTTCATCGAACGCCGACTAAAGCAACTAGGGCACGATTGCGCCGTTGGCTGGTTAGCTCAGGCGGTGTTTTGGAACGGTAGTGGCAGTATAGTAGAGGCGGATTTGCCTATGGTAATGCCGATGGACTATCTGTATGCCAAAGGGGTCGCTGGAGCCGTTAATACCGCTGCTGTAGTCCCTGAATGGGAGGGTTATCAAGAGTATTATCAGAAGGCAACTGCCATCGCTATCGATATCGCTGAAGGGGGTCGCGGCGACCTAAGCAGCAATTGATATTTGAAAGTATCCAGCTCAATTTCAAACACAATGGATCTGTTAGCAACCAACGGAGATAAGCTATGCCCCCAGCTGCAAGACTTACTGATATGCATGTCTGTCCTATGCAGACCCCGGCGGTGCCGCCTATTCCCCACGTGGGTGGACCAGTGACAGGACCGGGAGCCCCTACGGTACTAATAGGAAGCATGCCCGCGGCCTGTCTCTCTGATATGTGTGTCTGCGTCGGCCCGCCGGACAGTATCATAAAAGGCAGTGCCACGGTAATGATAGGCGGTAAGCCCGCCGCGCGCATGGGAGATAGTACTGCCCACGGCGGCACTATAGTGTTAGGTTTACCCACGGTGATGATAGGTGGCTGAGTTAGTGTAGCGAGTGAAATTCTAACTGCCAGCTCTCAATCTACAACAACTCTGTCTCTAATCATTTCATCATTTTTTTAATAACGAATACAAAACGTTGGACTTTCAATTTTTAAACTTCTCAGTGTATATTTTTTTCTGGCTGTCTATTATGTATTGCAAAAAAAACGCCAAAACTGAACGGATTGGTGACGCACTTCAACCCATGACAGGGTCTATACCAGACCTTTTTTCTCGAGTTGCTCGACCCATTTCTCCCAGGCAATGATAGTACTTTCGCCTTCAAACTCGGTGGTCTGATCTCCAACATTCATGCTGTTGAGGCGGCTGCGCCAGTATGCGAGCCATCGGTCAGGCACATTCCTGCACCAATTATCGTCTTTGCCCGGAATGATGAATTTGCTGATCGAGGGCTTGCCATTAATGCTCTCTAGGACCTGGGTCGCTGTAAAACGCTGCCCATTGCCCACTATACCCAGATCGAATTGCAAAATACGGCGCCGGGTTACGCCCGATGCCTTGGAGACAAAGCCGCCGCCAGAGGCCCCGGATCCACCGCTGAGAGCAATGCCGGGACGATCTACTGCGATGCAGGGAAGATTACGGTAACGGGTTCTATGGCCGAGGTGTTCAGCTGCCATCCACCACATTTTGAGTTGGCCCTTGTTGTAGTTGCCGGAAGTGTTATGCAGGGCGAACGCGTCCTTGTACGGCTGGGTGGCTTTGAGCTGGATAAGATCCGATTTGCCTGTGTTGACCATTAGGCGCTGTAGCGGTGTTAACAGCTTGTCGTGAAGTTTGGAACTAACATCTGAACCGGGCTTATCAACCCACGCATGTTTGCGTGGATCGGTGGACCCGGATTGGTTAAATCCTCCCCAGGTTTGGCTTCCTGGGTTCGATTGGTAGAGATCGCCCTTGTCGGTCTCGCCTTTGTATGTCCACTCGGTGCCTTCTACATTGCCCTGGTACCAGAACTCTTTCTCCCGCCACTCCAGGGCGGGTAAGTTGGATACACGCTTGCCCCGTTTCATCTCCCAGCCACTTTTGATCTTGAAGGTGCCCACCATTGAGAATTCATGTCCTATCGTTCCGACACCGTATTTCCCCACGAAAGGCTGCCATCCAAAGGGCAGGACCCCCCCCAATTCAAATGAAACAAGTTCGAAAGTTATGGACATAAGTCTGATTTCCTTGGCTATATTTACAGCTCGTGCTGTGTTAAAAAAGTGACCTGAGGGTGATAAGTAATCAATTGTAGAGTATAGGAAGTATTAACTTTAACTTTACCTTTTCGATCAATCTACCACAATCAATCTGATTCTAACAATAGTTTGGTTCGGTTAGCGAGTACATACAAACTGCGGCTCAGATGTTGATCAGCTGAAATGGGGAAAGCCGATTGTTCGGTGAAATAATGCGATTTATCTGATTTTAGTGAGTTGATAGTCTTGAAACTACAGCTAACTACTAGATTTTAAAACCGAGCAACACAACATTATTTACAATCTCTATTGCGGTAATCTCTGGGTTTTTGATCGAATTGGCGGGCAAATTTTTTGTTAAAATAAGAGTGACTGCTCAATCCTATTTCATAGGCTATATCTAATAAGCTTAGGTTAGTTTTTAGTAGTTCTTTGGCACGCTTTAATCTCAATACAGTTATTAGGTCGCTCGCAGTAATGTCCGACTGATGTCTTAGTTTTCGGTGTAAGGTGCTACGGCTCATAAATAATTTACCCGCAAGTTCTTCAACTCCAAAGGTGGGATCGGATAGGTTATTGCATATTATTCGTTCAACTTGTATTTGGAAAAGTGAATCGCTAGTCGTTGATTTATCTACCGCT
>MABF01000071.1 GCA_002163025.1 'Osedax' symbiont bacterium Rs2_46_30_T18
AGTGATAAATCACCTGAAGCGATGTCCTGAACATCTGTTACGCACAGCAGGGGAGCATGCACACTCTGATTGACCCTAAGTGCTGCAGTGACCCCATCGTAGCTGATTGTTTCTAAGCTGCTAATATCGGCGAAGGGTACTTTTACCTCTAGATGGTTACCGTGAAATGTTGGATTCCAGCCAGGGCTGTCTAATAGGATAGGCAGGCCAGGCCAAGTTTTGGGCAGTTTTGGTTGTACTCCTTTAGGGATGTCGACAACACCTAAAGCTCCGGGACCACATTGCTCGTTAGGCGCCAACACTATCCAATGGCTGTGCCATTCGTTTCCGTCATTGGCTAATTCTCCATCATTATTCTCATCGTAAAGTGGGGTGTCATCAAAATCCGGATGAGCAGTGACAGCCAGTGCTAAGATGCCCGTTTTTTCTTCAAAGCCAACGGTAGAAGGGTCCAGGCTGGTTGGCCATACATAAGAATAGACAGAACTTCCAGCGAGCTTACCTGTTGCCTTAGGTTTGCTGCTGCCGGCTTTTGCAGCGACAGCCAGGTGGAAAGTAGCAACATTACCACTGGTGCTTATTTTACTGTGGATGATATCGAAGGATGCATGAGTAGTAGAGCCACTATCGAACTTCGGGGCTTTAATGCCGCCAGTATGTTCTGAGTGCGCAGCAACTTGTGAGGAAAGGGCGATGCTGGTAGAGAGGATGCAGCTGGCCAGTGTTAGTTTTTTCATGGTTTATGTCCTTAGTGCTATTTGAGCATGAGTGAATTTTTGGTTGAAATTTTGAGTGATTATAAAGGTGTCGACTCGATACCTTTATAATATAGTACAAGTCATTCTCTCTTGTCAAACAAGTTTTTAGTCGATACTATATTTGGGTTGCTTATTCTCTGTAACAGTGCAGGGGCGGTGATAATTTTCGCAGATCTTTTAACAGTGGTAGTCCAGAGGGAGTAGCGAGTGGCTTCAACTAAAATTTATGACTATATAGAGCGCATAGCGGAGTTGCAGCGAGCAGACTCCAGACGCTGCACCGCCGAGTTTGGCTTGCAACCAGTACAGTTAGAAGTACTGCACTATTTGTCTATATGCAATCAGTTTTCCAATACTGCCAAGGCCCTGACTGAGTATCTAGGGCAGACCAAAGGCACTGTCTCTCAAACACTTAAAATATTAGAAAATAAGGGCTATTTGTCTAAAATTACCGACCTTAAAGACGGTAGGATAATCCATCTGCAAGTGACCGATAGCGCCCATCAAGTGCTGCAAAAAGTAATCCCCTCGCCGTTGTTTAACAGCGCTTTCAAGGGGTTAACAGAGCAAAAAAATGCCCAGATTGAAAGTTCACTAAGAGAGTTGTTGCAGGCGTTAATGGGATCTAGCAACATGAAAACGTTTGGGGTCTGTCACACTTGTCGCTATAACACCCACTTAGGCGGCAGCGAGTATTATTGCGAGCTGCTAAAGGTCCCACTGCAGCAATCTTCTGAGCAGTTGATTTGTATAGAGCACCAGTCGCCAAGTTAATAAAGTGTTTAGGCGCAGCCCCGTGGCGGCCAATTATTCTGATTTGTGCTCAGGGACAGTATTTATACTAAATCAGTAAAAATTAATAGCGTCAAAGTGAATGCTATTTGCTAACATCCACACAAGATTTTTAGTGAAGTTAAATGAGACAACAAAGATGACTAAGTTAAGCGTTAATTTAAATAAAATCGCTCTGTTGAGAAACTCCAGAGGCCGTGATTTTCCAAATGTTGTTAATTTTGCCAATAAGTTTATGGCGTTAGGTGTGCAGGGCATTACTGTGCATCCCAGACAGGACGAGCGTCATATCACCATGCAAGATGCTCATGATCTAGGTGAGCTGTTAAAAGATAACAGCGTTGTTGAATACAATATTGAAGGCTATCCCTCAGAGGATTTCCTGCAGTTGGTTGAGAAGATAAAACCTACTCAGTGCACTTTAGTGCCAGATACTCCCGGTCAGTTGACTTCGGACCACGGTTGGGACTTATCCCAGGACATGCAGTTGGTTCAGCAAACCTGCGCCAGATTAAAAAAATCGGGCATCAGAGCGGCGATATTTTTAGATCCCAATGTTGAACACGTTGTGTTAGCAGCTCAGTCCGGTTGCGACAGAGTTGAGTTTTACACAGAGGCTTTTGCTGCCAGCTACCATAGCGATAATGGCCAAGCAGTGTTTAAGGATTATCAGGAAGCCGTCGCCAAGGCGACTGCGTTGGGGATCGAAGTGAATGCAGGTCACGATTTGGATTTGCAAAACCTGGCCAAGTTTCTAAGTATTCCCGCTATTTTGGAAGTGTCAATCGGACATGTATTAACGGTGGAATGTATAGAGCAGGGCATGCAGTCGGTTGTTGCCCAGTATTTAAAAATCTGTGAGGCCAGTGCTTAAACTGCAATGAGTGGGGGCTAAAAACTACCCTATCAGTTCGAAAGTATCGTCGATTCACTAATAGATTAGTATTGAATTAGAGTGCTACACTCTAATTCAGCGCTGGTTGAGAATTTGCGAAATGGACAAGGCAAAGTTTGTTTACAACCAGTGTTAAATCGATCGGGCGTGTTGGCGGTAATTAAATAGCAACAGTTGAAGAGAGGTGACATGCAAAGACTCAAGTGGTTTTTCCCGCTTCTCCTCGTTGTTAGCTTAAATAGCTTTGCCAGTCAAAGTATCAGAACCATCCCCCCGCAATCGAAATTTGATGCCAGCCACAGCTATTTCATTGGTTTACTAGAACTAGTATTGGAAAAAACAGCAGCAAAATATGGCTCTCTTGATATTTTATTTTCGATGCGCATGCAGCAGGGTCGGGCCTTTATCGAGCTAGAGAAAAATGGCGGGCTGGATGTTTACTGGGCCGGTACTTCTATTATCAGAGAGCAGCGCTTAAAGGCCATACGTATACCCTTGGTTAAAGGCATGTTGGGTTTCAGGCAGTTTGTGATCAGAAAAAACCGTCGCCAGGACTTTGCACAGATAAAAAACCTCAGTGATTTAAAAAAAATGGTGGCTTGTCAGGGAGCGCACTGGCCGGACTCAGATGTATTAGAAAATGCCGGATTACAAGTGATGCGCAACCCCATCTACGAAAATATGTTTAAACAGGTCGCCGCCGGTCGCTGCGATTACTTTCCAAGGGGAGTGCACGAGGGCAAGGCGGAAGTTGCAGCGCGTGCCCAGGCTTATCCATCGCTGATCTGGTATCAAGACATGGCGCTTTACTACCCTTTTCCTATGTATTTCTTTGTCGCTCCAGACAACTCAGTGCTTCATCTGCGGATAAGGGAGGGCTTGGAAACAGCAGTAGCTGATGGCTCCTTCAATCGGTATATGCAACAGGACGCTACAACCGCGCATTTATTCCCGTTGCAAAAATGGCTGAAAATTAAAACGATCATCATAAAAAATCATCAATTGGCAGAAGATACCCCAGTGCGCGATTTGCGTTACTGGGTGCAGCCTCCGCGTTAATGCAGTCATAAAAGGGGAGCAGATTGCGGTTAACATTTGTTGCTACAATCACTCCAATTGTAGTAAAATTCCTACCAAACTTGTACTTGTCTGTCTATTTTGCAGTGGTCGTGCGTAATTATACGTATTATTACCAAATAAAACATAATAATTTATAAATACAGTGAGCCTCGAAATGTATAACCTCAGCCAGTCGGTGACTTGGAATAAACTGCAACAGCTAGCAGAGAAAACTGAAGATCAACGCATTAGCGATGCCTTTGTAGAAGATCCGCAAAGATTTGAAAAGATGAGTTTGCGTTTGGATGGTTTGTTTCTGGATTACTCCAAAAATTTGGTCAGCGAAGAAGTGCTGGCGGCGTTGATGCAATTGGCCGAGCACTCGCCGCTGCGACAGCGCCGGGCGCAAATGTTTACCGGAGACATTATTAATGTCACCGAAAATAGACCGGTATTGCACACGGCATTGCGCAATCGCAGTGCTGACCCGGTTGAAGTAAACGGTCGCGACGTGATGCCGGAGATTCGCGCTAGTTTAGACAAGCTTAAAATATTCAGTGACAAAGTGCGCTCAGGTGAATGGTTGGGATACAGCGGTAAACGTATCCGCGATGTGGTTAACATTGGGATTGGCGGATCGGATTTAGGGCCGAATATGGTGTGCCGGGCTCTGTTAGAGCATCGCCACCCACAGCTGCGCATTCACTTTGTCTCCAACGTAGATGGCCAGCACATAAACAAGGTACTTAGCTCACTAAAGCCGGAGACAACCTTATTTATTGTCTCCACTAAAACCTTCTCCACTCAGGAGACCTTGCTCAATGCTAACAGTGCCAAGAGTTGGTTCTTGCAACAGGCGGTGGCGGGAGACGTGGCCAAGCACTTTGTGGCTGTTTCTACCAATCAGGCTGCGGCAATGGAGTTCGGTATAAAACGCGAGAACATCTTTGAGTTCTGGGCGTGGGTAGGCGGTCGCTATTCACTCTGGTCGAGCATTGGCTTGCCGATTGCGCTATCTATAGGTTATGACGGTTTTATCGAGTTGCTGGAAGGCGCCTATGAAATGGATCAGCATTTTCTGAATGCGCCCCTAGAGCAAAACATGCCGGTGATTATGGCGTTAGTGGGTATTTGGTATATCAACTTTCTCGGCGCTGAAACTCAGGCTGTCATCCCCTATGACCAGGCACTGCACCAGTTACCGGCTTTTTTGCAGCAGCTGGATATGGAGAGTAATGGCAAATCTGTGGATATGGAAGGGCAGCCGATTGACTATGCCACCGGATCCATTGTTTGGGGGCAAACCGGCTCAAACGGGCAGCACGCTTTTTTCCAGCTACTGCATCAGGGAACACGTTTTGTGCCTATTGATTTTATTGCCTCACTGCACAGTGATGAAAAAGCGGCAGAGCACCACTTTGCGCTGTTGACTAATATGCTGGCGCAGGCCAATGCCTTTATGGTTGGCGATACCTCTGCAGATACTAAAACCCACGCCAGCTGTCCGGGTAACAGACCCAGTAATATAATATTAATGGATGAGATGAGCCCGAAAAACTTAGGTGCATTAATTGCCTTGTATGAACACAAAGTTTTTGTTCAGGGCGCTATCTGGAATATCAACTCCTTCGATCAATGGGGTGTGCAACTGGGCAAGCGTCTGGCCACTGAAATCAGTGCCAACATCAAACACTCCAGCACCGATTACGATCCGTCGACGCAAGGGTTAATGTCAATCGTGCGCCAGCATTTGGCGACGACCACTAAGACCAAGTCGTAAGTAGAAAGTCGTAAGTCGTAAGTGGTAAGTGGTAAGTGGTAAGTGGTAAGTGGAAAGTCGTAAGTATTGAAGCTTCCGACTTCCGACTTTTTTATAAAGCCGCCGCGCATCCTAGCAATGCACTGTTATCAGAAGTGATCAGCTGGATGTTAAATGATTTCATCAGCTCACTCTGGCGTCCTTTAGCATGGAAAGTGTCGAGAAATGCAGGTTGCTTTAATAGTGGTGCTAAGCCGCGAGAGACTCCCCCTGAAAGGTAAATGCCACCAAAAGGCAGAAATGCCAGCGCCATGTCACCGACCACTCGGGCAAAAAACCGACTGAACAGCTCGCCCGCTTCTACACACAAAGGATCGTCGCCAGAGCATGCGGCTGCGGCTATCTGCGCCGGGCTTAGATCATCGGTGGCAATCTTCTTATCCATTCCAAGCCACTGATAAAGATTAACTAATCCCTGCCCGGAGAGTGCTCGCTCAACCGATGCGCGACTGTAAGAGGCGGCCAAATAGTCTCTCAGTCGCAGCTCTTGGGCTGATTCTAGTGGCAAGGTCATGTGGCCGCACTCGGCGCAGCTTACCTTGGCGACACCTTTTAAATTGTTGTCCAGTAGCTGCGCAGCGTTAAAACCAGTCCCAGCACCGAGCACTATTTTTTTACCGCCGCAGAGCTTTCCTCGCGATTGGGAGATCGGTTGTAAGTGTTCTGCGCCAATTTCATTTAGCGACAGTGCCAGCGCCTCGAAATCGTTAATCAGTTTTACCGATCCACAGCCCAGCAGCTGCTGGATTGACTGTTGATCTATAATCCAGTTGCGATTGGTCAGGCGCGCTCTTTGGCCAGTAACTGGTGCTGCGATAGCAATGCACACAGATTCACAGCGCACCAGACCCTGGCTGTGATGGTAGTCCTGTAGCAACTGCTCAAAGGTTTGGAATTGGTCATTGGCATAATGCTGGATCGAAAACTCTTGCAGTACTACGCCTTGTGTCATTGCTATGCGGGTATTTGTTCCGCCCACGTCAGCAACTATAGAGTAAGTTTTCCTATTAGATATGTGCATTAGGTGCTCCACAAATCAGTGCTATGCGGGTATTTGTAGCGCTTATATAACCTGCATCAGCAACTATAGAG
>MABF01000213.1 GCA_002163025.1 'Osedax' symbiont bacterium Rs2_46_30_T18
GTCAAAGCACCGTATCATTGCTAGGTCCTATATCTACCATGCCGGTCTCTGCTACTGGCGCTACATATTCAGTTGAGGCTTGTTCTGCACTAGCACTGTTGTTAGCGGTGTGGACAGTATTCTCCTCTGCCGCCACTAAATCTTCGGCAAACACTATCTGCTCCTCGGTTTGTGGCATCGTAAAGTCAGCGGAGAATTCAACAAAACTGCCGTCTTCGCCGCTGGCATAATGCAGCCACACATCCGCCAGCTCATGCTGTTGATCACTGCTATCACTCCAGCTTGAATTGAGCCCGATCAGGTTGCCGTTGTCCCAGTCATTACCCTCTGTAGCCACTAAGTTCAATTCGGCCACATCGATATCTTTAAGAAACTTAAGCTCTCCGTCTTGCACTAAGCCGTCCTGGTTTTGGTCTTGCCAGGTTTGTAATTGATCATACATAGTATCCAGAGCGTTGATCACACCGTCGCTATTACTGTCTAAGTCAGCCAGTGCGGCAAAGCCGTCCTCAGCTTTTTCGCCATTGCCAAGCACTGTCGCGCTACCAAATAATTCTGCGGCACCATTGATTTTGCCATCACCATTGATATCGCGGACCAAAAACGCATCATCGGAGCCCACCCAGGCGGTCTGATCTATATGGCCGTCACCGTTAATATCAAACTGTACTCCATCTGCCAGGGTCGTAGTTTCTATACCGTCACCGTCTAAATCTAAAATCAGCGGTGTTGTTAAGGTAGGGGTAGTAACGCCATTGACGATGAAAGTCACCGTTGCGCTGTCAGTACCACCATCGGCATCGCTGAGCACATAATTAAAAGACAACGTTTCAGTGGTGCCATCGGCCACTTGAGCATCCATATTGGCGTTGGGAGTAAATTTCAGCTGTTGCTTGCCGTCTAAAGTCACTTCAGTAACGGTGCCCACCACCACTGCATTGAGCGTCACTTGCGTATCAAAGCTGTCGATGCTTAAGGCGGTGGCCTCAGGGTCGCTATCGTTATCTAATACATCAATCGTCAGGCAAGTATCTTCATCGACAAAGTTGTACAGTGAGGCGGTCACTTGCAGATCGTAATCGGCTCCGGTTGCACCGATTAACTTAACGTTGTTCCACT
>MABF01000170.1 GCA_002163025.1 'Osedax' symbiont bacterium Rs2_46_30_T18
CAATCAATACCTGCATAAACCTGGCGGCCTCGGCGCCGGTCACCGCCCGGTGATCAAACGTTAGCGACAGCGGTAAGTATTTATGTTCAACGACCTCAGCTTTTTCAAGTGCCAGTTTATTAAAACTTCTTCCTGCACCGATAATGGCAACAGTGGGGGGGACGACGATTGGGTTGGCGTATTTACCGCCTATTGATCCAAAGTTTGATAAAGTGATGCTATTGCCGCGCAGCTGTTCAGAAGGTATTTTACGTTGTATAACCAGTTCTTTTATCTCGGCAATTTTATCCCGCAGTTGCTGAGGCTGGTACTGGGCGACGTCGCTGATGACCGGGACAAACAGACCCGCTTGCGTATCCACGGCTAGTCCTAAATGCACTTGCTTCAATATTCTGCGGCCAATGGAGTGGCTGTCATACCAGGCATTCAGGCAGGGCTCTGCTTCACAGGCGCAGATGATCGCCCTGACCAGCCTGGCGGTGACATCCGTCTTCGCCGGCCAGTGATGGATGTTGGCGTCATCAATAATTGTTACACCTACTACTTCTGCGTGCGCCTGAGCCATGGTTTTAGCCATCGCTCGGCGCACCCCTTTAAGCGGCTGGAGCTGACCGACGCTGGCAAATATTTTAGCTACTCGCTCAACATCGCTGGCTTTAATTGTGCCGTCGGGTCCCGAGGGAGTCACTATGCTCAGGTCTACCTCGTGGCGTCTGGCCAGTGCCCGTACTGCAGGAGTAGCTTTGACGCCTATGTGTGAGGCGCCACTGTCTGACTGGGCTACCTCCTTTAAATGTTTTTCAGTGCTGGGAATATCGCCAACGACTGAAGTGGATTTCACCGCAGCCGTAGCTGTTTGGTCCTGCTCGCTGTGCTCAAATTCCAGTAGCGGATCGCCAGTGTGAATGATGTCTCCCTCAGCGCCGTAGAGTCTGGATATCGTGCCTGCCTGAGGGCTGGGTATATCAACAATGGCTTTGGCGGTTTCCATAGAGACTATAATTTGATCCACCTTCACGGTATCGCCTTCTTTGACAAACCATTCGACAACTTCGGCCTCGGGTAATCCCTCGCCTAAATCGGGTAATTTGAATATATTCATTAAAACTCCATCACTTTACTGACCGCAGTGATTATTTGTTTCACACTGGGCATGTATTGTTGTTCAAGCTTAAACATCGGCATCACAGTATCGTGTCCTGAAACTCTGAGGATAGGTGCCAGGAGTGAGGTGAGCCCTTCCTCGGCAATGATGGCGGAAATTTCAGCGGCTACACCGCCGCTTTTTGCCGCTTCTGAGACAATCACACAGCGACCGGTTTTTTCTACTGACTCCAAAATGGTGGCTTTATCAATTGGCTTTATGGTCGCCAGGTCTATCACTTCGGCATCAATACCTTGTTCAGCAAGAGTATCTGCTGCTTGCATCGTTTCACTGAGCATAGCCCCCCAGCTGATCAAGGTAATGTCACTGCCCTGGCGCAAGGTGAAGCAGACATCCAGTGGCAGTGCCTGACCGTTGTCTGCAACATTTTCTGACTGGGCCCGGTAAATGCGTTTGGGTTCCAAAAAAACCACCGGATCAGGGTCTCTGATCGCTGCCAGCAATAGGCCGTAGGCCCGCGCAGGGGAGGAGGGGATAACGACTCTGATGCCCGGTACATGGGCGAAAATCGCCTCGGTGCTTTCGCTGTGGTGTTCCGGTGCGTGAATTCCGCCACCGTAGGGGGCGCGTAACACCATAGGGCAAGTTAATCTGCCGCGAGTACGGTTACGCATTCTGCTGGCGTGGCAGATGATCTGATCAAAGGCGGCAAAGATAAAACCCATAAACTGGATTTCAGCTACAGGCTTTAGCCCCTGCGCTGCCAACCCTACACTCATTCCAGCGATAAGGGATTCGGCCAGAGGGGTATCTACCACCCGCAATTCACCGTACTGTTGCTGCAAGTTATCAGTGGCCCGAAACACGCCACCGTTGGTACCGACATCTTCACCTAAGACTATTACCGATTCATCGACACCCATTTCATAGCTCATGGCGGCGTTGACGGCTTCTATTAATGTCATTTCTGGCATAGTTTAGCTCCGAGTAATTATTTTCAATGCGCGAGCTTATTGGCTTTCAAGTTGGGTTAGTTGCGCTCTGAGCCCGGCGGGCATTTCTTCATACATATGCTCAAAGATAGAGGAGACAGCTTGCTCCTGCGTAGCTAAATACTGCTCGACACTGGCTTCAACAGCTGTACTGCACTGCTGTTGGATAGACTCTAGCTGTTGCTCAGTGGTTATTTGGTTTTCGCTTAAGAAGTTTTTTAGCCGTGCTACCGGCTCCTCTTTCCAGGCTTGCTCCAGTTCGGCTGCATCGCGATAGCGACTGGCATCATCGGCGGTGGTGTGGTCTCCAAGGCGGTAGCAGATAGCTTCGATCAGGTGTGGGCCGTTGCCGGCGCGGGCATTTTCTATGGCCTGTTGCAGTTTAAGGTGGCAGCCAATGATGTCGTTGCCGTCTACCTGCTCACCGCTAAAGCCACCGGCGATGGCTTTTTGCGCCAGGGTTTCACAGCCAGACTGCTTACTTCTGGGCACTGAAATAGCCCATTGATTGTTGACCACTACAAACACTATCGGCAACTTCCAGGTACCTGCCGCGTTCAGTGATTCATAAAAATCACCTTCAGAGGTACCACCGTCACCACAAACAACCACTGCTACTCGCGGTTGCTTGCGAAGTTTAAAGGCGTAGGCAATACCTATACTGTGGCAACACTGGCTGGCAATAGGCACGTTGTAGGGCAGGTCCTGGGTGTTTTTGCTGAAGTTCATGCCGCGGGAGTCACCGCCCCAATAGAGCAGCAATTCTTCCATTTTAGTACCGCGCAGAATCAGCGTTGCAGCATCTCGATATCCTGGGATAAACACATCTTCAGCGGCCATCGTATTACCGATGGCGGTGCTGATTGCCTCCTGGCCCAGACAGGAGGCGTAAGTGCCGATACGGCCAGTTCGCTGCAGCGCGATGGCTTTAGTATCAAAAATACGCACCAGTAACATAGTGCGATAAAACTCAATCAGCTCTGCACTTGAGATCCCGCTGGCAGCTAGCTGCTCTAAGCTGATATTTAACTGCGAACTGACGTTCAGGGATTGGGAATAACTAATTTCAAATTTTGCGACTGTTTCCATCGTTAGCTCCCTTTAAAGAGATAACAGAACAATTAATAGTGAGACAATTAGTCTGGTTGCACGGCGGCTAATTGCCAGTAACTGACAGGCTGAAAATTCAACCCTCACTTTAACTATAGACCCTGATTCGCTTATTTGACTGATAAAACAGCATTTAATTTAGGTTAAGGCTTGTTGTTTGCCTGGCAGTAAGGAAGCAACTGGGGCAGATTGCACTGTGCCAGGCAAGGGAAGGCTTATTGATGGGATGCATCTGCTAACAGCCGCAGTCCCTCTACAACTTGCTGTTGCTCGGTTGCAGAGAGTTTATCTAACAGCTGTTGCAGTTTTTGGGTGTTCAGAACCGATGAATCCTGCAATGCTTTTTCACCCAGAGCTGATAACCGATAGCGGGACTTGCGCTCATCTTCCTCATCAACGCTCACTACCAGCATTTTTAGTGCCACTAAATTGTTCAGGGCTTCAGACAACGTTGAAGGTGCGACCTTTAAATGGGCCGCCAGCTGTTTGTTGTAAGTGAGTTGTGTGTCGTACAAGTGCGCCAAAATGGTCATGTCCCGATTCGATAAACTACGGGTACTGGATCTGGATTTACTGTGTTCGCTGTGGCAAGCCAGATAGATTTTTGGGTATAGCGCCTGAATTTGTATCACAGGATTTGCATCAGTGCTCATGGATTACCTTTTTAGTTCGGTTAGCCTAACAATCGTTGTTTACCTTTGCCCAAATTATAAAATGAACATCATTGTTAATGTGTTATAGATTAGGAAGCTAAGATGAAGATTGGATTGATAATAATAGGTCTAGTATTAACCGCAATTAGCCTTGTTTTGCTAATTGGCTGGTTGTTGCCGGTTAAACATAACGCCTTGAGAAGCATTTTGCTAGACGCAGATATTGCACAAGTCTGGAAAAAATTAGTCGGCTACGAAAAAATGCCAGAATGGCGCTTAGAGTTACTCAAGGTTGAACGCATTAATGAGCAAGTGTGGAAAGAGACCACTAACGAGGGAAAAAGTATTGCATTTGCCACTGTAGAAGAAATCCGACAGCGGCGTTTAGTGCGCAAAATAGTCGGACAAGGATTGATGTTTGGCGGTAGCTGGACTTTTGATTTGCAAGCTAAGGGGCAGCAAACAGAGTTAACTATCACCGAAAATGGGGAAGTGTATAACCCGCTGTTTCGTTTTGTGGCTAAATACATCATTGGCCATCACCGCTCTATGGATAAGTATCTGCAACAGCTGTTATCATCACTGTCAGTAAAATGATCGATGAAATATCCTTTGTACTTAAGTACTGCGAGCAGATTAATCAATGAGCCAACAGCAAAAGACTTCCCCAGAGAAACCACCTAAAGCTATTGCCAAAAAATCAACCTTAACGATGTTGTTCTCCTTTGCATTGCCATATCGCAAAACCTTGGTCTATGCGATGCTGGCATTAGTGTTTACCGCTGCAGTGACCTTGTCGATTGGCCAGGGGTTGCGCGTTATGATCGACAACGGTTTTGTTGCTCAGTCAAATTCTCAATTAAATCAGACAACTATAGTAATATTATCACTTACTTTGTTAATGTCTGTCGGCACCTATATCCGCTTCTATTTGGTCTCTTGGCTGGGCGAGCGAGTCTGTGCTGATATCCGCAAAGCAGTGTTCGATCACTTGGTAGAGTTGCATCCCAGTTATTTTGAATCTAACCTCAGTGGCGAAATCATGTCGCGACTGACCACTGATACCACCTTGCTACAAACCATTATTGGCTCATCGATGTCGATGGCTCTGCGATCGCTATTAATGTTTATCGGCGCGCTGATCATGCTGTTACTGACGGATGCCTGGTTAACTATGGTGGTTTTTCTGATCGTTCCCGTCGTGCTGCTGCCGATCTTGATATTTGGTCGCAGAGTCAGGGAGCTGTCAAAGCGCACTCAAGATTCAGTGGCCAACGTCGGCACTTACGCCGGCGAAATTATCCAACAGATTAAAACCGTGCAGAGCTACTCGCGTGAAAGCTATGAAAAGCAAGCCTTTGGCGGGGAAGTAGAGCACTCTTTTGAGATCGGAAAATTACGTATTAAACAGCGGGCACTGTTGATTGCCGCTGTATTGTTGTTAGTGTTTTCGGCAGTGGCCTGCATGTTGTGGCTAGGTGGCTCAGCGGTAATCGCCGGGGAGATGAGCGCCGGGCAACTGGGGGCCTTTGTTTTTTACTCTATTTTACTGGCAACTTCCGTGACCACTATTTCCCAAGTGTGGGGGGATTTACAGCGTGCCGCGGGGGCCAGCGATAGATTAGTCGAGCTGCTACAAGTGCGCAGCGAGATTAGTTCAACAGTGACAACAGCAACCGATGTCAGTTCTCTGGCGCCGCTGATCACCTGTCAGAATATGCATTTTTACTATCCGTCAAGAAGTGACACGGCGGCATTGCAAAATATCAACTTTTCCATACCCGCCGGACAAAGTGTCGCTTTGGTGGGGCCATCAGGTGCCGGGAAATCCAGCTTGTTTGAGCTGATTCAGCGTTTTTATGACCCGCAACAGGGGGCAGTGTTGTTTGATGGTGTCGATGTACGTGAATTAGATCACCACGCGCTGCGCGAACAGATGGCGCTGGTGCCGCAACAACCTGTGCTGTTTAGCAGTGATGTACGCTACAACATCCGCTATGGAAGACCATCTGCCAGTGATGATGAAGTAATTGCAGCGGCAAAAGCGGCCAACGCACACGAATTTATAATGCAGTTACCCGATGGCTACAAAAGCTTTCTCGGAGAGAAGGGAGTGCGTTTAAGTGGCGGCCAGAAACAACGTATCGCCATCGCCAGAGCTATCTTAAAAAATCCACGGATTTTACTGCTCGATGAGGCCACCAGTGCCTTAGATGCACAGAGTGAGGCTAAGGTACAGCAGGCGTTAAATCGACTGATGCAGGGGCGCACTACCATTATTATCGCCCATCGCCTAGCGACCATCCTGGACGTAGATAAAATCATGGTGTTTGATCAGGGGCAGATAATTGCCAGCGGTACCCATCAAGAACTGCTGATTAGCTGTGACCTGTACAGTCAATTGGCTAAGTTACAATTTAGAGACGTACAATTGTAATACTGGCAGAATCGGTCATGCCAGTGTGGTGCCTAAGAGATCTGTGAAGTAATTGAGATGACAGGTAAGGGTCGGCAATATAGGAGCTTTGATTGGGTCAACAAAGCTCCGCAGTGTTGCTACTTTCCGGGGTCTTGATC
>MABF01000059.1 GCA_002163025.1 'Osedax' symbiont bacterium Rs2_46_30_T18
ATCGATCATGCCACAGAAGAAGAACCCGGATGTACCTGAGCTAGTGCGCGGTAAAAGTGGTCGTGTTTACGGGCATTTGATGTCACTGCTGACGCTAATGAAATCACAGCCACTGGCCTATAACAAAGATAACCAGGAAGACAAAGAGCCGTTGTTCGATACGATCGATACCATCAAGGGCTGTCTGCGTGCCTACGCTGATATGGTGCCGGCGCTGGAATCAAAGAAAGCGGAAATGCGTGAAGCGGCACTGCGCGGTTTCTCAACGGCTACCGACTTGGCCGATTACCTGACCCGCAACGGCATGCCTTTTCGCGATGCCCACGAAGTTGTTGGTAAGTCAGTAGCTTACGGTCTTGAGCAGAAAAAGGACTTAGCGGAAATGTCCCTTGAAGAGCTGCAGGTTTTCTCAGCGGATATCAGCGCCGACGTCTTTGAAGTACTGACTCTTGAGGGATCAGTTGCAGCCAGAGATCACATCGGCGGCACAGCCCCTAACCAGGTGCGTGCGGCAGTGGCCCGCGGTCAGAAAATGATTGACGCCAGATAAGCGTAGTTATCAACAGGTCGACATAAGTCCGGCCTGTTGATAAGGCCCCGCCAAGTCTTGGCTAAGTGCGGGTATTAGATGTAAAAAGCAACATTCAGGCAATTGTATGAGCGATAATAACGAGCAAAACAAGCAGGCCAACAACCCACTGCACGGCAAAAAGCTAGCTGATATCTTACAGGAATTAGTCGATGCCTACGGCTGGGAAGAGTTGGGGCTACGGATCAATATTAACTGCTTTAACAGTGATCCAAGCATTAAATCCAGTTTAAAGTTTTTGCGCCGCACACAGTGGGCCAGAGACAAGGTAGAAGCGCTGTATCTGGAGTATTTGGATAATCCCTGGAATAAGGATAAAAACAAGTAGGAAGTGGTAAGTAGGAAGTAGGAAGTCGGAAGTCGGAAGTGGGAAGTTGAAAGTAGATACCTCTGAGTATCTGTTTTTTACTCAGAGGTTTGTTGCTTTCGCGATTCAA
>MABF01000175.1 GCA_002163025.1 'Osedax' symbiont bacterium Rs2_46_30_T18
TCACTGAAGGCCCGACTATTCACGGAGTTCCAAAAGAGCAGTCTTGGAAGAAAGCTGAAGAGCTGCTTGAGATTGTAGGTCTGGATAAGTTTGCCTTAAAGCGTTACCCACACGAATTCTCTGGCGGTCAGCG
The DNA here is from genome assembly GCA_002163025.1 of 'Osedax' symbiont bacterium Rs2_46_30_T18. Classification (GTDB taxonomy): domain Bacteria; phylum Pseudomonadota; class Gammaproteobacteria; order Pseudomonadales; family Balneatricaceae; genus Rs1. Next base: position 134 of record MABF01000175.1, read on the forward strand.
TCAGCGTATTGGTATCGCTCGCGCTCTTGCTATGTCACCGAGGTTGTTGATCGCTGATGAAGCGGTGTCGGCTTTAGACGTATCAGTTCAGGCTCAAGTTTTGGAGCTGCTGGATGAGATCAAGAATAAAATGGATCTCGCTATGTTGTTTGTTACTCACGATTTACGGGTTGCTGCACAAGTGTGTGACAACATTGCGGTAATGAAGTTGGGTGAAATTGTCGAGTACGGGCCGACTTACGATGTATTCCACAACCCACAGCACGAATATACTAAGAGCTTGCTTGAAGCGGTTCCCGGTAAGGACTGGGAAGTGCCTGACTTGAGTGGGCAGTTAATCGAATAGGTATTGCCTGTTACTGAAAAACCCAGCAGCTGCTGGGTTTTTTGTGTTTATAGATTATATAAATAAAGGCTGTTACGCGTTAGGCTAGCGTATTTGTTTTAACAAAATACTCTTCGCGGCTAATCAGGTAAAAAGGCAAATCGGTATCGTAGGCCATTATTTTCCCCTGCCTGGTCATACCCGCTTTTTCCAGTGATATTGCCGAGGCTATGTTTTGCTCGTCAACGACTGCAGTGACTTTCTGCAAGCGCAAATCGACAAAGGCATACTCTATTAATCGCGCGGCAACTTCAGCGGCAATTCCCTGACCCCAGTAAGCGGGTTTCAGCCAGTAGCCAGTTTCAATATTGCCGGTTACCTCTTGGGTTGGCATAGGTTTTAGCAGGCACATGCCGACACAGTTGTCGTCGCTATCGTAGATAAGCCAGAAACCTTGTCCGTTGACGTTGTTGAGGCGGTGAAACCTCTCAAGACCAGCAATGACTTGTTCATCGGTAAACGCTGCTCCTGTGATATAGCGCTGTACTCTTGAATCCTGCATCATTTCTATTAAATGGCGATTTGAATCAGCAGTATCTTGGATTGGAGTTAAAGTAAATCTTTGTGTATGTAACTTTGGATTGGTGCTCATCTATATCCCTGCATAATGGTCATTTCTG